>JAZRQE010000001.1:0-5711 GCA_045649545.1 Acutalibacteraceae bacterium
AATGTGGCGAGAGGCTAATTCTTTACGGATATCGTTGACCGAAATACCGTTTTCGACCATAAGTACCATAATGTGATATGCTAAATCGGCAATTTCATAAACTGTTTCCTTTTTATCGTTATCCTTTGCGGCAATGATAACTTCGGTACATTCCTCACCGACTTTTTTTAGAATTTTATCCAAGCCTTTTGAGAAAAGGTAGGTTGTATATGAATTTTCCGGCATATCGGTTTTGCGACCAACTAAAAGCTCATAAAGGCCGTCTAACGAGAATTCCGATTTGTCTTCAGCCTGCCAAACGGTTTCGTTAAAGCAAGAGTCGGTACCCTTATGGCAAGCGGGGCCGTCTTTTTCGACTGTGACGGTCAAGGCATCGCGGTCACAGTCAGCAGTGATTGATACAATGTGCTGGTAATTTCCGCTTGTTTCACCCTTTAACCATAGTTCCTGACGGCTGCGGCTGTAAAAACAGGTCAAGCCCTTTTCCATAGAGATTTTAAGGCTTTCCTTATTCATATAAGCCAAGGTCAGCACCTTTTTTGTGTAGGTGTCAACCACGATTGCGGGGATAAGACCCTTTTCGTCAAACTTCAATTGATTTATATCAAAATTTACTTCCATTTTTATTTCCTCACTGTAATATTGTTGTTTGCAAGTGTTTCTTTAAGGTCGCTGATTTTTACTTCGCCGAAGTGGAAAATCGAAGCGGCAAGTCCTGCTGATACTCTGGGGACACTGTTAAAAAGCTCGGTAAAGTGGTCGATGTTTCCTGCACCGCCGGAGGCGATAACCGGCACCTTTACGGCGTTGCAAACGGCTTCGAGCATTTCTAAATCAAAGCCTTGCTTTACGCCGTCGGTGTCGATTGAGTTTACAACAACCTCACCCGCACCGTTTCCTACGCAACGTTTAATCCATTCAATTGCGTCCATACCGGTATTTTCGCGTCCGCCTTTTGAAAATACGGTGAATTTGCCGTCAACTCTTTTTATGTCAGCCGACAAAACAACACATTGGTCGCCGTATTTTTTTGCAGCGGCTTCGATTAAATCGGGATTTTTTATTGCACCTGAATTTACGCTGACCTTATCGGCACCGCATTTTAAAACGCGGTCAAAGTCGTCCAAAGTGTTTATTCCGCCACCTACGGTCAGAGGAATAAAGATTTTAGAGGCAACCTCGGTCAAAATCTCGGTAAATAGTTGTCTGCCTTCAAAAGAGGCGGTAATATCATAAAAAACCAACTCGTCAGCACCGTTGTCACTGTAATATTTAGCCAAACTAACGGGGTCGTTGACATCATTAAGACCTTCAAAATTTACACCCTTAACAACTCTGCCGTTTTTAACGTCGAGGCAGGGGATAATACGTTTTGTAATCATTTTGCCACCTCGATTGCTTCTGTTAAGTCAATAGCACCGGTGTAATAAGCCTTGCCTATAATTGCACCGTAAATATCCATTTTGCGTAACTCTTTTACGTCTTCAAGGCTTGAAACACCGCCCGAAGCCGTAATTTTAACCGAGAATTTTTGTGATAACTCGCGATAAAGCGTCAGGTTAGTGCCTTTCATTGCACCGTCTTTTGAAATGTCGGTGCAGATGATGTTGCTAACACCCAAAGCCTGCATTTTTTCGACAAATTCATAGCCGGTGTACTGTGATTTTTCAAGCCAGCCTTTAATAGCAACAAAGCCGTCTTTGATATCAACACCGACGGCAATTTTGTCACCGTATTTTGCTACTGCCGACTTTAAAAAAGCTTCGTCGGTCACGGCGGCAGTGCCCAAAATAACACGGCTGACACCAACGGAAAGATATTTTTCAACAGTTTCAATATCACGGATGCCACCGCCGATTTCGGAGAATAGGTCGGCAGTTTCGCAAATCTTTTTAACCGTTTCAAGATTAGGTGTGCCGCCTTGTTTTGCACCCTCAAGGTCAACCAGATGAATGTGGGTAGCACCTTTTTCCTTAAAATCAAGTGCTACGGCTGACGGGTCATCGTTATAAACCGTCATTTGGTTGTAATCGCCCTTAAAAAGACGAACAGCCTTGCCACCTATAAGGTCAATTGCGGGAAAGATAATCATTTTTTACCCTCCTCACAAAATGCTTTTAAAATTTTAAGTCCAACCTCACCGCTTTTTTCGGGGTGGAACTGGCAACCGAAAACATTGTGTGACTGCACAGCGGCGGTGATATTAATACCGTATTCAGCCGAGGCGATAAGTGAGTCTTCGCATTCGTCGGCAAAATAGGAGTGGACAAAGTATACGCAGTCACCTTCGGTTATATACTTAAAAAGGGGAGAGGTTTTGTGGAATTTCAAAGCATTCCAACCCATGTGCGGTATATCTAATGTGTCAGGGATTCTGCCCTTCATTCCGATGACTTTGCCCTTAATAAGACCTAAGCCTTTATGTACGCCATACTCGTGACTTTCATCGAAAAGCATCTGCATACCAAGGCAGATACCCATAAGAGGTACGCCCATATTTGCTTGCTCGATAATAACTTTATCAAGCCCTGATTCACGTAATTTTTTTGCGGCATCCTCGAACGCACCGACCCCGGGGAGAATAATACGGTCGGCTTGTTTTATTACATCCGGGTCACCGGTAACCGTAACCTCGGTACCGAGTGCCTTCAAAGAGGAACAGAGCGAGAAAAGATTTCCCACTCCGTAATCAACTACTGCTGTCATTTATAAAACACCCTTTGTGGACGGAATTTCGTCCTTGAATTCCTCGTCAATTTTTACAGCGGCACGCAAAGACCTTGCGACCGATTTAAAAGCACCCTCTAAAATGTGGTGTGTATTGGTGCCGTCAAGTTGTTTTATGTGTAAGGTCAACTCTGCCTGACGGCAAAAGGCAAAGAAAAATTCTTCTACCAATTCGGTGTCAAAGTCGCCAACCTTTTCGGTAAGACCCTCAAAACTGCATTTTAAGTAACTGCGACCCGAAATATCAACAGCCGTCATAATAAGAGCCTCGTCCATAGGCAAAATACAACTGCCGTAGCGGACAATGCCTTTTTTATCTTTCAAAGCATCACGGAAGGCCTGTCCTAACACAATACCGATATCCTCGGCAGTGTGGTGGAAATCAACCTCAGTGTCACCGACACATTTTACTTTGAGGTCAAAACGTGCGTGACGGGAGAATAAAGTTAACATATGGTCTAAAAATCCGCAACCAGTTTTAACGGTGGACTTACCTGAACCGTCAATATTCAAATTTAAAGTAATATCGGTTTCATTGGTTTTGCGAGAAATCATAGATGTTCTCATAATTTTCCCTCCAATATTTCAGTGGTAACTTCAATAAATTTTTCCATTTCCGATTTTGAACCTATGGTGATTCGGTTGAAGTCTTTGATTTTTTCTTTGCTAAAATGGCGAACTAAAATGCCGTTGGCTTTGAGTTTTAAATATAACTCCTCGCCGCCGATTTTGTCGCTTTTTGCGAACACAAAGTTTGCCTTTGACGGCAAAACGAAAAAGCCTAATTTTTCGAGTTCCTTTGTCGTGTATTCGCGGTTTTCAATGATTTTTTTGCAGTTATCCATATAATAACCGTTGTCTTTTACTGCGGCAGTGCCTGCAACAAGTGTCAAGCGGTTGATATTATACGGGTTGGTCGAGTACTTAATACGTTCTAAATCGGCTATTAATTCTTGGTCGGCAATGGCAAATCCAAGTCTTGCACCTGCCATACTGCGAGATTTTGAAAAAGTACCGACTGTGAGCAGGTTTTTGTACTTCTTTGTCAGTTTGTATGAAGATTCACCGCCAAAGTCAATATATGCCTCGTCAATCAACACAACGCTGTCGGGATTGGCTTTTAAAATTGCCTCAATTTGCTCGACGTTCAAAATAAGTCCTGTCGGTGCGTTGGGGTTGGCAATTACAATCAACTTGCCGTTGGCGTTGTAATCGTTAATGTCAATCGAAAAATCTTCTTTTAAGGGGATTGCAGTGTACTGAGTATTGTGTAACTCTGCAAAAACCTTATAAAAGCCGTAACTGATTTCGGGGAAAACGACACCCTTTTCACCGAACGCCATAAAACTGAAGTTGAGTATATCGTCCGAGCCGTTGGAAAGGTAAACGTTCTGTGGTGTTACCTCGTAAAGCTCTGCTAAAGCAGTTTTAAGTGCTTTACATTCGGGGTCAGAATAAAGACGCAAATCTCTTACTTCGTCAGCGTTAACTGCTTTTACCACTGCATCGCTTGGCGGGAAAGGGGATTCATTGGTATTAAGTTTTATGTATTGCTTGTCCCTCGGCTGCTCGCCGGGGGTGTAAACCTCTAAGGAAGTATACTGCGATTTTAAAAATCTACTCATTTTTCATCCTCAAAACGAATGGTAGCACTCTTTGCGTGGGCGGTCAAACCCTCTTTTTCAGCAAAGAAAGCAACGTCGTCAAAAACCTTACCCAAAGCATCACGGGTATAGTAGGTGTATTGTGTTTTCTTTACAAAATCGTCAACCGACAAAGGACTTGAAAATCTTGCGGTACCGCTTGTGGGTAAAGTGTGGTTAGGGCCTGCGTAGTAGTCACCCAAAGCCTCAGGGCAATATTTACCCATAAAGATACTGCCGGCGTGTTTTACCTTGTCGAGGTAATCAAAAGGGTTGTCCATACATAATTCTAAATGCTCGGGTGCGATTTCATTGGCAATATCAATTGCCTTAATTAAATCGTCAGCAACAATGATTTTACCGTTGTTGTCAATTGAAGTCCTTGCAATTTCCGCACGAAGTAATTGCGGAATCTGACGTTCTAATGCATCGCTGACTGCTGTTGCCAAATCCATACTGTCGCAAACCAAAACGGCACTTGCCATTTTGTCGTGCTCGGCTTGAGAAAGCAAATCTGCGGCAACAAATTCGGGGTTGCAGGTACTGTCTGCAACAACCAAAATTTCACTCGGACCTGCAATCATATCAATCGAAACTAACCCAAAAACCTGACGCTTGGCTTCGGCAACAAAGGCGTTACCGGGGCCTACGATTTTGTCAACTTTAGGGATGGTTTCAGTGCCATAGCTTAAAGCGGCAACAGCCTGTGCACCGCCGACTTTAAAAATGCGGTCAACGCCTGCAATTTTAGCGGCTGCTAAAATAACGGGATTAACCTTACCGTCGGCCGACGGGGGTGTGGTGATGCAAATTTCCTTACAGCCTGCAATTTTGGCAGGGATACTGTCCATTAAAACGGTAGAGGGGTAGGCCGCTGTACCGCCCGGCACATAAAGACCGACCTTTTCAATAGGGGTTACCTTTTGTCCGGTCACAATGCCGTCTTGTTCAGAAATAATAAAGCTGTTTCTTACTTGTTTTGAATGGAAATTGCGGATGTTTTCGGCAGCTTTTCTGATAATTTCCAAAAACTTCGGCTCAACCGAATTGAATGCCTCGTCAATTTCCTTTTCGGTTACTTCCAAAGAAGAAAGTTTTGCTTTATCAAATTTTTCACAGTATTCGAATAACGCTTTATCACCGTTAAGCTTGACGTTTTCAATTATTTCGGTAACAATGCCTGAAACGTCGGTTGCGGCGGTGCCGCGGGCGAAGATTTCGGAATTTTTGACCTCGCCGTATTTTAAAATTTTAATCATTATTTTCCACCTGCTTTTTAAGTCCCAGACGGACATTCTCTATTTCTTCGGTTTTAAATTTATAACTCGATTTATTGGCAAT
>JAZRQE010000002.1:0-33374 GCA_045649545.1 Acutalibacteraceae bacterium
GGGGAACGAACGGGTCAATGAAGAGTAACGAGCCTCGCCCAAGATAAACTCCTTATAGTCTGCAGTAGCAGGCTTAGAGTCAATGCTGAACGGATTCTTGCCTTCGTCCTTCAAAGCCGGGTTGAAGCGGAACATATTCCAGTAACCGCAGTCAACAGCCTTCTTCATTTCGTTCTGGCAGTTAACCATACCGCCCTTAATGCTGTGCATCTCACAAGGAGAGTAAGCAATGATGATGGACGGACCCTTATATGCTTCAGCTTCCTTGATAGCCTTCAAGGTCTGATTCTGGTCAGCACCCATAGCAATCTGTGCTACGTATACATAACCGTAAGACATTGCGATTTCGCTCAAGCTCTTCTTCGAGATAGCCTTACCTGCAGCAGCGAACTGTGCAACCTGACCAATCTGAGAAGCCTTAGATGCCTGACCGCCGGTGTTAGAGTAAACCTCGGTATCGAATACCATAATGTTTACATCTTCGCCGGAAGCGAGAACGTGGTCAACACCGCCGAAGCCGATGTCGTATGCCCAACCGTCACCACCGAAAATCCATACCGACTTCTTGGAGAGGAACTCCTTCTTGGCAAGGATTGCGGGAGCGGTAGGACAACCTGCAGCTGCAGCCTTCTCGAGCTCTGCTACAAGAACATCTGTAGCCTTCTGGTTAGCTTCGCCGTCTTCCTTAGTAGCCATAAAGCCTTCAACAGCAGCCTTGAATTCAGCCGAAGCCTTATCCGACTCTGCCATTTCGAGAAGCTGTGCTACAAGACCTTCGCGAATAGCCTTCTGACCTAAATACATACCAAAGCCGTGCTCTGCGTTATCCTCGAACAAGGAGTTAGCCCAGGCAGGACCCTGACCCTTAGCATTAACGGTGTACGGAGAAGTAGCAGCAGGGCCACCCCAAATGGACGAACAACCAGTAGCGTTAGAAATATACATTCTGTCACCGAACAACTGAGTTACCAAACGTGCATAAGCGGTTTCAGCACAACCTGCACAAGAGCCTGAGAACTCGAGTAACGGTTTCTTGTACTGAGAAGCGATAATGTTCTGAGAACCGGCAACGCCTTCCTTCTCGGTAACATTTGCTACACAGTAATCGAATACATCCTGCTCAGCCAACTGAGAATCCTTAGCAACCATGGTCAAAGAGTTGGTCGGGCAAACGCCGATACATACGCCGCATCCCATACAATCTAACGGAGAGATAGCCAAGGTGTAGGTGTATTCAGTCTTAACGATAGGCTTCGGAGCCTTCTTCATATTGCTGGGAGCTGCTGCAACTTCGTCAGCATCAAGTGCGAACGGACGGATAGTAGCATGCGGGCAAACATATGCACACTTGTTACACTTAGCACAGGTATCAGCATTCCACTCAGGAACGAGAACTGCAACACCGCGTTTCTCGTAAGCAGAAGCACCCTGCTCGAATGAACCGTCAGCATGGTCAACGAAAGCAGATACGGGGAGGCTGTCACCATCCATAAGAGCAACCGGCTTCATAATGCCGTCAACCATCTTAACGAGCTTTTCGCGACCTTCAGACTTAACTGCTTCAGCATTATCAACAGCATTAGCCCAGTCAGCCGGAACGTCAATCTTAACGAAAGCAGTTGCACCGGCGTCGATAGCCTTCTCGTTCATTTCGACGATTTCTTTACCCTTCTTCATGAACTTCTGTGCTTTTTCCTTCATATAGCCAATAGCCTCTTCCTTAGGAAGAACGTTGGAAAGTGCAAAGAATGCAGACTGAAGAACAGTATTAGTACGCTTACCAAGACCGATTTCTGCGGCCAAGTCAATAGCGTTAACAGTGTAAAGCTGAACATTGTTGTTAGCAATGTATCTCTTTGCTTCAGCGGGCATATGCTCGTTGAGCTCTTCAGCAGTCCACTGGCAGTTAATCAAGAATACACCGCCCGGCTTAACGTCGTTAACCATCTTGTAACCCTTAATTACGTAAGAGGGGTTGTGGCAAGCAACGAAGTCAGCCTTGTTGATGTAGTAAGGACTCTTAATCGGCTTGTCACCAAATCTCAAGTGAGAAATTGTGATACCGCCGGTCTTCTTAGAGTCATACTGGAAGTAAGCCTGAACATACTTATCAGTGTGGTCACCGATAATCTTAATAGAGTCTTTGTTAGCACCAACGGTACCGTCACCGCCAAGACCCCAGAATTTGCACTCGATAGTGCCTTCTGCTGCGGTGTTGGGAGCCGGTTTCTCATCGAGAGAAAGATGAGTAACGTCATCGTTAATACCCAAAGTGAAGTGAGCCTTAGGCTCGTCCTTCTTAAGCTCATCATATACAGCAAAGATAGAAGAAGGAGGAGTATCCTTCGAACCGAGACCGTAACGGCCGCCGATAACCTTTGCACTTCTGCCGCAAGCTGCAAGACCTGCAACTACATCGAGGAACAAAGGCTCACCCAAAGAACCGGGCTCCTTAGTTCTGTCAAGAACGGCAATCTTTTTAACTGTTGCGGGGATAGCTTCTACCAACTTCTCTGCAACGAACGGACGGTACAAACGTACCTTTACAAGACCAACCTTCTCGCCTGCTGCGGTCATATAGTCGATAACTTCTTCTGCAACGTCGCAGATAGAACCCATAGCGATGATGATGTTCTCAGCATCAGGTGCACCGTAGTAGTTGAACAACTTATAGTCAGTGCCGATTTTAGCATTAACCTTGTCCATATACTCCTCAACAATTGCGGGGAGCTTATCATAATACTCGTTGCAAGCCTCTCTGTGCTGGAAGAAAATATCGCCGTTTTCGTGAGAACCACGCATTACGGGACGCTCAGGGTTCAAAGCTCTCTTTCTGAAAGCTTCAACTGCGTCCATATCGCACATTTCCTTCAAATCGTCAAAATCCCAAATCTCAATCTTCTGAAGTTCGTGAGAAGTACGGAAACCGTCAAAGAAGTTGATGAAAGGTACGCGACCCTTAATGGTTGCCAAGTGAGCAACTGCACCAAGGTCCATAACCTCCTGGGTGTTGGTTTCTGCAAGCATTGCAAAACCGGTCTGACGGCAAGCATAAACGTCAGAATGGTCACCGAAAATGTTAAGAGCCTGAGAAGCTACGCAGCGAGCCGAAACGTGGAATACGCTGGGAAGCAATTCACCGGCAATCTTATACATATTGGGAATCATCAATAAAAGACCCTGAGATGCGGTGTAAGTGGTAGTCAAAGCACCTGCGTTCAAGGAACCGTGAACGGTACCTGCTGCACCTGCTTCAGACTGCATTTCGGAAACCTTAACGGTTGTGCCGAAAATGTTTTTCAGGCCTTGAGCTGACCACTGGTCAACATAGTCGGCCATCGGGCTGGACGGTGTAATAGGATAAATACCTGCTACTTCGGTAAACGCATAAGACACGTGAGCCGCAGCATTGTTACCGTCCATGGTTTTCATTTTTCTTGCCATGGGAAATTTCCTCCTTATGTGAAATAACTTTAACAAAATTATATCAAAACAAGCACGTTTTTATACAAAACGCATACTTGTCCGCATACATTTCATATCATAACACTTTTTTTGCGTTAAGTAAATAGTAAATCGTTAAAAATTCGTGATTTTTTTGACAATCTTTATGGTAATTTTGCCTTATTTCGGTAAATCCTATTTATTTACCTTTAATTCTGACTCTTTTTCCAACTCTTGCAGCACTTTTATAGTTATCGGTATCGAAATCGCCAAAGCCAAAATATCGGCAACCGGTTGTGCAAGCATAACACCGTTAAATTCCAAAAAAAGCGGTAATGTGAGTATCGCCGGAATAAATGTCAAACCGTTTCGAGCAATGGCAAGTACCGTTGCACTAAATACCTTACCCATTGTCTGAAGCATCATATTACTCATAACAACCCAAGACATTACAGGGAATGTTACCAACTGAAAACGCATTGCAGTGCCGGCAATACGTGCAATTTCCTGACTGTCACTGAAAATGCCGGTGATTTGTTTTGAAAAGATAAACGCCGGAATGGAAATTCCGATAATAAACACAACCGCCCACTTTACGCAAAACCAAAATGACCTTTTAACTCTTGTATACAGTTTTGCTCCGTAGTTAAAGCCGCAAACCGGCTGAAATCCCTGACCGAAACCGATAAGGGTTGAAGCGGCAAACAGCATAATTCTTGACACAACCGACATTGCGGCAACCGCCGGTGTACCATAACTGCGTGCCATATTGTTAAGACACGCAATAGACACCGAAGATAGCCCTTGTCTGCCCAAAGACGGCAAACCGCCGCGGAAAATTTCCGACACGCAAAACTTATTAAACCGTAAATTTTTGAAACGGATTTTAATACAGTCGCTTTTTTCAATACCGATAAACAACAAAGCAAAGCTCACTGCTTGACCGATAATTGTAGCTAACGCGGCACCCTTAACACCCAACTCAAGACCTAAAATAAACCAAGCATCAAGACCTATGTTAAGCACCGCACCGGTTGAAATTCCCACAACTGCAAAGGTTGCGTTACCCTGAAAACGCATTTGATTATTAAGCACAATGGATGCCATATTTATCGGTGCACCCAGAAGAATTATGTTCATATACTGAAGTGTTTCTTCCAAAAAATCGGGATTACAGCCTAACACCGACGCCAATTGTTCGTCAAATGTAAGCCCCAACACAGTCATTAAAACACCGGTTATGACAGCGTAAAAGAAGCCCGAAGTTGCTACAGTTTCTGCCGATTTTACATCATTTTGTCCCAATGCCCTCGACACAAAATTGCCCGAACCGTGCCCAAAGAAAAAGCCGAAAGCCTGAATGACCGCCATGAGCGACATTACGACGCCAACCGCCGCAATTGCTGCCTCTTGGTCACGGACAGCGGTTGCACTTCCCTTTCCGATAAGACCTACAAAATAAGTATCCGCCATATTGTAAAAGGTAGTAACAAGCATGCTGATAATAGTCGGTATAGCCAACTTTAAAATCAGTTTTTCCACCGGCTCGGTTGTCATTTTTATGAACTTTTCCTGCCGTAATGTTTCGGCACTTTTGACCTCTGACATTTCCATTCCTTCTTTTTACTATTCTAACTCTTCCAATTTAGCACCGACGTCCGCCCACTGCTCCATAAGGCTTTCTAACTGTCGGTCGAGTTTCTCGGCTAAAGTAGACAACTCGGTCACCTTTTCATAATCTGCAGCAATTTCTGGTGAACTTAATTCACTCGCAACCCGTTCAATCTCCGCCTCACAATCGGCGATTTCCTGCTCGAGTTTAGAAAATGCCGTTTTAAGTTTGCGTAATTCTTTAGCCTCCTGCTTTTTGCGGAGATATTCCATTTTATTTTCCGAAGCCGTTTTTTCGGCTTTTGGGGTTTCAAAAACCTCTCGCACCTCTAAATATTTATCGTAATTTCCGTCCAAAGTTTTAACGGTTCCGTTTTCAAAATAAAGTATCGAGGTCGCCAACCGGTTAATCAGATAACGGTCGTGCGATACGCAAACAACCGTACCATCATACCCACTCAAAGCCTCCTCCAAAACCTCACGCGATTCCAAATCGAGATGGTTGGTCGGCTCGTCAAGTAAAAGTAAATTGTTGTGTGCTAACATCAGTCGACAAAGGGCAACTCTTGCTCTTTCACCGCCCGAAAGTGTTTCGATTTTTTCAAAAACTTCGTCGCCTTTGAATAAAAACAACGCTAAGGCACTGCGAAGTGCGGTATCACCCAAATAAGGGTAATCGTCACGAAGTTGGTCGAAAATTGTTTTATTTAAATCAAGATTTCTCTGATGCTGGTCAAAATACCCTGCCGACACACCCACACCGTATTCAACGGCAGTTTTGTCGGTGATTTGTTTTAACAATGTGGTCTTTCCGCAACCGTTAGGACCGATAATGAACACACGGTCACCGCGGCGTACATCAATATTGACATTTCCGTAAAGCCGATTTCCGTCGAACGATACTGAAAGATTTTCGCCTTTTAATACCTCGTCACCGCTTCTCGTATCAGCACTGAAAGAAAGCGTCATACCCTCCCTTTCACTGTCAGGCACCTCGAGGTCACGCAACAAGCGGTCAACCATTTTCTGCTTGTTTTCGGCGGTTTTTATGTTCTTTTCACGGTTCCAGCGACGTTGCTGTTCGATAATTTTTTCAATTCGTGAAACCTCTCGCATTGTGTTGTCAAAATTGCGCTGAACAGTAAGCTTTCGTTCCTCTTTCACAGTGCAATACTTAGTATAATTGCCGTCGCAGGTGTAGAGTTTACGGTTGTCCATTTCAAAAATTCGGTTAGCAACCCTATCCAAAAAATACCTGTCGTGAGAGATTATAACAACTGCCTTTTTGCAGGTTTTTATATATCCGTCAAGCCATTCAATAGCATCAATGTCAAGGTGGTTGGTCGGCTCGTCCAATAAAATTACATCGGGTGCCGACAAAAGAAGTTTACATAACTCAATTTTAGACCGCTGACCGCCCGAAAGTGCCGGAATGGTCAACAACAGCTCTTCTTCCGAAAATCCCAATCCCATCAAAGCCGATTTTGTACGTGAACGGAAGGTCAGTCCGCCTAAACGTTCAAACTTTTCCCTTAACTCGTGCTGACGGGCAATCAGTTCCTCACTTTGGTCGGTTTCAAGCCGTAATGTAACCTCCGACAGCTCGTCTTCCAACCTCAAAAGCTCCTCGAAAACCGACAACGCCTCAAAATAAGCCGTTTTGGTTGAGCCTTGGCACGCGTGCTGATTAAGTACACCGATTGTGACACCGCTTTTGCGTACCACACCGCCCGTATCAGGCAACTCCTCACCCGACAAAATGCGAAAAAGCGTGGTCTTACCGCAACCGTTACCGCCGATAAGACCTATAATATCATCAGGTTCAATGTCAAACCCAATGTTTTCAAACAATAAATTGTCACCGTAGGACTTTGAAAGTCCGCTGACACTCACAAGCATTTTTTTCTCTCCAAAATTTAAAATGAACACATATAAACTAAAGCCGAAGCCAATTTCTATCATATTATTTTATCACAACTTACGAAACTTTAAAAGAGGTTACCGCCAAGAATTTTCCATTTTTTAAGTTTACAAACATTTAATTGAAAATATATATGTAATGTGGTACAATAATTCTACTGTGAATCTTTCTGTTTAAATTTGGGTGGGATATATGAATTTTGGGGATAAACTAAAAACTTTAGGTCGGTCAGTCAAATCAAAAACTCTGACTGCTCTGAAATTTCTTGGCCGACATGACTGGCTTACAAGCCTTATAATCGGTCTTGTTTTAAACTTCACAACCGAGTGTTTACACCGACATTCTGTTTTAGCCGGTGTAATGCACGTTATAAAAAGTCCGTTACCGTTTTTATTCGGCACTTTAATTATCGCAACCTTGCTTTCCATTTTTGCACTTTTTAAACGCAAGTACTTTTTCTGGGCGTTTATTTTCTGCCTGTTTTTAGGCTTCGGCATTGCCAACAGCGTACTCCTTAATCTTCGCGTAACACCGCTTGAATGGGCAGACCTGCAGGTTGTAAAAATCAGCCTTATCACAAAATACCTTAATACCTTTGAAATTATCCTTGTAATCATTCCCATAGTATTGGCTTTGATAGGTTTAGGTATTTTCTTTGTAAAATGTCCCAAGGCACCGGTTAATTACCTAAAAAACGGCATTGCCACCGGCATTTACACCATTGTTTTAGTCACAAGCCTTTTTACGTTCCGTGCAACCGATATACTTTTGTCAAAACACACTAAAAACTTGGCTAACGCCTATAAGGATTACGGATTTTACTACTGTTTTTTATGCAGTGTTTTCGACCTCGGCATTGACCAGCCTGAACTTTACACCGAAGAAGACGTAAAAACCATCACCTCGGCTTTAAACACTGCTGCCCACAGTAACGAGGAAATTAAAAACCAGGCGTCATTAGTTCAAAACAGCGAAAAATCGCCTAACGTAATTTTCCTGCAGCTTGAAACATTTTTTGATGTAAACCACCTATCAAATGTAAACTTTTCGGAAAATCCGATACCCAATTTCTCCCGACTTCACGATGATTTTTCGTCCGGATACGTCGGTGTGCCGTCAATCGGTGCAGGCACTGCAAATACCGAATTTGAAATAATATCCGGTATGTCTTTAGAGCATTTCGGTATGGGCGAATATCCGTATAAAACCGTACTTCAAAAAAATCCTAGCGAAAGTATTTGCTATAATCTAAAAAATCACGGTTACACCACCCACGCCATTCACAACAACACTGCAACATTCTATGACCGCAACCTTGTTTTTTCAAATTTAGGTTTTGACTCTTTTACCTCAATTGAGTATATGCAGAACCTTCAATACACCTCAACCGGTTGGGCAAAGGATAATGTCTTAGTTGAATGTATTACCGACTGTCTTAACTCTTCTGAAGCCTCTGACCTTATTTATACAATCACCGTTCAAGGCCACGGAAAATACCCGTCAGACTATACTGATGAAATGCTGATATCTGCTGAAGGCTTCAGCGACGATGAAGACATTGCTAAAGAATTTACCTACTATATTAACCAGCTTTATGAAGTTGACAAATTTATCGGTGACCTTTTAGCGACACTTGAAAACCGTGATGAACGCACCGTCGTTGTTATGTTTGGCGACCACTTACCTAGTTTTGAAATCAAACCCGAAGACTTGGCGGGCGGTGACCTGTTTAGTACCGAATACGTCATTTGGGATAACTTCGGTTTGGAAAATCAAAGCGGTGACATCACTGCCTATCAGTTGTCCTCCCACATAATGGGATTATTAGGTTTAAATGACGGAAATATCACCAAACTCCACCAAAATTTCAAGAATTCAGAGCATTATGACGAATGGTTAAGAATGCTTGAATACGATATGCTTTACGGTGAAAAATACGCCTACGGCGGTGAAGAAAACTACCCGTATAAAACCACCGAAGTCAAAATGGGCGTTAAAGAAATCACCATTAATAATGTCAGCCGAAACGAGCAGGACATATTGACCGTTACGGGTGAAAACTTTACCGAGTTCAGTAAAATCACACTTAATGATAAAAAACTTGATACCGTTTTTGTCGATAACAACACCCTTAAAACTAAAGACCCGGCCGATATTATCGCCGGAGACCTTTTGGCGGTAGTTCAAACCACCACATCGGGTGAGATTTTGAGCAACAGTAAACTGTACCTTATCGGCGGAACACAAGAAAAACCAACCGTAACTGTTGACACTGACAATATAATCTATAAACCCAAAGGCTTTAAGCTTTCTACAGCTATAGCAATAATAGTTGTCGGAATTGCGGTAATTTCGGTTTCGGTTATGGTGGTCACATTAACCCTAAAACGCCGTAAAAATAACGGTGAAAATAAATAAAACAACAAAAATCAGCCTGCCTCATATAAAAGCGGTAGGCTGATTTTTATATTGATTATCTTAATAATTTTCCTCGGTGGGTACTGCGGTTGAGGGTATTGTATCAATAATCTCAATTACACCGCTTCTGCCGTAAAGTGATGGTGTAATAAAAGCAGTGTAACCCTGCCCTGCATCGCTTGTCCATTCTACCGCACGGCGTCGAGGTAAAGCACAAAGTGAAAACAGTGTCATCATTACACCTCCGTGCATAACGGCAGTTGCCTCGAAAACTTCCTGCTCCATCATTTTACGTACCATTATATTTAACCCTAAAACAATACGCTCACAAAATGCGGCAGAGTCTTCACCATTAGGCGGAGCGGCACGTCCTGCAGTCCATTCAGTATATTTAGGGTTATCGGCTAACTCGAAAGCAGTTTTGTTCTCAAAATCGCCGAAATCAAACTCCTTTAATTCCTCAACGACATAAGGGTCGGTATCAGGGAAAAGAATTTCACAGGTTTCAAGGCAACGCTTTAAAGGACTTGTAAAAAGTAAGCCCGTTTCAGGCAATTCGCCCTTTACCCTTATTCGGTCAAGCTCGTCAGCACTGCTATCGGAAAGCGGCAAATCTGTAACACCGATATATCTGCCGTCAGTATTAGCTTCGGTCAACCCGTGTCGGATAAAATGTATTCTATATGTTCTCATAATATCTCCTTTTCAATATAACGCCAAAATTCGATATACTATTTGTATATTTTCACAGTATACAAAACCTTTCTTTTATAGTATACTTGTTAACAGTGATAAATGCAAGAGAGGTTTAAAAAATGCTTTGTAAATTTCCTAAAATATTATCGGAGTTGCGTTCAACTAAAGGCATCTCCCAAAAACAGGCAGCGGCAGAATTAGGTATTTCGCCAGCCCTACTTTCACACTATGAAAACGGAATCAGGGAATGCGGACTTGACTTTTTATTAAGAATTGCGGAATACTATTCTGTAAGCTGTGACTATTTGTTAGGCAAAAGTTCGATTAAAAACCCCATAGTTTACGAGACCGAGCCTGAAGCCACCGCTTTGGACGGAATTTTAAAAATTGCAAAAGAACATAACGAAAACGTACACAACATTTTAAGCCGAATCAGTCAGGTCGAAAGCTACAGAATGGCACGTTCACTTTGCGATACCGCCTCAAGAAGCAACCGTTTTACATTTGAACTTGACGACCGCGAGTACCGTGACCTTTGCAACGGCACAGTCAGTGTACTATATGCAAAGTTGAGTGAACTGGGTAAAGAACGTAAACGCTTGCCCCAAGTTGCCGATAATTACAGTGACGTTATCGCCTTGGCTGAAAAAGAACTCAAAAGCCATATATAAACCACAACAAACCACCGTCACTGACCCCAAAAGGAGCTTTTTATGAAACTTAACCGAATTCTACTGTTTGCACTCTGTCTTGCTTTAGGTTTAACCGTCGCCTGCAGTTCTGTTTCTGCCGCAACTGTTAACTTAATGGACGGTATTTCCGCCCAAGACACCCACGGTAAACCCGCTGACGAAAAGTTTATCAACTCGCAAGCTGAATTATATTTAAAACTGTATAAGGATTCATTCGCTGCCTCGAATAATGAAAATCTTTTAATTTCACCTTTATCGGTTTCGGTTGCATTAAGTATGACCTTAAACGGTGCTTCGGGTGAAACACATCAGGAAATCAAAGAGTTTTTGGGCGGAATGGATTTAGAAGATTTAAACGCTTACCAGAATTCATTCTTAAAACGCCACAATAATGAATACCTTAAAAATGCAAACTCGGTTTGGTTTAGGGAAAGCGAGCACCTTGCCGTGAATAAACCCTTTTTACAAACCAATGCCGACACTTACGGTGCAGGAATTTTCAAATCGCCCTTTGATGATTCTACTGTAAAGGACATCAACGCTTGGGTTAAGAAAAACACCGACGGGCAAATTGAAAACTTGATTGACACAATTGACCCGTATACCGTAATGTACCTTATAAACGCCGTATCATTTGAGGCTAAATGGGCTGAAAAATATGAAAACAAGCCCTCAAACTCAACCTTCCACGCCGCATCGGGCAAAAATGAAACCGCCCAAATGATGATTTCAGACGAAAGTACCTACCTTGAAGATAACAAGGCAACCGGATTTATCAAGCGTTACAAGGGCGGAAAATACAGCTTTGCGGCACTTCTGCCCAACGAGGGCATCTCTATTACCGATTACATTAACGGACTTGATGCGAAAACGCTAATGAACACCTTAACTAACGCCAAAGGTCAAAATGTTAAGGTATATATGCCAAAATTCTCGTTCGACTGTGACACCGATATGACCGCATTGCTGAAAGCAAAAATGCCGTTGGCTTTTGACCAAGTAAAGGCAGATTTCAGCACTTTAGGTAAAAGCGACCGCGGAAATATCCATATTGGTGAAGTCGCACACAAAACAAGTATTACGGTTGACATCGACGGCACCAAAGCCGCCGCAGTCACCAAGGTCGAGATGACCGACAAAATGAGCATTATGCCGCAAAAAGAAGTCATTTTAAACCAACCTTTCGTGTTTATGATTATCGACAATTCCACAAAATTACCGATATTTATCGGAAATTTAATGAGTGTAAAATAATGTATACTATACAAAAACAACCCCGCCAAAATGGCGGGGTTGTTTTTGTTCTAAATATTATTTTACAGTTAATCTATACGATGTTGTGTGGCGGTAAATATCACCTTTTTTGAGAATAGGTGACGGGAAATGAGCAAACGAGGTGGAATTTGGGAAACCTTGTGTTTCAATACAAACAGCACTGTGCGGGCGATATTTAACACCGTATTTTCCGATATTCTCGGCTATAAAATTACCTGAATAAATTTGAGCACCCGGCTGGTCGGTACAGCAAACCATTTCTATGCCCGATTTTTCACTGTAAAGACGTGCAAACTCGCGGAAACCGTTACCCTGGAGCACAAAATTATGGTCGATACCGCCGCCGGCTATAATATGTTTATCCTCTACAGCGTTTATAACCGGACCTAAAGCCTTGCCAAGGCTAAAATCAAAGATTGTATCACGCACCGCCAAAATATTGCCGTTAGCAAGGCCGTCACTGTCGCACTCGCAAAAAGCCGAGGCCTGAAGTTGCAAATTATGGTCATAAATAACCGTACCCTTATCAGCACCGTCAAGATTAAAATAAGCGTGGTTGGTGAGATTTACAATTGTATCGGCATCACATTTTGCAGAATAATCCAGTGTCAGCGTGCCGTCTTGGGACAAACTATAAATTACACTCATTTCCATATTCCCGGGATAACCCTCATCATTATCGGGGCTGAAAAGTGAAAACTCCAACTGAGTATCGGACAGTTCTTTAACATTGAAAACCTTATGGCTAAAACCGACCTTACCTCCGTGCAAATGGTTAGGGCCATTGTTTATATAAAGGTTGTATTCCTTACCGTTAAGCGTAAATTTACCCTTTTCAATGCGGTTTCCAAAGCGACCGATTACCGAACCCATATAACCGACATCGCCGGTGTAAGGCGTAATTTCATCAAAACCCAAAACAACATCGGTCGGGTTGCCGTCACGGTCAGGACCTGAAAATTTTATAAGTGTTGCACCGAAATCGGTAATAGCGGCACTAAAATTACCACACTCTAAATGATAAAGAAAAACCTCTTTACCGTCAGGCAATTTTCCAAATGACGTTTTCTTCATAATATCACCCTTCACTTTATTTTAGTAAATAGATTTAACGCGTTTTGGTAGGTCACATTCAGCACTTCTTCAACCGAGATGCCCTTAATTTCGGCAACCTTTAATGCGATATAATAAATATATGCCGAATGACAAGCGTTTCCCCTAAACGGCACGGGTGCAAGATAGGGTGCGTCGGTTTCAAGCAGTATTCTGTCAAGCGGTATCGCTTGGAGAGTTTCAACCAATTTGCGTGCATTTTTAAAGGTCACCACACCGCCAACACCGATATAAAGTCCCAATTTCACCAATTCCAAGGCCATTTCGGGACTGCCTGAAAAACAGTGCAACGAGCCTTTTGGTTTAACCTCACGCAGCACGTCTAAAGTATCACCGTGAGCCTCACGGTCATGCACTATTACGGGCAATTCCAGTTCATTTGCCAACTCACACTGACAGCGGAAAACATCAATCTGTAAATCGCGGCGGTCACTCGAATAATGATAGTCAAGACCGATTTCACCAATAGCTACCACACTTTTATTTTGTGCTAACTCACGCAATTTAACCTCGTCAAGCGTCAAACCCCTTGTTTCAACAAATTCGGGGTGAATACCCACCGCAGTATAGCAAAACGGGAATTTTTCCGACATCTCAAGGCACTTTTTGGCAGAGCCTTCAAGGTCGGTCGCATTGTTTATTATACACCCTACTCCATTCTGTGACAAAGCCGAGAGTAGTTCCTCTCGGCAATCGTCAAATATGGTATCATCATAATGTGCGTGGGTGTCAAAAATTGAATTTTTAGGAGCAAACAACTCCTGCTTTAAATCAAACATTTAATTATCTTACCTTACTTCCGGCAGGAACACCGTCCAAGAAAATAACCTTAACGTCATCCTCGCCCGCGTCAGCAGCTAAAATCATACCTTGAGACTCAACACCGCAAAGAGTAGCAGGTTTAAGGTTTGCAACACAGATAACGGTTTTCCCTACCAATTCGTCAGGTGTGTACCACTTTGCAATACCAGACGCCACGGTACGCTCAGTACCGCTACCATCGTCAAGAGTTAATTTCAAAAGCTTCTTTGCCTTTTTAACCGGCTCGCAAGCGATAATCTTGCAAGCACGCAAATCTATTTTAGCAAATTCGTCAATCGAAATTTCGGAAAGGAATGCAATATTCTCTTTCTTCTCTTCTGCTTTTTGGGCGGCTTTAGCCTTTGTCTCATTTTCGGCGGCAATTTCCGATAAAACCTTTTCTGTATCAATACGTGCGAACAAAGGCTGACCCTCACCTACAGCAAAACCATCAACCGCACCGAATGTCAGACAGTCGCAGTCGCACTTAATCTGTGCTGTAATTTTTTCTGCACTTTCGGGGATAATCGGTGCCAACAACTGGGCTAACAGTCTGATGCCTTCCAAAAGGTTATACATTACGGCTTCAAGACGGTCTCTTTGAGCCTCGTCTTTAGCTAATGCCCAAGGCATAGTTTCATCAATATACTTATTGCAACGGCGAGCGAGGTTCATTACACATTCGCAAGCGTCAGCGTTTTTGTAAGCCTCCATTAACTGACCGTACTTTTCAATTGTGTTGATGGCAGTATCACGCAAATCTTTGTCAAACTCATCAAAATCAGCAGTAGGTTTCTTAACAGTTCCGCCGAAGTACTTATTGGTCATAGCGATTGTACGGTTTACAAGGTTGCCCAAGGTGTTTGCAAGGTCGGTATTATACTTATTGATAAAATTCTCATAAGTAATCACACCGTCTTGTGCAAACGGCATTTCGGAAAGCAAATAATATCTTACAGCATCGGTGCCGAAGCGGTTAACCATTTCGTCAGCGTAAATTACGTTACCCTTGGATTTACTCATTTTATCATCACCCGATAATAACCACGGGTGTGCCAAAATCTGTTTCGGCAACGGCTCGCCCAATGCCATAAGGATAATGGGCCAGTAAATTGAATGGAAACGGACAATGTCCTTACCGATTACGTGTAAATCGGCAGGCCAATATTTTTTATACATATCCGAACTTCCGTCGGGATTATAGCCAACACCTGTAATATAGTTGGAAAGAGCATCAATCCAAACGTAGATTACGTGTTTCGGGTCAAACTCAACCGGCACACCCCAAGAGAATGTACTTCTTGAAACACAAAGGTCAGCAAGACCGGGTTTAATGAAGTTGTTGACCATCTCAGCCTTACGAGAAGCCGGCTGGAAAAAGTCAGGCATACTTTCGTAATACTCAACCAATCTATCCTGATATTTACTTAAACGTAAGAAATAAGACTCCTCTTTAGAGTCAATACATTCTCTTCCGCAGTCGGGACATTTACCGTCAACCAACTGCGAAGCAGTAAAGAACGACTCACACGGTACACAATATTTACCCTCGTAAACGCTCTTATAAATATCATCCTGCTCGTACAGTTTTTTGAAAATTTTCTTTACGGCATCCTCGTGGTCGGCATCGGTAGTGCGTATAAAGCGGTCATAAGTGACGTTTAAGCAATCCCAAACCGACTTGATTTCACCTGCAACCTGGTCAACCAACTCTTTCGGAGTTACGCCCATTTCCTTTGCGTTTTCCTCTATTTTCTGACCATGCTCGTCCGAACCGGTCAAGAAATGCACGTCAAAGCCCTTTTTACGCTTGTAGCGTGCAATCATATCAGCCAAAACTATATCGTAAGAGTTGCCGATGTGCGGTTTTCTTGATGCATAAGCAATGGCTGTTGTAATGTAAAATTTCTTTTGTTCCATTTAAATTTACCTTCCTTTTGTGCAAATGTGCACCAAATTTTATGCACCGAATGAAAGTGCATAAATTTACAGTTTATTTTACCACGATTTCCCTATAATTACAAGAGGGCAACAACCAATACATTAAATAATTTTGAATACACGTTTTTACTTTTTCTTGCAACGGATTATAATGTATGATAAAATAATCAAAAGTGTAGTTTATAACTAAATTTACCATTTGGAGGTAATTTTAATGAAACTGACAAAAATTTTATCCTGTATTTTGGTTTTGGTACTTGTGCTATCGTTTCCGTTAATTTCGGTTGAAGCCACAATACCATCATTCCAAGGCGGAATGATTAATGTCGATGGCATTATATACCGTACCTCACGAGATGGTACCGCTACCTTACATAAGGGCAACTTTATGCTTAAAGGTGAGTTTGCAATTCCCTCTGAAGTGAATGGTTACATGGTTACTTCTATCGGTGACTACTCGTTTCAGTATTGTGACAAAATAACTTCAATTGTAATTCCCGCTACGGTAACCCACATTGGTTACAGTGCTTTTTACGGATGTGAGAAGTTAGAGTCGGTTACCATCCCCGACAGTATAGTTGAAATAGAATATGCCGCTTTTTATAACTGTAAATCTTTAAAAACTGCAAAAATTGCCGATATGGTTGCTTGGTGTGCGGCAAAGCTTGACGGTCCTTATGCAAACCCTGCCCACATTACAGGAAAACTTGATTTTGGCACACCGATGAAAGACTTGGTAATTCCGTCATATATCGAATCAGTCGGAGCATACACCTTTTACGGTTGTAAGGATATAAACTCGGTACAAATTTCAGAGGGTATTGAAAAAATCGGCGAGTGTGCGTTTTACGGATGTGAAAACCTTACCGAAATAACCGTACCAAAAAGCGTCATAAAAATAGAAGACGGTGCCTTTTCTGACTGTGGTAAATTATCGGTTGTTGGTGTTTCGCCCGAAAATGCACAGTATAAAAACCTTATCGGTGCCTTGGTTGAGGTTGAAACCAAAACCCTTATAAAAGGTTTTAACAACACCCAATTGCCTGATGACGGCAGTATTGAACGCATCGGTGCATACGCTTTTTCGGGTTGTGATAACCTTTCATCTATCATCTTACCCGACTGTATATCATATATCGGCGTCAGTGCCTTTAAGGATTGCCGCAAGCTTGCTTCTGTCACCCTACCCAAAAATTTAACAAGCATCAACACAGGTCTTTTCTCTGGTTGCGAGCAGCTTAACGGTATAGCCCTTCCTGACAGTCTTTTGCGTATCGGCGGTAACGCCTTCCGCAACTGTAAAAATCTAACGTCAATAACACTTCCCAAAAACATTACCGAAATAGGCGATTTTACTTTTGCTGATTGTACCGGTTTGACTAAACTTGAATTTCCCGCCTCACTCACAAAATTAGGTGAAGGTGTTACTGCAGGTGCTACCTCAATCACCTCGCTTACAGTAGAAAACGGCTCGGCGTACTATAGTTCTGGCAACTGTATAATCAAAAAAGGTACTGTCTTGGCAGGTTGTAAAACCTCAAGAATTCCCATTAACAGTTCAATTTCTAAAATCGAATCATATACATTTTCTGGACAAACAGGTCTTACACAAATTGCAATTTCAGAAAGTATCAAAAATATCGGCGTAAACGCGTTTGATGGTTGTACCTCTTTGAGTAAGGTTTATTACGGCGGCGATGAAACCGATTGGAATGCCGTTAAAATAAGCGAAGGTAACACCGCTTTGGGCGACGCAACTAAACTTTATAATAATACTGATATGCCCGAAACCTTTGCCTCGGACAATAACGGTTTAGACAACGCCATTTTCGGTGAAAACGGCAATTTGTGGCTCTGGGTGATTATAGTTGCTGTCGTAATTTTAATTGCCGGTGCAATTGCTACAGTTTTTATTGTAAAACACAAGAAAAAGAAAAATATTTAAATTAAAAATGTAAGTTAGAATAAAAATGTCAAGTATTTTTTAAAAAATGCTTGACATTTTTGCTTTAAAGTGGTAAAGTATATGCATTCAATTTATTGCTTTAAAGCGTAACGGTTTAAAGCAACGAAAACCACTTTAAGAAAAGAGTTGTTTTTAAATGTTATTTATTCCAAAATTACTATCCCTTTCGCCGACAGTTCTCATCTCGGTTCCGATGCTTTTGTGCTTCTTCGGACTGATGATTGGTGTCGGCTTTGCCTGCCGTAAACACTCAAAAAGTGTTGACAGTTTTGTTTTAGGCGGACGCAACGTTGGTGCATGGCTTACCGCCTTTGCATTCGGAACGTCGTATTTTTCCGCCGTTATTTTCGTCGGCTATGCCGGTCAGTTCGGCTGGAACTTCGGTTTGGCGTCTACCTGGATTGGTCTTGGCAACGCCTTTATCGGCTCGCTTTTGGCTTGGGTTGTTTTAGGTCGCAGAACAAGGGTTATGACCCAGCATTTAGGCTCTAAAACCATGCCCGACTTTTTTGAAAAGCGTTACGATTCCAAAACATTAAAGGTTGTAGCCTCGTTTATCGTTTTCGTATTCCTTATCCCCTACACCGCATCGCTTTACAACGGCCTTTCCTCGCTGTTCAATAATGTTTTTGACATTCCCTACTGGGTAATTGTTGTGGGAATGGCAATATTGACCGGTGTATACGTCATTTTTGGCGGATATATGGCAACCGCAGTTAACGATTTTATTCAAGGTATAATTATGCTGGTCGGTATTGTCGCGGTCATAGCATCTGTGCTGTCACAAAACGGTGGATTTATGAAAGCGGTTGAAACCTTAACAAACAGCGAGCACGGCGGTGCAGAATACACCTCGATGTTCGGTCCTAACCCGATTTTTTTGTTCTTTGTTGTGGTTTTGACCTCTTTAGGCACTTGGGGACTTCCGCAGATGGTCGGCAAATTCTACTCTATAAAGGATGAAGCCGCAATTAAAAAAGGCACCCTTATTTCAACAATTTTTGCCGTTGTGGTTGCCGGCGGATGCTACTTCTTAGGCGGCTTCGGTCGACTCTACTTTAAAGAAATGGAGTTAGCAGGATTTACCTCAGCAGCCGGCACAAAGTTTGACAAGGTAATCCCTACCATGCTCCAAAATCTGCCCGCAGTTGTTATAGCATTGATTATAGTACTTGTTTTAGCGGCATCAATGTCTACACTCTCGTCGCTTGTTTTGACCTCATCCTCTACACTGACCCTTGACGTTGTCAAGCCTGCAATGGAGAAAAAGAAAACCGTTTCCGACAAAAGAAGTGTATTTATTATGCGTGTGTTTATTGTTTTCTTTATTGCAGTTTCGGCAGTTATTGCAATACTTAAAGATACTGTCTGGGCAGATTCGGTATTTATCGCTCAAATGATGGGCGTTTCCTGGGGTGCGTTAGCAGGTGCATTCCTAGCACCGTTCTTATATGGTTTATACTGGAAACAAACAACCAAAGCCTCGGTTGTCGCAAGCTTCATTTTCGGCACAGGACTTGAGATTGTGCAATTACTTATCGGCATCGGTTGGATTAGTGTTAAGGGTGTACCCGTTTTAGAATTTGTGTTCACCAATTCACTCTACTCCGGTGTGTTCGCAATGGTCGGCGGACTTGTTTTAGTCCCGATTGTCAGTGCATTTACAAAGAAAACCAAGCCACAAAACGTACAAGAAAAATTTGATTGCTACAATGCAACTGTGGTAACCAATAAAAAAGATTCGTTGGGATAAAACGTTGTGGGTTAAAATCAAAAAACTCTTGCATTTTTGGGATTTAGGGTATATAATAAATTGAAAATAAAATATTTCGTTTCTAAAAAACGCGATGACAAGGTAAAGTAACCGTCAGTACCGCCTACAGAGAGATGCACCACGGCTGGAAGTGTATCGGCAACGGCTTTCGGCGAAGTTCACTTTTGAGCGGCAACGCTGAATTTGCAGTAGGTGTTGACGGTAATGCACCGTTAAAGGCATAAAGAGTGTTTGCTCTATAGCAAAAATGCGGGTGGTACCGCGGAGTTGATGTTTTGACTTCGTCCCTTATTATTTAGGGACGAAGTCTTTTTATTTTAAATTTACCTTTTAAAAAGGAGAAGTATTATGAAAGAGAAACTTGAACTCTTAAAGTCCGAAGCTTTAGGTGCTATTGCTGCCGCTTCAGACGAAAAGCAGATTGACGAGATTAGAATTAAATATCTCGGCAAAAAGGGTGAATTGACCGCTATTTTAAAGCAAATGGGCGGTTTAGCACCTGAAGAACGCCCGATTATGGGTCAGTTAGTTAACAAAGCAAAG
This sequence comes from Acutalibacteraceae bacterium, assembly GCA_045649545.1. Taxonomy (GTDB): domain Bacteria; phylum Bacillota; class Clostridia; order Oscillospirales; family Acutalibacteraceae; genus UMGS172. The sequence goes on from JAZRQE010000002.1 coordinate 20,196, forward strand.
GCAGAGTTGGAGGAGGCAATCGCATTAGCCGCCGAAGGCTTTAAAGCTGCCGCCGCTGACGAAAAATTAAAGGCAGAAACCTTGGATATTACCATGCCATCAAAACCTGCAACCAAAGGCGGACTTCATCCGCTTAACATCGTTTTGAACGATATGATTGACATTTTTCAGTCTATGGGCTTTGACGTTGTTGACGGTCCTGAGGTTGAAACCGACTACTATAACTTTGAGGCTTTGAATGTTCCTAATGACCACCCTGCCCGTGATATGCAGGATACCTTCTATTTGGCAGAAAATCTGTTGCTTCGTACTCAAACCTCTGCCGCACAGATTAGAACAATGGAAAACCGTAAACCACCTATTAAAATTATTTGCCCCGGCCGTGTTTACCGTGCAGATGAGGTTGACGCAACTCATTCTCCCGTCTTCCATCAGATTGAGGGACTTGTTGTTGATAAAAACATTACTATGTGTGACCTTAAAGGTGTTTTAGAGCAGTTTGCTCACGAAATTTACGGCAAGGAAACCGAAGTTAAATTCCGTCCGTCATTCTTCCCGTTCACCGAGCCGAGCGTTGAGGTTGACGTCACCTGCTCGGAATGTCGCGGTAAAGGTTGCCGTGTATGTAAAGGTAGCGGTTGGATTGAAATTTTGGGTGCAGGTATGGTTCACCCGAGAGTGCTTAAGGCTTGCGGAATTGACCCTGAGGAATATTCAGGATTTGCATTCGGTATCGGTCTTGACCGTTTGACCACCACTCGTTACAAAGTAAGTGACATTCGTCTTTTGTTTGAAAACGATTTACGTTTTCTTAAGCAATTTTAATTAAGGGGGATAAAGAGATGAAAGTAAGTTTAAGTTGGCTTAAAAATTATGTTGATATTGATGTCCCCGTAGAAGAGCTTTGCGACAAAATGGTTATGGCAGGCTTTGAGGTTGAGGAAATGATTGACCTCTCTAAATCTATGCGTAACGTGGTTGTCGGCAAGGTGAAGAGTATGGAACGTCACCCCGACTCTGACCATATGTTTATCTGTCAGATAGACGTAGGCACGGGTGAGGACGTACAGATTGTTACCGGTGCACAGAATGTACACGAGGGAGATTTAGTCCCTGCCGCACTGCACGACTCTGATTTGCCCAACGGTATGCACATTAAAAAAGGTAAACTTCGCGGTGTGCCGAGTAACGGTATGCTTTGCTCGGGTGAAGAGCTTTGCGTGACCGAGGACGATTATCCCGGTGCCGGCGTTTACGGTATTATGATTTTAAAACCCGATGCAGGTGTTCCCGGTACCGATATGCGTTCTGTATTAGGTCTTAACGATTATATTATCGACTTTAAAATCACTGCAAACCGTCCCGATTGCCAGAGTGTTTTAGGTATTGCCCGCGAGGCAGCCGTTGTTTTGGGTAAGCCGTTCAATGGTCCTAAACCTACATTCAAAACAATCGGTGAAAATATCTCCCAATACATTGATGTTGAAGTTAAAAACTTTGACCTTTGTCCGAGATACTATGGTCGTGTTATTAAAAATGTTAAAATCGGGGAATCTCCTGCTTGGCTTAAAAAGTGCCTTATTGCTGCAGGTATGCGTCCGATTAGCAACATTGTTGACATTACCAATTTCGTAATGCTCGAAACCGGAATGCCGATGCACGCATTCGATTTAAGGGATGTTGCCGAGCATAAAATCATCGTTCGAAACGCCGAAGAAAACGAGAAAATCACAACTTTAGACGGCAAAGAACACGAACTTACCCCTGAAATGTTGGTTATTGCCGACGGAAATAAACCGTCTTGCATAGCCGGTATTATGGGTGGACTTAACAGTGAAATTAAGGACGACACCACCGAAATTTTCTTCGAGTGTGCTAAATTCCGCCGCGACAGTGTTCGTAAAACCGCAAGAAAACTCGGTATGCGTACCGAGGCTTCGGGTAGATTTGAACGCGGTGTTGACATTATCACTGTTGAATACGCAATGAATCGTTGCTTGCAGTTAGTTGAAAATTTAAGTGCCGGTGAAATTGTTGACGGCAATGTTGACTGCAACCAAGGTTTACCTGCTGCACGCGTTCTTAACGTTAAAGCCGCAGACATTGTTGCTTTATTAGGAATTGAAATTCCTGCCGAGAAAATGGTTGAAATTCTCAATAGTTTGCAGATTGAAACCACCTTGACCGACGGCGTATTAAACTGCCTTGTCCCCTCTTTTAGAGATGACGTTGAGGGCAAAGCCGATTTGGCCGAAGAGGTTATGCGAATCTACGGTTATGACCACATTAAGGGCAGCACCATGCAGGGCGCAATCGTTCGCGGCCGCAAGTTGCCCGAACGCATTATGGCAGACAACATTAAGTCAACCCTCATTGCAAATAACTTTAATGAAATTGCGACCTACTCATTTATCGGCAGCAAGGCAATCGATGTCTTGAATTTGAGCGACGATGACGCACGTAAAAACTGTGTGACCATTCTTAATCCTTTGGGTGACGAGTATTCCACTATGCGTACACAGTTGGTTACCTCAATGTTGACTGTTTTGGCCACCAACTTTAACCGTAAAGTGCCAAAAGCCAGACTTTTTGAGTTGAGCAAGATATTCCAGCCCAAAGCATTGCCCATTACCGAACAACCTTTGGAAATTCCTGCACTTTGTTTAGGTATTTATGGTGAAGATGAAGATTTCTTCACATTAAAGGGTATCGTTGAAGCAATTATTGCCGAGTTCAGTGACGAGCGTCCCACATATGAGCGTTCAACTGAAAACTATATGCACCCCGGTCGCAGTGCTTTTAGCATTGTCAAGGGTGAAAAAATCGCCAACTTCGGTGAGGTACATCCTGCAGTTTTGAAAAAGGCAGATATCGACACACGTTGCTTTATTGCTGAGATTTATCTTGATAAGCTCTACGCCCAAGAAAAAGCAAAGACTATTTACAAGCCGTTGCCGAAGTTCCCTGCCGTTGAACGTGATTTGGCACTTGTTTGCGATGCAGACACTCCGGTCGGCACGCTTGAAAATGCCATCCGCGAGGGTGCAGGTAAACTTTGTGAAAGCATTAAGTTGTTCGACGTTTATCAGGGCAACCAGATTGCCGACGGCAAGAAGAGTGTTGCTTACCGTGTAACACTCCGTTCTGCCGAATCAACCTTGACCGACGAGGTTATTGACCGAGCAGTTAACAAAATGATTAAACGTTTGGAAAACGTTGGTGCAACATTGAGAGTGTAATTTAATATATTAAAAAGCCACCCGAACAAATTAACGTTCGGGTGGCTTCATTTTGTTTTAAGATATTCTGTTTATTCGCCGTCTTTGAAAAAGTCTTTCGAAATTTCTCTAAGACCTGCAACTGCAGAAACGGGCAATGAGAAGCAAAAGGCTTCGGCAGGCTTACCCTTGCCGCAATTTTCACTAATCGCCTTCATTATATCAGCCTTTTTGTCAGCATCGGACAGAATATAAATCATATCCTTATTAGGTGCAATGGAAACACCCATAAACTTTGTGACCTCGTCTGTACCGGTGCCTTTTGCGTGCAAAACGGTACCGCCGCCGGCACCTGCCTTGCGGGCAAACTCCATAACCTCGTCCGAATGACCTTCTTTAATTATAACAACTATAAGTTCGTGTTTAAATTCCATATGGGGTTTTCCGCCTCCTATTTCCTGACCTTCGGTAATATAAGCCAAATTACTGCCGCCGCTGACACTTTTTAAAGGAATTGACAGCATAATTCCGTTTCCCGGAATATCAATATACATTTTTTCCTCGGCAAACAGGAACAACTCCTGCACCGATTTTCTTGTTGCAATCGTAGTAAACACCGCTTTTTCTGACGGGTCTAAATCATAGAGTAAAAGATGCTCTGACGTTGCAGTGCCGACACCTAAGTTTTCCAAAACAACCGAAAATTTTAGTTCCTGAAAAATTTCAGCCATTTTGTCACCCTTTTTACGGTCGACTATACTCATAACTAAATACAGTTCCATTTGTTAAACCTCCCAAAGCTCGATAATCTCATTATCGGCAGCCGAGAATACCTTGTCAATCGGGGATACCTTGGCATTAGATTTAATAGCCGTTAAAGCACCCATAATCTGCACTGTAATAAGCGGCATCATAGCAACAAGTGCTACCAAACCGAAAGCGTCGGTCATTACATTTGTGCCAATTTCACTGCAGGCACCGATTGCAAAAGGCAACATAAAGGTGGCAGTCATAGGACCTGAAGCAACACCGCCGGCGTCAAACGCAATTGCCGTAAACGTGGGAGGTACAAAGAACGAAAGTAATATTGCTATTGAATAACCCGGGACCATAAACCACATAATTGAAATACCGGTAATAACGCGAAGCATTGCAAGTCCCATAGCAACCGAAATTGCGATTGAAAGAGTAATGCCCATATTCTTTTCGCTGATTGCACCGGAACTCAATTCCGAAACCTGCTTATTCAAAACGTGAACCGCCGGCTCGGCTTTAATAATAAACCAACCCATCAATATTGCGAGCGGTACTAACAACCACTTGAAACCGGTGTTGACCATCGACTCGCCGAGCACTGCACCGAGTGACGAAAAGCCTACATTTACACCCAACATAAACAATACAAGACCGATATAGGTATACAAAAGTCCTACCGAAATATGCAAAAACGGACGTTTTGAAAGCTTTAAACTTAACACCTGAAAAATAAGGAAAATTACTACTATCGGTGCAAGGGCAATCGTTATCTCTTTTATAAAATGGGGCAACTTTACAATATATTCTCTTCCGACATCAACCGAATGAGCAAAATCACTGACATCTAATGCAGACGAGTTACCGTTGCTTGACGGATAAAGCAACCCTAAAACCAATACTGTAATAATAGGACCGATTGAACAAAGTGCAACAAGACCGAAGCTGTCATCCTTGGCTTTTTGGTCACTTCGGATTGATGTTACACCGACGCCCAGTGCCATTATAAAGGGTACAGTCATAGGGCCGGTTGTGACTCCGCCCGAATCAAATGCAACCGACAAGAAATTAACATCTGACATAGCGGCGACTACAAATATTGCGGCATAAAATACTAACAGCATCCACTTGAGTTTAACCCCTAGCAATATTCGAAGCATTGAGAACATTAAAAATACGCCGACGCCTACCGACACAGTAATTATCAAAACACTTGTGTCAATATTCGGGGTGTTGCTTGCCAAAACCTGCAAATCGGGTTCAGCGACCGTAACCGCAATGCCCAAAACAATGCTTGTTACAAGTATGTAGAACACATTTTTTGACTGTGTAATTTTAGCACCGATTTGATTGCCTATATGAATCATAGAGAGGTCGGAACCGATATTAAACAACGCCATACCGATTATTATCAAAACAGTTCCCAGCACAAACGCGAGAAACAACCCATTATTAACCGGGATTAACCACAGACACAAAGCGGCAACTATTAAAGATATCGGCAAAACAGATTTAACCGACTCTGAAAATTTTTCTTTAAGCATAGTTTGACGTTCCACAGTAATCCCCCTCTCACTGAATAATTTGTTTAAATCATTCTACCATATTCTTTTAGTTTACACAACCTTAATTATATTAGATTTTGCAAAAAATAATCCCGAGTATCGAAAAGATACTCGGGAAATTTACATTAATTAAAATTAAGCACCGTATTTAGAAGCGTTAACCTTAATTCCGGGGCCCATGGTAGTAGCAACTACGCAAGATTTAATATACTGACCCTTTGCTGCTGCCGGCTTTGCCTTTGCAATAGCTGAAAGCAAGGTCTCAAAGTTCTCCTGAAGCTTTTCAGCACCGAAGGAAACCTTACCGATGGGGCAGTGAATGATGTTCTGCTTGACAAGACGATACTCAATCTTACCTGCTTTTGCTTCAGTAACAGCCTTAGCAACATCAGGAGTAACAGTACCTGCCTTGGGGTTCGGCATAAGTCCGCGAGGACCTAAAACCTTACCGAGACGACCAACAAGACCCATCATATCAGGAGATGCGATAACAACGTCGAAATCCATCCAGTTTTCGTTCTGGATTTTAGCAACCATGTCCTCTGCACCTACGAAATCTGCACCGGCGTCAAGAGCAGCCTGTGCCTTGTCTTCCTTACAGAAAACCAAAGTACGAATGGTCTTACCGGTACCGTTCGGGAGAACTACCGCACCGCGAACCTGCTGGTCAGCGTGGCGAGAGTCAACGCCCAAACGAACGTGAGCCTCAACGGTCTCATCAAATTTTGCTGTTTTAGTTTTTACAGTTAAATCCATTGCCTCAGCAACGTCATACTGCTTTGTTGTATCTACAAGCCCAGCGCTTGCAACATATTTCTTTCCGTGTTTCATAAAACTTTTCCTCCCAAATTAGTGGTTAAATCGGATTATTCCTCCCACAGGGGAGCATCAATCTACAACAGTGATGCCCATCGAACGTGCAGTACCGGCAATCATAGACATAGCGGTCTCGAGAGTAGCTGCATTAAGGTCGGGCATTTTCTGTTCGGCAATCTTCTGAATCTGCTCCTTGGTAATCTTGGCAACCTTGTCCTTATTGGGAACACCGGAAGCCTTATCGATTCCGCAAGCCTTCTTGATAAGAACGGCTGCCGGAGGAGTCTTTGTGATGAATGTAAAGGAACGGTCTGCGTAAACAGTAATAACAACAGGAATGATAAGACCTACGTCATTCTTTGTACGCTCGTTGAATTCCTTTGTGAAAGCCATGATGTTTACGCCATGCTGACCGAGAGCCGGACCAACAGGCGGTGCCGGAGTTGCTTTGCCGGCGGGAATCTGAAGTTTAATATAGCCAGTAATTTTCTGTGCCATTTTGTGTACCTCCAAAAATAGTGGTGGCGGCGTTTTTACGCCCTCGGAGCACCCTAAAATATTTGGTGTTCCTCCCACGGTCAAGCGGTTTTAATTAAACCGCTAATTTAAATCTCAAATTAATCTTCAATCAGTTGAATCTGATTAAGTTCAAGCTCAACAGGTGTTTCTCTGCCGAACATTGAAATAGTAACGCGAACGCTGTTAGAATTAACATCAATCTCGTCAACGATACCGGTAAAGCCTGTCAACGGACCGTCAATAATATTGACACTGTCACCGACAGAGTATTTAACCTCGACGCTACGCTTTTCTACGCCTAAATTTTCAACCTCTTTATCGGTAAGCGGAACCGGTTTGGAAGCCGGACCTACAAAACCCGTGCAGCCGCGTGTGTTACGCACGACATACCACGAATCGTCTGTAACAATCATTTTAATCATTACATAACCGGGGAATATTTTACGCTCAACCTGCTTTTCTTTACCGTCTGCACCGATTTCGGTAACAATTTCGGTAGGAATTTTAATATCCTGAATGAGGTCTTGCATTCCGCGGTTTTCGACCATTTTTTCAAGGTCGGTCATGACCTTATTTTCATAGCCGGAGTATGTGTGTACTACATACCATTTAGCTTCGCCTAAATCTGCCATAGTTTATTCCTCCACAGTCAGATTACTTATAAATGAGCTTCAGCAATGCATCAAGGCCAAAATCAATAACCCAAATAAACAAACCGACAGCGGCACACATAAGAAATACAATAAGTGTGTTCTTCATAACGGTTCTGAAGTTAGGCCATACGATTTTCTTAAACTCACTCTTATAGTCCTTTAAGAACTTAACAATTCTTTTAGGAATAGTGAGTTTACCTGAGCCGGCTTCAATAACTGCCAACTTATCTGCAATAAGCAAATAAGCAACGCTTGAAGCACAGGTTAGAGCTAAGGTAATCGACATAATAAGCGGCATCATATTTACATATGCTGCACCGACTGCATCGGCAACACCGCGGTAATCAATAAACCTTGCAGCACTTGAACAAGCTACAACCAGCATAAACACGGCAGCAACTGCCGAGAAGCCGAAGGTTGCCCATCTTGTACCCTTGTATTTCAGCGAAAGAGCTGCGAAAAGAACAGTGAAAGCAGTAAGAATCAAAGTAAACAAAAGTTTCGATGATGTGTAAATGCTTTTACCGTCCAAAGAACCGAAGCAGAACTCGGCTCCGACACCGGTAACAGAACTGTTATCGGCAAGAATGACGCGGCCGAAAGGCAAGAAATAAAGTACTAAAGCTACAACTGCCAAGATTAAAGTGAGTACACTGAAAAGTTTTTTGGTTGTTTTCACTTGTGTACCTCCTTACTTTGTCTCTTTGTGAACGGTGTGCTTCTTGCAGAATTTGCAGTACTTGTTCATCTCAAGACGATCCGGGTCGTTCTTCTTGTTCTTCATAGTGTTGTAGTTACGCTGCTTACACTCAGAACAAGCTAATGTGATTTTTACTCACATAACGGCACCTCCCGTTTTACGGAAATTATTTTGTTCCCATTATTTCAGAGAACGCGAGCCTCCCTCGAATCGGACAACGTGTGAATGCCGCAAAACACTACATATAGTAGGCGTTTTGAAAGCGTAAACAACATTCGGTTATCCGCCGTCCGAAAAGGGTCTACAATCAAAAAAAGACCCTCGCAGAGGTACTAGCATTATAGCACAACACTCTTCAAAGGTCAAGTATTTTTTTATTGTTATTTATGATAAGTTCCGCCCTGCAATATTTTAAAAGCACGGTAGATTTGCTCCAACAACATAACGCGTGCCACCTGATGCGGAAATGTCATTTTTGACATTGAAAGCTTAAAGTCGGCTTTTGATTTCACTTTATCTGAAAGTCCGTACGAGCCACCAATAATAAAACAGACACTTCCCTGTCCCGAAATTCCCAAATTATTAATTTTTTCGGACAGTTCCTCGCTGGACAGTTGCTTACCCTCAATACACATTGGTATCACATACGAACCATTAGGTACAGCGGCAAGGATTTTCACCGCTTCACTATCCAACGCCGCAGACATTTGAGAGTCATTTGGATTATCCGGCAGTTTTGCCGCGTCAATTTCAACGCATTTTAAATTGCACAGTGTAGTCAGTCGCTTTTCGTATTCACTGACTGCATCCCTTAAATATTGCTCTTTAAGTTTGCCAACCGTAATTAATGTGATTTTAAGCATTTCTATCCCCTAAAATATAATGGCTTTGCCGTTTTTCGGCGGTGCTATATATAATGTATAGTCCGAATCCTCAACCATACCCTTATCCATCAACGCTGCAGTGGTGGTACTGCGGGCAATTTCCGGTCGGTTATTTTCGCGACTTAAATGACCTAACACAATGCGGGTCAATCCGCTGTCAACCAATTTTGACAATTCTGCCGAGCAGGATATGTTTGAAAGGTGACCTTTATCGCTTAAAATACGATTCTTAAGGTGTGGCGGATACGAGCCTTTTTGCAACATTGCTACATCGTGGTTAGATTCAAAAAGCACTGCCTTACATCCCGTTAAAGCTAAATGGACCTCTGCCGAAACATACCCTAAATCGGTACAAACGGCACACTTTTTGCCGTCTGGCATATTTATGACATAACCACTTGAGCCTTCACAGTCGTGACTTGTTGAAAAACGCTCTACGCATAAATCTCCTGCCGAGATGGGTGCATCGATTATATGCAAATTACCCTCAATTTCAGGAATACTTAAAAGCAAAGCACAAGCAGTAACCTCCGACGCAAACACCGGCACATTGTATTTTTTTGTAAAAACGCGAAGCCCCAAAATATGGTCAATATGCTCGTGAGTTATAAAAACACCGCGAAGTGTTTTAGGGTCAACCGCAATTTGAGCCAACCCATCGGTAATGCACTTACAACTGACACCTGCGTCAACCAAAATTCCGTCGGTTTTTTCGCCTATATAAGTACAGTTGCCCGAACTGGAAGAAGCAATCGGAAAAATTCGGCTCATACTTCGACCCCCTCTTACTTAAAATCAATTAAATAACATACTTCAATAATAATTCTACTATCAGCACGATAACCGAGGAAGAAATTGCGACCAAAAAGAGGTTTCCGCTGATATATGCCGTCACAAAACCAACTACAAAAGCCGCAATTCCCGACCAGATACTGCCGGTTGCCCATATAACTGCCGGAAAGGTCATAACCGCCAAAGTAACATACGGCACATAGTATAAAAACGAACGGATAAATCTGCTTTTTATAGGTTTTCTCAAAAGAGTTAACGGCAAAACGCGAATAGCGTATGTAACTATGAACGCTACTAAAATATAAATAATGATTTTAGGCATTTTTTAGTTCCTCACTTTCATCTTTAATGGGGAACAGCAATGCCGCAACAGTGGAAATAATAACGGTCAGCACAATAATTCTTGTACCCTCCGGAATATCTTTGATAATCGGTATAATTGCCGCCGAAAAGCTTAAAATAAACGAAACGGCGATAAATCCTAAAACTATTTTGTTACGTCTGCCTTCAGGAATAATGCAGGCTAAAAACATTCCATAAAGGCTGACGCCTAACGCACTAACAACCATCGTCGGCAAAATACTGCCTACCGCAACGCCTAATGCCGTACCGATTGACCAGCAAGGCACTGCCACCGACATCATACCGAAATAATACAACGGTGAAACCTTTTCAGGACGCGAAATTGATGCACCGAACATTTCGTCGGTTACCGCAACACCAATAACCAATCGTTGAGGCAGCCTTGCCTCACTCGACAGTTTTTGACTTAATGCACAGGACATCAAAAGATACCGAGCATTAGCCACCAATTCCATCAACGCAACCTCAAAAAAAGAAGCACCTGCGGCAATAAGGGTAAACAATGCATATTCACCTGCCGAAGCGTTTAACATTAAACTTGCCAACGCCGCCTGCAACACGTTAAGCCCTGCATTTTTTGCCGAAATTCCTAAAGAAAACGAAACTGCAAAATAACCCAACCCAATAGGCACGCCCATTTTCATTCCGTTTAAAAAGACTCTTTTTTTATCCATTACCCAATTGAGCCTCCAGTTTGTAACATTCAATATATGATACCACAGTAAATTAAAAAATTCAAGGTGGGACAATGGCAATTTTAACACTTAAACAATTATTAAAGTATTAAAATATGTATATTTTGTTAAAACTTTAACTAAAGCTGGAAATTCCAAGTTTTTATGCTTGACGCGATTGCGTTTTTTATATATAATGTTAATTGTAGGGAGTTGGCTTTTTGTAAAAATCAAAGTCAAACTCCAATCTCTACACACAGTTAAAACTGTGCGGATAAACTTGTTTGGTATTGTGGCAAGTTTACAAAAAAAATAAAGAACATACAGTACAGAACGGAGAATTATCATGACAAAGAACCCTACAGTTTTGAAGTGGCTTGAAGAAATGAAGGCTCTTCTTACTCCCGATGAGGTAGTATGGATTGACGGTTCCGAGAAGCAAACTGCCGAGCTTCGCGAGTTGGCAGTTGAGTTGGGCGAGCTTATTAAGCTCAATCAGGAGCTTTTACCCGATTGCTATCTTCACAGAACCAAGCAGAACGACGTTGCACGTGTTGAGGACAGAACCTTTATCTGCTCTAAATTAAAAGAAAACGCAGGTCCGACCAACAACTGGTGCGACCCCGATGAAATGTACAAAAAGCTTTATGACATTGCACGTGGCTCTTACAAGGGCAAAACAATGTATATCATCCCCTATTCTATGGGACCGATTGGCTCACCTTTGGCTAAAATCGGTATCGAAGTAACCGATTCAGTATATGTTGTACTCAATATGCTTATTATGACCCGCGTCAGGCCCAAGGTTATGGAAGTTTTGGGCGACAGTAATGACTGGGTACGTTGCTTACATTCACGTTGCGACATTGACCCCGAAAAGAGATACATCTGCCAGTTCCCCGAGGATAATACCATTATTTCGGTTAACTCCGGCTACGGCGGTAACGTTCTTTTGGGTAAAAAGTGCTTTGCTCTCCGTATTGCTTCTTACCAGGGTTGGAAAGAAGGCTGGATGGCTGAGCATATGCTCATTTTGGGTCTTGAGAACCCGAAGGGTGAAGTTAAATATATCGCAGCAGCATTCCCGTCTGCTTGCGGTAAGACCAACTTGGCTATGCTTATCCCGCCCGAGTATCTCCGCAAAAAGGGTTATAAGATTTGGACCGTCGGTGACGACATTTCTTGGATGCGTATAGGACCTGATGGCAGACTTTATGCTATCAACCCCGAAAACGGTTTCTTCGGTGTTGCACCGGGAACTAACGAGAAGTCTAACTTCAATGCTTTGGCTTCTACCAAGAAGGGTACTATTTTCACCAACGTAGCACACGACCTTTCCAACAACACCGTATGGTGGGAAGGCTTGAATAAGGACCTCCCCGAAAATGCCGACGATTGGACCGGCAAGAAGTGGGATGCTTCTAAATTCGATAAGGCTGATAAGTCTACCTGTGCTGCTCACCCGAACTCACGTTTCACTGCTCCTGCTGAGAACTGCCCCTGCATTTCCGATGAGTTTGACAAGGGTGCCGGCGTTCCCATTTCGGCTATCGTATTCGGCGGCCGCCGTGCAAAATGCACTCCGCTCGTATACCAGTCAAAGGATTGGGAGAACGGTGTATTCATTGGTTCTGCTATGGCTTCTGAAACTACTGCCGCAGCTGCAGGTGCAGTTGGTGTGGTTCGCCGCGACCCGATGGCTATGCTTCCCTTCTGCGGATATCATATGGCTGATTACTTCCAGCACTGGCTCGATATGGGCGAGAAGTTGGGCGACAAGGCTCCCAAGATTTTCAACGTTAACTGGTTCCGTACCGATGACGACGGCAACTTCTTGTGGCCTGGTTTCGGCGACAATATGAGAGTTCTTAACTGGATTATTGACCGTTGCGAAGGCAAGGCAGATGCTACCGAGACCGCTATCGGCTATGTTCCGAAGCCGGAAGACATCGACCTCACTGACCTTGATATGGATATGGATACTCTGAAGAGCATCTTGACCGTTGATAAGGATATGTGGACTAAAGAGTGTGCTGAAATTGAAGAGCATTACAAGAAGTTCGGCGACAAATTACCCGCAGAACTTCGCAAGCAGCTCGACGCTTTGAAAGCCGCAATCGCCGACTAATTATCATTCAATAAACCAATCAACCCCGACCATTTCGGTCGGGGTTGATTTTTTGTTTAGCGGCGGGAGTAAACCCCCGCCCTACATTGTGTGAATTGACCATTTTGTAGGGAC
>JAZRQE010000003.1:0-3568 GCA_045649545.1 Acutalibacteraceae bacterium
ATTCGGTCCCAAGGGTTCGGCTGTTCGCCGATTAAAGTGGTACGCGAGCTGGGTTCAGAACGTCGTGAGACAGTTCGGTCCCTATCTGTCGTGGGCGAAGGATATTTGAGAGGAGCTGTTCCTAGTACGAGAGGACCGGAATGGACGCACCTCTGGTGTACCGGTTGTTCTGCCAAGGGCATGGCCGGGCAGCTAAGTGCGGATTGGATAAACGCTGAAAGCATCTAAGCGTGAAGCCAACCTCAAGATAAGATATCCCATAACGTAAGTTAGTAAGGTCCCCGGAAGACTACCGGGTTGATAGGCTGCAAGTGTAAGCACGGTGACGTGTTCAGCTAGGCAGTACTAATAGACCGAGGGCTTGACCTTTAACCTCTTTAGTTCTAGTTGTTTCTTGTTCAGTTTTGAGGGTGCGTTAGGAAATGTTATAATTATTTAACTCCGGTCTTGATTTGACCGGAGTTTTTTATTATAATGATATTCGGGATGTGTTATCTGTGAAATTAATTAAATTATTAAATGTTTTTATGGTGATTGTTATGGCTTTAACAACTATTTCTGCTTGTAGCAACCAGAATACTGACAAGGATAATGTAAGTTCTGTTGAAAATCTTGTTACCTCTTCAAATAGTTCATTAAATATAAATTCAAATGTCACTTCAAGTCAGCAGACTTCTACTACAGACAAAATTCCTGCCGAATACATAGTAACTGTTGGCGGTAGCGGTAAAATTTATAAATTTAACGATGATATTTATAAACTTGATATGCCGCCTGTAACCAGTATTTTCTTTGTCAAAAATGGAAATCATTGGTACATAATTGATGCTTGCAAGGAAACAGGTGATATTGAAAAATATCTTCAACCTGCTGCCTTAAAATTAGGAATTGACCTTAAAAATGTTAAAGGAATCCTTATAACTCATAACCATTGGGACCACGTTGACGGTTTGCCTGCATTAGCACCGCTTTGTGAAAACGCTACTATATATGCTAAAACAGGTTCATTTAACGGAGTCAGCAGTTCTAAAATTAAAATTGTCAGTGTTGGTATGAATATTGATAGTCTATTTAAAGTTGTTGATATTGCAGGTCACGCACCGGATGCTATCGGTTTTATTGATACCAGAACCAATACTTTGTTCTCAGGCGATGCAATTCAGTTGTACGGTGTTTCAACGGCAGGTATACTGATTTACGGCGGGGTTGATAAATACCTTGAATCAATGGAAAATTTAAAGGAAGAAAATATTGAAAATATCTTAGCATCGCACCCTTATGTACCTAACGGTGCATTTGCGGTTGGTAGGGACCAGTCTTTAAAGCATATTGAGGATTCTATTGACTGTATTAATGAACTTATTCAGTTTACAAGTGAAAAATATTCTGAAGGTATCACGGATGCGACCTTAATTAAGGATGCTTTTATAAAGAAAATGAAAACCGAGATTAAAGATTTTCCGACTTCAGGTTTTGTAGAGGCTATTAAATCAATAATCGATTTTTATTTAAAATAAATTAACTAACCCCGACTTACATAGTTGGGGTTTATTCTTTATATTTAATGATTTTTATATTGACAAAAGGCTATGTATTTTATAAAATTAAAAAGAATGAAAGTAGGTGTTTTTTTGAAACATATTTTTATTATAAATCCTGCAGCAGGTGGCAAGGATGCTACTGAATTTGTTAAGTCTTCAGTACAAAAATTAGATATAGAATATGATATTTATTGCACTAAAAGACCCGGTGATGCTACTGATTTCGTAAAATCGCTTAACGGTGACGGTGAAACCTATCGTGTATATGCATGTGGCGGTGACGGTACCTTTAATGAGGTTATATCCGGTGCTGTTGGCAGTGATAATATTGCGGTTTCAGTTTTTCCTTGCGGCAGCGGTAATGACTACATAAAATATTACGGAAAAGTAGACGATTTCAAAGACATTGAGAGTCTTGTCAATGGTATTGAAACACCTATTGATGCTATGAGCGTTAACGGGAAATATGCCGTGAATTTTGTGCATTTCGGTTTTGATTCAGCTTGCCTTATGACTATGCTTAAGGTTCGCCGTAAATGGTTAATCGGTGGTAAAAACGCTTATACGACTGGTATTGTAACGGCTCTTGTGAACGGTATGAAGCATAAGTGTAAGGTTTTGGTTGACGGCGAACAAATCGGCACAGATAAAATGCTATTGTGTACTGTCGGAAACGGTAAGTATGTCGGTGGTAAGTATAAATGTGCACCTCTTTCTGATAATGCTGACGGTTTACTTGAAATTTGCCATGTTAATCCGATTTCACGCCCGCGGTTTATAACACTGATTAGTGCGTACGTAAACGGTACTCATTTGGAGGATAAACGTTTTGAAAAAATCGTTAATTACCGTAGAGGCAAGGTTGTTGAAGTTCAATCGTTGACCAACAAGGATATGCATTTTTCTATTGACGGTGAGTTACAGTTTGCACCAGGTTTCAAGGTTGAAATTTTACCTAAAGCATTAAAGTTTATTGTTCCTAAAAAATTAGCAGAAAAGTTAGGTTTTAAAGGAGGCGTAACTGTTGCTGATTAAGATTATCGCCGTTTTGGCAGTTTTAATTGAGACACTTTTATGTCTTTTTACCGATATTATAAGCGGTTGGTCTGATTTTTGGATACCTATAGTACTGTTTTTATGCTTGACAGTCGGTATTTTCGTGGCATACTTGTTTGTACTTGCAGTTATTTCGCTATTTATTAACCAAAAAGGCAAGTGTGACAAACCCGGAAAATTCTTTATTACAAATATCAATCTTGTAATTGAGCTTATATTGTGGTTTTTGCGTGTAAAGGTTAATTACAATGGTTTTGAAAAAATACCGAGCGACCGAAAATTCTTATTGGTTTCAAATCATCGCTCAATGATTGATGCATTTGTATTGGTATATATGATGAAGAATTTTTCTGTGTCATTTATTTCAAAACCTGAAAACTTCAAATTACCGTTAATTGGTGTTTTTATGCATAAAAGTGCATTTTTGGCAATTGACCGCGAGAATGCTAGAAACGCTATGAAGACAATACATAAGGCTACTGATTTTGTGAAAAATGACGTAGCGTCGGTAGTTGTTTACCCTGAAGGTACACGTAGTAAAACGGGTGAATTGCTTGAGTTTAAAGACGGTGTATTTTACATTAGTAAAAAAGCAAAATGTCCGGTTGTGGTAACTACAACAGATAATGCCGATAAGGTAATGAAAAGATTTCCGCTTAAAAGTACCGTAATAAATGTTGATGTATTAGCAGTTTTAGAGCCGGAATCTTTCGAAGATAAAACAACACATCAAATCAGTGATGAAGTTCGTAATATGATGTTGGAAAATTTAGGCAGATAAATTAAAAGGGCAGTCGTTATGCACAAGTCCGTTAAAAACGGACAATAGAAAAAAAGGATCTCCTATGGTAGAATTAAAACACTACCATAGGAGGTTTTATTATGCCTAGAAAATATGAAAAAGTACAAGAATTATTGCCTATCGTAAAAGAATTGGTTAACGATGGTCTTACCCAGAGAGAAATAGCTGA
>JAZRQE010000004.1:0-62436 GCA_045649545.1 Acutalibacteraceae bacterium
CCTTGCCTAAAGGGGCTGTCACCGTTAGGTGGCTGGGGGATATATCCCTCCACCGCTATCGCGGTCCCCCTCCCTCTAGGCGAGGGAGGCTTTGGTTTCATAAAATTTTCAAATTGTGATAGTATTATTTGCGATTAAAGGGAATTTATACTGTGAAATTAAATATCTTAACATTCTAGGACAATTCGAATAAATATAGTAATATATTTTCATAAGTTTGTTATATAATTTCAATGATAAAATAAATTTTTTAACGATAAACATTAAAAAATAGTTGACAAACATTGTTTTATGTGTTATTATAGCTTTGCACTTAAGGAGGATATTTATTATGCAAAAGATTAAATCAACAGCGAAAAAACTTGACACATTTTTGAAATGGCTATACTACATACTAACTGCAATCACAATAATCACAATCCCTGTGGCGATTATATGTATAGTCATCATGCATTTTGATTCACAATTTGGACCAGAAGTTATGGAATCAATTGAATTTGGAGCTTTGGAGATTTATTTTGGCGAGAACGCGTTGCCGTCACAAAGATTTTCTATTTCGTTTTTTATTATGACAATGGCGTTCTTTGTATTAGCGTCAGGTACAATAATTATTATGATTAAAATTTTCAGAAACATTCTTAGATGTATTTCAAGCGGTGAGCCTTTCAATGAAATTGTACATATTAACTTAAAAAAGGCGGGTATTTTGGTAATTGTTTACGGTATAATTTCAGAAGTATTCTCAGTAATTGAATCAACAATGCTGTTTAAGGGTTGTAATCTTAAAAAATTGCTAGTAGGCGGCGAAGTGACAGATGTTATGCTACAATATCAGATTGAATTGGATTTTGTCATTGTTGCGATTGTAATTTTCCTGCTTGCGTATATTTTCAAGTACGGAGCACAGTTACAAAAGGAAGTTGATGAAACATTATAAGGAGAATATTATGCCTATTATATTAAGATTAGATAGAGTTATGGCAGACCGCAAAATTTCATTAAATGAACTTTCTGAAAAAGTAGGAATTGCCAATGTAAATTTATCAAAAATAAAAACAGGTAAAATAAGTGCCATTCGTTTTTCAACTTTAGAAGCCATTTGCGAAACCTTGAATTGTCAACCCGGCGATATTTTAGAGTACCAAAAAGAGTAAATACAAAAGCGAGGTGAATTTCACCTCGCTATTTCTTTATACCTCTCTACCACACTATGTATCGCAAAGCAAAACTTGTCGAAAGGTGTCAATGTTGTCCGTAGGGGCGAACTGTGTTCGCCCGCGGGCGTTCACAGAACGCCCCTACATTATAAAATATAATCATATCGTAGGGGACGGCGCCTTCGACGTCCCGTTGGTAATTACCTAACCTCTGCGGACCGCCGGGGACGGTGAGTCCATACATTATATTATTTAACTGTTTTTCTTGTAAACATTTGCATAATTTCAGTAAAATAATTTGGTTTTTTCGTTATTTTTCTGTTTTTATGTGGGTTTTGTGTTGACATTTATGTGGTTTTATGCTAAAATGATGATAAATTAGTGTGAGGTATTAGCCTCAAATGAAAGTTTTAGCCTTTTTAGGAGGTATTACATATGAAACCTATATACAGTTCGAAAATCGAAAAGACAGAACGTATCCCAAAACTCATTGAGCATTTGTTCGAAAAAATGCCTGAGATTGAGGCTGACCGTGCAGTTTTATTAACTGAAGCCTATAAGCAAACTGAAAGTTTACCTATTATATTAAGGAGAGCTAAAGCCTTCCAACATATTTTGGAGAAACTGCCGATTACAATCCGTCCTTTAGAGCTTATTGTCGGAAGTAACACAAAAGCTCCCAGAGGTTGTCAGGTTTTCCCTGAATATTCTTACTCTTGGTTGCAGGATGAGTTTGATACAGTTGCCACCCGAAGTGCCGACCCGTTTTATATCTCTGAGGAAACCAAGGAAACCTTACGCAAGGTTTATCCTTACTGGGCAGGCAAAACCACAAGTGAGCTTACTACCTCTTATATGGCACCCGAGGCTTTGGCTGCCATTGACCACAATATGTTTACCCCCGGCAACTATTTTTACAACGGCATAGGTCACGTCACCGTTGACTACGGCAAGGTTTTGAAAATCGGTTTCAAGGGTATCATTAAAGAAACCGAAGCTGCAATTGCAAAATTAAACGTTGCCGACGGCGACTATTCAAAACGTTTCCAGTTTTTGCAGGCTGTAATCATCAGTTGTAACGCTGTTTGCGATTACGCAAAGAGATACGCTACATTGGCTAAAAAGCAAGCTGACGCCTGCTCGGACGAAAAACGCAAGGCAGAACTTTTACAAATTGCTGCCAACTGCCAAAGAGTGCCGGCATACGGTGCAACTTCCTTTTACGAGGCTTGTCAGTCGTTCTGGTTTGTGCAGATGCTGTTGCAGACCGAATCAAGCGGTCACTCGATTTCTCCCGGTCGTTTTGACCAATATATGTACCCCTATTATGAGGCTGATTTAGAAAAAGGTGTCATTACCCGTGAATTTGCACAGGAGTTAATCGACTGTATTTGGGTCAAACTCAATGACCTTAACAAGGTTCGCGATGCCGCCTCGGCAGAGGGCTTTGCAGGATACAGTTTGTTCCAAAACCTTATTGTCGGCGGTCAGGATTCTAACGGTCAGGACGCCACAAACGATATTTCGTATATGTGTATGAACGCTACTATGCACGTTCATTTACCCCAGCCTTCGTTCTCGGTCCGCGTTTGGAACGGCACTCCGCACGAATTTATGCTCCGTGCCGCCGAGGTTACAAGAACCGGTGTAGGCTTGCCGGCTTACTATAATGATGAGGTTATCATCCCCTCGCTTCAAAGCAGAGGTTTAACATTAGAGGATGCAAGAGATTACAACATTATCGGTTGTGTCGAGCCGCAGAAATCGGCAAAGACCGACGGTTGGCACGATGCTGCGTTCTTTAATATGTGCCGTCCGTTAGAATTAGTATTCTCGAACGGCGTAGACAAGGGTGTGCAAATCGGTCTTCAAACCGGTGATGTCACTAAAATGACTTCGTTTGACGAATTCTATGATGCCTACAAAAAGCAGATGGTTTATTTTATCGAACTGCTTGTTAATGCCGACAACGCTATTGACCTGGCTCACGCAGAGCGTTGTCCGTTACCCTTCCAGTCATGTATGGTTGAGGACTGTATCGGCAGAGGCAAATCCTTGCAAGAAGGCGGTGCTATTTACAACTTCACCGGACCGCAGGGCTTTGGTATTGCCAATATGGCTGATGCTTTATATGCTATCAAGCGTTTGGTTTTTGAAGAAAAAAGTGTCACTATGGCTGACTTTAAAGAGGCGCTTGAAAACAACTACGGTAAGGATATGGACTCCAAAATTGCCGAAAGCATTACTGCAAAGGTTGCCAAGAGTTTTGTAGAAAGCGGCAAGGTTCTCTCTCGCGAGGACGTTAAGACCATTTACGAAACCGTTGTTAAAAATAACTGCTCCGACGAGCAAAAGGCAAAATACGATGCATTGTTAAACCGAATCAGTGAGTTGCCGAAGTTCGGTAACGATATAAGTGAGGTTGACAGTTTTGCCCGCGACGTTGCCTATACATACACTAAGCCGATGCTAAACTATCGCAACCCCAGAGGTGGTCAGTATCAGGCAGGTCTTTACCCCGTTTCAGCAAACGTACCCTTGGGTGCTCAAACCGGTGCAACTCCCGACGGACGTTTGGCTAACACCCCCGTTGCTGACGGTGTCTCCCCTGCCGCAGGTCGAGATGTAAAAGGTCCCACTGCCGCCGCTAACTCAGTTTCCAAGTTAGACCACTACATTGCCTCGAACGGAACACTTTTCAATATGAAATTCCATCCGAGTGCATTAGCAGGTGAAAGCGGTCTTGAAAGTTTTGTTGCATTAGTCCGTGGCTACTTTGACCAAAAGGGCAGCCATATGCAGTTTAATGTTGTAAGCCGCGAGACCTTGAGAGATGCACAGAAAAACCCCGAAAAGTATAAGTCCCTTGTTGTCCGCGTTGCAGGATACAGTGCATTGTTCACTACACTTTCACGCTCGTTGGAGGAGGACATCATCAAGCGTACCGAGGAGGGAGAATTCTAAATGACAGATATATATAATGTAAGAGGCAGGGTATTTGATATCCAACGCTTCTCAACCCACGACGGACCGGGCGTCAGAACAATCGTGTTTTTAAAAGGATGTCCTTTGAGATGCCGTTGGTGTTGCAACCCTGAATCACAAAATTATGAGATTCAATTAATGAACCAAAAGGGCAAGGTAAAAACGGTCGGCTATGACACTACCGTCAAAGAGGTTATGGAAGAAGTAATGCGCGATATGCCCTACTACAGCCGTAGCGGTGGCGGACTTACCCTTTCGGGCGGTGAATGTTTGTGGCAACCCGATTTTGGGGTTGCACTGCTTAAAGCCGCACACAAAAACGGTATCAACACCGCAATCGAAACTACCGGCTTTGCAGATTGGGAAGTTATCGAGCAGTTTATCCCCGAGGTTGATGTGTTCTTGATGGATATAAAGCATACAAACTCGGCTAAACACAAGGAATTTACCACAAGACCTAATGAGTTAATTCTTGACAATGCTCGAAAAATTGCCGAGAAAGCAAAACGTCTGATTATCAGAGTGCCTGTTATCCCCAGATTTAACGACACTACGGAAGAAATCGGTGAGATTGCAAAGTTTACGGCATCTTTGCCCAACGTAAATGAAATTCACCTTTTACCTTATCACCGTATGGGTAAGGATAAATATGACGGACTTGGACGTCCTTACTTAATGGGCGATGTGCCGTCACCGACTGCAGACAAAATGCAGGAGTTACTATCTGTCTGCAAATCATACGGACTTACTACACATTTAGGAGGTTGATTGAATGGATATTAAAGATTATCTTTCAGCCGAAAATAAAGCACGTATTATTCAGGAAATCGTACCCGGTAAGCAGATTACTTTGGCTCACATTATCGCCAATCCTGATAAGGTGCTTTACTACAAATTAGGACTTGACCCTGCCGAAGAGCATTCGGGTGCTATCGGTATCTTGACTTTAAGCCCGAGTGAAACAGCAATCATTGCAGGTGATATTGCAATGAAAGCATCAGGTGTTGAGTTAGGCTTTGTTGACCGCTTCAGCGGTACGGTAATTGTAACCGGCACAGTTTCACAGGTTGAGGCGGCTTTGAGTGCCGTAACCGAATATGCAATCAACAAATTAGGTTTTGCCGTATGCGAGATAACCAGAACTTAAAACGTCTTTTACTTATCGGTAGAAGCGGTTGCGGAAAAACCACACTTACCCAGGCCTTACGCGGTGAGAAAATCCACTACCTTAAAACTCAAGGTATGGCGTTCAGCGATTTTTTAATAGACTCGCCCGGTGAATATGCCGAAAACCACGATTTAGGTGCTGCATTGGCGTTGTACTCTTATGAAGCCGATGTTGTAGCACTGCTGATTGCGGCAAACGACAATTATTCACTCTTTCCGCCTAATATCACCTGCTTGGTTAACCGCGAGGTTATCGGCATTGTAACCAAAATTGACAAGGCAGACCCAAAAAGAGCCGAGCGTTGGTTAAGGCTTTCGGGCTGTAAAACGGTGTTTTTTGTCAATTCCAAGTCCGGTGAAGGCGTTTCTGACATAATTGAACACCTAAAACCACACAAAACCAACGAAAAAACAGAAAAATAAAGAAAAAAACAGATTTTTCTATTGACTTTTGTTATTATTTATGGTATTCTTTATCCATAGAAATATAAAATCCAACTAAATTCAAAGGAGAAACGAAAATGGTTAATGAATTTGAAATCAAAAAACAGATTTGCGACATTGGTAAACGCATCTATGACAAGGGCATGGTTGCTTCTAACGACGGTAACATTTCCGTTAAGATTAGCGACAACGAGTTCCTTTGCACCCCTACCGGTGTAAGTAAGGGCTTCATGACTCCTGAATTCATCTGCAAGGTTGACCGCGACGGTAAGGTTATTCAGGCTAACCCCGGTTTCAAGCCTTCTTCTGAAATCAAGATGCACATGAGAGTTTACAAGGAGCGTCCCGACGTTAATGCAGTTGTTCACGCTCATCCTATGTATGCTACCGGCTTTGCTATTGCTGGTATTCCTCTTACTCAGCCCATTATGCCTGAGGCTGTTATCGCTCTCGGTTGTGTTCCCATTGCTGAGTACGGTACTCCCTCTACTGAGGAAATCCCCGATGCAGTTTCTAAGTACTTACAGTCTTTCGACGCAGTTTTGCTTGAGAACCACGGTGCTCTTTCCTTCTCTGACAGCCTTTTGAGTGCTTATCATAAGATGGAGTCGGTTGAGTTCTATGCACAGTTGCTCTACATCTCCAAGCAGTTGGGCGGCCCGAAGGAGCTTTCTGACAAGCAGGTACAGCGTTTGTACGAAATTCGCCGTCAGTTCGGTATGAAGGGTAAGCACCCTGCAGACCTCTGCCCGAATGCTAAAGACGGTAAGCCCAGCTGTCACGGTTGCGGCGGTAACTGCGGTCACCACGGCGAAGCCGATTTGGTTGCTGAAATTACCCGTCGTGTTATGGAACAGCTCGGCAAATAAGAGGTGTCACTGATGGACACCAACGCTTTACGCGAAATAGTTGATACCGTTATCCGCGAAATGGGTGCTAAAAGTGATATATCTCTCTTGGATGCACGCGTTTTAAGCGAAAAGGTCCGTGAAAAGGCGAAAGCAATGGGCGTTAACGCCGTAGTTGCTATCTCAAACAAGGCAGGACACCCTATACTTGTTGAATGTATGGACGACTCGTTCATCGCAAGCTACGATATTGCGGTTAACAAAGCCTTCACGGTGGTATCTCTTAAAATGTCCACCTCTGCCCTTAAGCCTTTAAGTCAACCTGGCGGTTCGCTTTACGGAATACAGTTTACCAACAACGGTAAAATTGTTATTTTCGGTGGCGGTGAGCCTTTATGCAACAGTAAAGGTGAAATAATCGGCGGTTTGGGTGTAAGCGGCGGCACAGAGGAACAGGACACCGCTTTAGCGGAATTTGGAAAAATAGTTTTTGAGAAAGGCAGTAAGTAGTATGGATATCAATTCTTCTAATATTGAAGCAATTGTACGTCAGGTTTTAGGCGATATGAAGGGTACTTCGGCACCCTCTTCATCAACTTCCGGCGGTGCAATTCCTTCAACTGCCCATGTTGCAATGCTGACAGGTTTGGAGAAATTCGAAATTAAAGAATATCCTATGCCCACAGTTGGCGATGATGACATTCTCGTAAAGGTTGAGGGTTGCGGTGTTTGCGGTACCGACGCACACGAGTTTAAACGCGACCCGTTCGGACTTATCCCGGTAGCACTCGGTCACGAAGGCACCGGCGAGGTTGTCAAAATGGGTAAAAATGTTACAAAAGACTCTGCAGGCAAGCCTTTGAAGATTGGTGATAAGGTTGTTACCTGTATGATTTTCAAGGATAACCCCGACATTACAATGTTTGACTTAAACAAGCAGAATGTTGGCGGTGCAGACGTTTACGGACTTTTGCCGGACGACGATATTCACTTAAACGGTTGGTTTAGTGATTACATATTAGTTCGCGGCGGTTCAACCGTATTTAACGTAAGCGACCTTGACTTGGATTCACGAATCCTTATTGAGCCTTGTGCAGTTTTAATACACGCTGTTGAGCGTGCTAAAACAACCGGTATTCTTAGATTCAACAGCCGCGTTGTTGTTCAGGGTTGCGGACCGATTGGTCTTATCTGTATCGCAATTTTACGCACAATGGGTATTGAAAACATTGTTGCGGTTGACGGCGAAGAGAAGAGACTTTCCTTTGCTAAAGAAATGGGTGCTGACCACACCGTAAACTTCAAGGACCACAAGGGAATTGAGGCTTTGACCGAAGCTGTCAAAGATGCTTTCGGCGGTTATTATGCCGACTTTGCTTTCCAATGCACCGGCTCACCGATTGCTCACAGCAACATTTATAAGTTCATTCGCAACGGCGGCGGTTTGTGTGAATTAGGCTTCTTTATCAACGGCGGCGATGCAACCATTAACCCGCACTTTGATATTTGTGCCAAAGAAATCACCACTGTCGGTTCTTGGGTATACACTTTAAGAGATTATGCTACAACATTTGACTTCTTAAAGCGTGCTAAAGGCATCGGTCTTCCGATGGAAAAACTGATTACTCATAAGTATCCGTTATCAGAAATCAACGAAGCACTCCAAACCAATCTTAAAATGGAAGGTTTGAAGATTGCTATTGTTAACAAGTAATCCGGGAGGTTTTCATTATGGGAAATGCAACCGGTATAGTTGAGGTTTATGGTCTTGTTGCGGCTTTCGTAGCGTGTGACGCCGGATGTAAGGCAGCTAATGTTACAGTTGAGCATTTTGACAAGAACAAACCCGGCAACCCCGACGGATTAGATGTTCCGCTGATTGTAGCGGTTAAATTCCGCGGAAGTGTTACCGACGTTGAAGCCGCTGTCGAAGCCGCAAAACTCGCAGCAGAAAAAGTTTCAGGCGTTGTAACCACACACATTATCACCCGCACAGAAGCGGATACTGAGCCGATGCTCAAGCTCAACGCATTTGATAAAAATTAATTTTTATATTATCGGAGGAAATTAAAATGGCTAAAGAAGCACTTGGTATGATAGAAACTCGCGGTCTTACCGCAGCAATTGAAGCAGCAGACTCTATGGTTAAGGCTGCTGAAGTAGTGTTAATCGGCACTGAAAAAATCGGTTCCGGACTCGTATCTGTTATGGTACGCGGTGACGTCGGTGCAGTTAAGGCTGCCGTTGAAGCAGGTGCAGCTACTGCATCTACTTTAGGCGAATTGGTTGCTACCCACGTTATCCCCCGTCCTCACGAGGATGTTGAGAAGATTCTCCCCAAGTTTTAATTGATTGTTAGGAGAACGCACTATGAAGTCATTAGGAATGATTGAAGTATCGGGCGTTACCGGTGCGATAGATTGTTTAGACATTATGTGCAAATCGGCTGACGTTGAGTTTGTTACTTGGGAACGCAAATTAGGCGGAAGACTTGTAACAGTGGTTGTTCAAGGTAATGTTTCTGCGGTCACCGCCGCAGTCGAGAATGCCATAGCAAACGGTATTGTAAAACCTTGTGCCCACGCTATAATTGCAAGTCCCCACGAAGAAACCTGGCGTATTTTACAAATTAGTGCTGCCAGAATTGCACAGAAAGGCAGGTAATCTTTATGGCAGAGAAAAAGACAACAACCACAAAAACGACTACAAAAGCCGCCACAAAGACCACCGCACAAACTACAGTAAAACCGGTTGAAACAACCGAAGTTACAACACCCAAGAAGGAGGTAAAGAAAATGGCACTTGAAGCATTAGGTATGGTTGAAACCAGAGGTTTGGTAGCCGCTATTGAGGCTGCTGATGCAATGGTTAAGGCTGCTAACGTTCAGCTCGTAGGCACCGAGAAAATCGGTTCCGGACTCGTAACCGTTATGGTTCGCGGCGACGTTGGTGCAGTTAAATCTGCAGTTGAAGCAGGTTCGACTTCTGCTTCCCGTTTGGGTGAGTTAGTTGCTACTCACGTAATTCCCCGCCCTCACGGTGATGTGGAGAAAATTCTCCCCACCTTGAAATAATTTGCAAATTATTACTAAATTAGGAGGAAACAAAAATGGCACTCGAAGCATTAGGTATGGTTGAAACCAGAGGTTTAGTAGCTGCAATTGAAGCTGCTGATGCAATGGTTAAGGCTGCTAACGTTCAGCTCATCGGCACCGAGAAAATCGGTTCCGGACTCGTATCTGTTATGGTACGTGGCGATGTTGGTGCAGTCAAGTCTGCTGTTGAAGCAGGTTCAACTTCTGCATCTCGCTTGGGCGAATTAGTTGCTACCCATGTTATTCCCCGTCCCCATGAAGACGTGGAAAAAATCCTTCCTACTCTTAAATAATTGTAGGAAAATTGCTTGTTAACTTGCGAGGGGGAGTCCCCTCCCCCTCAGTTAACGTCCCTTTTATACATGATTACACGAAAGAACAGGTGACAAAGATGATAGTCGGAAAAGTTGTCGGAACAGTGGTTTCCACACGAAAAAACGAAAATCTTATCGGCTGTAAGTTTATGGTTATTGAGCCTATTGCTGAACTCGGCGGCTCAAGCAAAAAATTAGTTGCTATTGACAATATCGGTGCCGGCATCGGTGAAATGGTATTGGTAGCACAAGGCAGTGCGGCAAGAATTGGCTGTAATATGGCTGAATCTCCCGTAGATGCCGCTATTGTAGGTATCGTTGATGACGGTACAGGCCTTGGGGTGGTTAAATAATGAACTTGGAACAGTTAAAGGTTGCTTTACGTGAAGCAGGCGTTGTCGGTGCAGGCGGTGCGGGTTTTCCCACCTATGCAAAGTTATCAGAAAAAGCCGACACTTTGATTTTAAACTGTGCGGAATGTGAGCCTCTCTTACGCTTGCACCGTCAGGTACTTAAACTTTATACTTACGAGATTTTAAGTACCCTTTATGAAATTTCGAAATTAACAGGAATAAAAGACGTTATTATAGGCATCAAGGCTTCCTATAAAGAAACTGTTGAGGCTATAAACGGTCAGATTTCTTCCTTTGAAAATATGAAGGTTTGCACATTGCCTGAAATTTATCCTGCAGGCGATGAGGTTGTGCTTACCTATGAAGCGACCGGCAGAGTTGTACCTGCAGGTCAAATTCCTTTGTCTGTGGGTGTTACGGTACTTAACGTTGAAACCGTTTACAATGTTTATAAAGCATTGAACGGAGAGCCGGTTACCCACAAATACGTTACCGTAATCGGTGAGGTTAAAAACCCCATTACCGTTTTGGCACCGATTGGTACTCCTTTAGAAAACTTGATAAAAATGGCAGGCGGAGTTACAATATCCGACCCTGCTTACATAATAGGCGGACCGATGATGGGTCCTTTGGGTTCATCTTCACAGCCCGTTACAAAAACCACCAACGCGGTAATTGTTTTACCCAAAACCTCGCCGTTGGTTCAAAGAAAACAGACCAAAATTTCTGTGGACATACGACGTGCGATGTCAGCTTGCTGTCAATGTAATTACTGCACAAGTCTTTGCCCAAGACACCTTTTAGGTCACCCGATTGACCCGAGTGCATTGATGAACGCAGCCGCACATTCAGTCACAAGCGATACTTCACCTTATCTTAACGCCGCTTTCTGTTCAGGATGCGGACTTTGTGAGGCTTACTCCTGTAATCAAGGCTTATCACCGAGAGCCTTACTTGGTGCAACTAAAACATCTTTGAGGAAAAACGGCATAAAACCGCCTGAACAGCCCAATATGCGTAACGTAGACGAAGCTCGCGATTTAAGAATGATTCCGGTATCCCGGCTTCGTGCAAGATTGGGACTTGACCCTTACGATAAACCGTCACCGATTATCGAGGACAGCGTTTCGGTAAAGCGTCTTGTAATTGCCCTTTCACAGCACATCGGTGCACCGGCTAAAGCCTTAGTTAAAAAAGGTGACAAGGTTTCAGCAAATCAGCTTATTGCAGAACCGCAAGAAAACGCATTGAGCGTAGGTATCCACGCACCGCTTAACGGTACTGTGTTGGATGTAAACGATAAAAACATTATTATCTCTGTAGAATAGGAGGAGACTTAAATATGAATAAAGCAATTGGTATGGTAGAATTTAAAACCGTTTCCTCCGGTATGCGTGCAGCCGACCGTATGGTTAAAACCGCAGAGGTTGAATTACTTCAGGCAGACACGGTTTGCCCCGGCAAGTTTTTAGCATTAATCAGCGGTGATTTGAGTGCTGTTAATGCCGCCGTTGAGGCTGCTGCAAACGCTGATAAAGAGCAGTTGATTGACACATTCGTGCTTGGTAATCCCCACGATTCAATCTTCTCGGCACTTTACGGTGCAAGCAGCATCGGAACACCTAATGCACTCGGCATACTTGAAACATTTTCAGCCGCAACTGCAGTTGTAGCCGCCGATGTAGCCGCAAAAACCGCTATGGTTGACTTGATTGAACTTCGCTTAGCACGCGGTATGTGCGGCAAGTCCTACTTACTGCTTACCGGTGAAATTGCCGCTGTTGAAGCCGCAATTGAGCGTGCAAAACAGGGTGCCGGCAAAAAGGGAATGTTCCTTGACAGCGCTGTAATCCCGCGTCCGGACGAAAAATTCTGGAGCAAGATTCTGTAAGCTTAAAATCTATAAGGAGAGTATAAAAATATGCTCGCAATTGAACGCCGCAATGCCATACTTGCTAAGTTGAACGCAGAAGGCAAGGTTATTGTTACCGATTTAAGCCATGAGTTTGACGTCACCGAGGAAACTATCCGACGTGACCTTGAAAAGCTTGACAACGAAGGTCTTGCAACCAAGACCTATGGCGGTGCAGTGGCAAACAGAAACCTAAACGTTGACCTGCCTTACAATGTCCGTAAGCGTTCAAACATTGAACGCAAGATGAAAATTGCAGAAAAAATTGCCGAAATGATACACGACGGCGACTATATAATGGTTGATGCAAGCTCTACTGCAATTTATGTTACTAAATGCATTGCCCACCTTAAAAATATTACTCTTATTACTAACTCGGTAGAAATTTTAATGGAATTGGCTGACAAAAGTGATTGGCATATACTTTCCACCGGCGGTGCTTTGAAAAAAGGTTCTTTGTCCTTGGTTGGTGCCTCTGCCGAGCGTATGATTAAGGGCTTCCATGTTGATTTGGCAATCTGCTCATCAAAGGGTATTGATATGAATATGGGCGTTACCGATTCCAACGAAAAGGATTCTGAAATAAAGCGTGCAATTTTTGCCGCCGCCAACCGCAAAATTTTGGCGGTTGACGCTACCAAGTTTGATAAAATTTCGTTTGTTCACGTTTGTGAATTAAATGATATTGATACTATTGTAACCGATGAAGCTCCCTCTGACCGCTGGGTTGAGTGCTGCCGGGACAAAGAGGTAGAATTGGTTTACTAATTGATTTACTAATAAAGGCGACAGAGGTCAAACCCGTCACCTTGGGAGGAAACTAAAAATGAAAATACTCGTTTTAAATGCAGGTAGTTCTTCATTAAAATATCAGTTATTCAATATGGATAACGGCGATGTTTTGGCTAAAGGACTTTGTGAATGTATAGGCGGTAAGGGTGGTTCTGTAACCCATAAATATGCCGATAATAAACACGTTATCGAAACCGAGCTTAAAGACCACGAGAAAGCACTTTCAATCGTTCTTGACTTGCTCGTAAGCTGCGAATACGGTGTTATTTCAAGTATCGACGAAATCGGTGCCGTCGGACACAGAGTTGCTCATGGCGGAGAAAAACTTAAAGCTTCCTCCCTTATTGATGACGAGGTTGTAAAGTACCTCGAAGGTATTGTGCCGATTAACCCCTTACACGGACCTCCGGCTATCAAGGGTATCACCGCTTGCAGACGTTTAATGTCAAGCGTACCGCAGGTTGCAGTATTTGACACCTCCTTCTATTCTCAAATGGAGGACTTCCGCACAATTTACCCCATTCCGTATGAGCTTTATACCAAATATCAAATTCGCCGTTACGGTTTCCACGGTACTTCTCACCGTTATGTTGCCGCTAAAGCTGCAGAGCTTTTAAACAAGCCGATTGAGGAGTTAAAGATTGTTACCTGCCATTTGGGTAACGGTTCTTCCATTACTGCGGTTGACAAGGGCATTGCTATTGATACTTCTATGGGCTTTACCCCGCAGGAAGGTTTGCCGATGGGTACAAGAAGCGGCTCGATTGACCCGACCGTTATCCCATATATTATGAAGGCCGAAAATCTTTCACCTGATGAGGTTGAAGACTTACTCAACCGCAAATCCGGTCTTTTGGGCATCAGCGGTGTTTCGAATGACTGCCGGGCTATTGCCGAGGCTGCCGAAAACGGCAACTACAGAGCAAAACTTGCTCAAAAAATACTTGTTAACAGCATTAAGAAGATTATCGGTAGCTATGTTGCCGAATTAAACGGTATTGATGCTCTTGTTTTCACTGCCGGTATCGGCGAAAACGATGCCGCTTTACGTGAAGCAGTTTGCGAAGATATGGACTTCTTCGGAATTAAAATCGACAAGGAATTAAATAAAACCTTACGCGGTGTTGAAAAGGATATTTCCACTGCTGACGCAAAGGTTAAGACAATGATTATTCCCACTAACGAGGAATATATGATTGCTTTGGATACTTTGAAATTTTGTAAGGAGTAATTAACAATGGCAAACATTTCTGAAAGTGAAATTCGTGAGGTTGTTAACCTTGTTTTAAATAAAATGAAAACAAGCGACACATCTGACTGGGACAGCACACATTACGGTCCCAGAAAGTTTGTCGGTGTTTACTCGGATATGAATGACGCTATCGCAGCCGTTCAGGAAGCATACTTAAAGGTACGTGCTATGTCGGTTGAACAGCGTGAAGCAATTATTACGGAAATTCGCCGTTTGACCCGTGCTGAAGCTCCCATTATGGCACAGCTCGGCGTCAGCGAAACCGGTATGGGTAAGGTTGAACACAAACGTTTAAAGCACATTTTGGTTGCTGACAAGACCCCCGGTACAGAGGACATTATTTCTAACGCTCGCACAGGTGACAACGGTTTAACATTGGTTGAAATGGCTCCGTTTGGTGTTGTTGGTGCTATTACTCCAAGTACTAACCCGAGCGAAACCGTAATTTGTAACAGTATCGGTATGATTGCCGCAGGTAACGGTGTTGTATTCAACCCCCACCCTAACGCAATTGCTACTTCTAACTACGCAGTTGACCTTGTAAACCGTGCTTCTAAGACCGCAGGCGGTCCTGAGGTTTTGGTTTGCTCAATGGTTAAACCTACTTTGGAATCTGCCGCAATTATGCAATCACATCCGTTAGTTCGTTTGCTCGTTTGCACCGGCGGTCCCGGTGTTGTAAGAGCAGTGCTTTCTTCGGGTAAAAAGGCTATCGGTGCAGGTGCAGGTAACCCACCCGTTATCGTTGACGATACTGCCGATATTCAGAAAGCCGGTAAGGACATTATCGACGGTTGTACTTTCGACAACAACCTTCCTTGTATTGCTGAAAAGGAAGTTTTTGCATTCCGTAATATTGCTGACGAGCTTATCTCAGTTATGCTTAAGAACGGTGCTTATATGATTACATCTGAGCAGGCTGACGCATTGGCTAAAATCGTTCTTGTTGAAACCAAAGACAAGAAGGGTAACACAAGACTTGTTGTTAACCGCGACTGTGTTGGTCGCGACGCTAAGGTGTTACTCCAAAAAATTGGTATTAACGTAAGCAATGACATCTGTTGCATTATTTGTGAGACTGATTTCAATCACCTCTTCGTTCAGGAAGAGCTTATGATGCCTATTTTACCTATCGTTCGTGTTAACAACATCGAAGAGGCTATCGAGCTTGCTGTTAAGGCAGAGCATGGCAACCGCCACACTGCTCATATGCATTCCAAGAATATTGACAACCTCTCGGCATTTGCCCGTGCGGTTGAAACAACAATATTCGTTAAGAATGCTCCCTCTTATGCAGGTATCGGTTTTGGCGGTGAGGGTCATGCAACCTTCACAATCGCAGGTCCTACCGGTGAGGGTATTACCTCTGCTCGTAGCTTCACCCGTCAGCGTCGTTGCGTAATGGCTGACAGCTTCCGTATTATATAAGAGGTGTGAATTATGGCTTATGATGAAAAATTAGTTGCCGAGATAGTTAACCGAGTTATGGCTCAATGCTCGAGCGGTTCTTCTTCGGCTAACGATACAGTTCCGGTTGGCGTTTCTAACCGTCACATTCACTTAAGTGCTGAAGATTTGGAAACCCTTTTCGGCAAAGGCTATGAGCTTACACCTATTAAGGATTTGTCACAGCCCGGACAGTTTGCCTGCAAGGAGCAGTTAACCATTATCGGTCCCTCGCTTCGTCCTATTGAGGGTGTAAGAGTTTTGGGACCTGTACGCAAAGAATCTCAGGTTGAAATTTCACGTACTGATTCTTTTACATTAAAGGTTAAGCCTCCTGTACGTGAGTCGGGTGACATTAAAGGCTCTGCACCTATTACTATCGTCGGACCGAAAGGTATTGTAACCTTAAAAGAGGGTTGCATTATTGCTAACCGCCACATTCATATGAGTGATGAGGAAGGCAAAATCTTTGGACTTAATGACGGCGATTATGTCACTGTTGAAATTGACGGTGAGCGTAGAACCACCTTCTACGATGTTCAGGTTCGCGTTAACAAAGCATTCCGCTTAGAGATGCACATTGACACCGACGATGCTAATGCCGCAGGTATTGGCAATGGTTTCAAGGTAAAAATTGTAAAATAGTTGGAAGTTTTATGAATAGATTTAAGATACGCACAGAAGTAAGATTCAATTCAAACGCTCTTGATACTCTTAAAGAGTTTAAGGGTAAATCAGCCGTAATTATAACCGATAAGTTTATGATTTCATCGGGAATGATTAATAAAATAACCGATAAAATGGCTGATTATAAAAGCATTTCAATATTTGATGAGGTAACACCTGACCCTTCGACCTCGCTTATAGCCAAAGGTTTAAAATTCATTATTGAAAACAGCGGTGAAATAATCATTGCTCTTGGCGGTGGCTCTGCAATTGATGCCGCAAAGGCTATCGTTTTCATGGGCGAGAAATCGGGAATGGGTGATTTAAAGCTCATTGCTATACCGACAACAAGCGGTACGGGCTCAGAAGTTACAAAGTTTGCTGTTGTGACCGATGATACCGACCATTTAAAGTATCCTTTGGTTGATGAGGGTATGTTGCCTGACCTTGCTATTCTCGACCCCGAGTTAGTTTTATCGGCACCTCCTTCTGTTACTGCAGATACGGGTATGGATGTAATCACACACGCATTTGAAGCATTAGTTTCTATAAACGCTAATGATGCATCCGATGCGTTAGCTGAAAAGGCATTGTTACTTGCTTTTCAATATCTTCCGTATGCTTATAAAGACGGAAAAGATGTTGTGGCAAGAGAAAAAATGCACAGTGCTTCCTGTCTTGCAGGTATGGCATTTAACGAGGTTGGTCTTGGTATTAACCACGGTATTGCTCATGCACTTGGTGCAAAATTCCACATTCCCCACGGTCGTGCCAACGCAATGCTTTTGCCCCACGTAATTAGATTCAACTCACACTTGCGTGCATGTTTCGGTTCAGAACCGTGCGAAGCAGCAAAACGTTATGCTGATATTTCAAGGAAATTGAGTCTGCCCCATGATAACGTGCGTATTGCTGTTGAAAGCCTTATAGACGAGGTTAAATATATGCTTCGCCGTATGGAAATTCCGGCAACCTTGTGGGATGCAGGAATCAGCAAGGCTGATTTTGAAAGAGAAAAACAAAACATTATTAATGCCGCTCTTGATGATTTGTGCACAGCATCAAATCCCCGTGAAATAAACGAGGAAGCAATTGAACTTCTTTTAAGCAAAATTGCTCCGTAATTGAATATCAATTAATAAGTTTTAAAAAAGCAGTCGCCTAACGGCGACTTCTTTTTTTGATATTTCTATTGACAATTGGATAGTAGCCGTGTTATAATACCACTGAACCATAAGTATATATTAATATTATTTATTCAATTTACATTCGTTTTTAGTTCAAGGCGGTGAAGAAAATGGTTGATAATTCTGTTAAAATAGTATCTGTATCCAATAGTGTCGAAGGTTTTAGTATGGTAGATAATACTAACTGTTGGTATCTACTGTATTTACATAACGGAAGTATTACAGTTACGCTGAACAGTTCTGTCTATCTGCTTTCGCCCGAAAACTTGCTACTCATTTCCCCTGACGATTTCTATTATATCGACGAAAATAGCGCTGCACATTACACCGCTATACAATTCAAATTGGGTGATTTATATGATTTTAGTTCAACAGATAAAATCTTTGAATTAGATGTATCTCTTATTGAATTAGTAACTGTTTTACTTGCTGAAAATGACCCAACACAGAGAGAATTAATGCTTAAACTATTGTTAAACCAATGCAGTAAACTTAACTCTAATGCACTAATGCTCAATAACGAAAAAACTCGCGTATTCTCAAAAGCTGTAAATATTATGGAAAGATATATCGCGTCCTCTATTACTGTCGATGAATTGGCCGATATGTTGCGGGTTAGCCTTTCAGGTTTAAAACGTATCTTTTGGAAATATACCGGCATTGGCGTTCACGAGTATTATCTGATGTTAAAAATCAATAAAGCAAAAGAACTGTTGCTTTCGGGATACAGTATTACCCGTACTGCAAAAGTGCTACAGTTTTCAAGCCAGCCTTACTTTTCTACTACTTTCAAACGTGTAACCCGTATCTCAGCAAAAGCATTTTCAAAAGGTAATTTCGCCGTTACTGAAAACCGTAAGAACAAAACAATTAAATCCAGCAAAAAACGCACCGTCACTCGTTCCTTGCCTAAGCGTCAACCCCAACAACCTACCACGACTCAACCTGCAAATACCCCTGCTCCCGCTACCCGCCGTTCCGATTTACCGGATTATTTGTTATAGTATTTGTAAATAAAAAACAGACACCCTACCGGGTGTCTGTTTTTAGTTTATCTTCAATTAAGATGATATTATCCTAAATAGTTGCTCAATTTAAATTTTGCCAGCCTTATATGCTGTCTTGCTACAGTGTAGGAAATTGCAAGCTCGTTATCTTCATAATACTGAACAAACGGATAAAAACAACTCGTGTGCATTTTTGCTTGAAGCACTACTTCACTTTTTACAATATCCTCTGTGTCAATTTTAACTATTCCAATATGCTCACGGTCAATGGGTGCGTGAAAAAGATAAAGATTGTCATTGTAGAGTATAAAATCGCCTCTTGACTGACAGTCTTCAATTTCTACCGGAGTTTCCCAAGAATTGTTGAGCAAATCATAAGCTGTTAAAAACCCACATTTATTAGTATCCTGCTGACGCACAAAATAATAAACTTTATCGTTCAATACATAAGTGGCGTTTTCCCATTTTGATTCATTTATAAATTCAGGCTGTGAAACGTATTCCCAAGTGACAAGGTCATCGCTTTTTATAATGCAGTTAAAATCCCCACTGTATGTACCCGTATAGTAATAGGTTTTACCGTTTTCAATACGTGATGACATCTTCTGCATAATACCTATGTCGGAATACATTCTTTTGCACGGTATATCATTTTCTGCAAGTGCTGATTTTATTCCGCTTACTGAGAAATCGTTTACTATATCGCCAACCTTAAATCTGTTTACGCCGATTTTGCCGAGCGTTTTGGTTGAGAGTGTAAACGGACAATAAAAGCGGTAATAGTTATCTTCTGTCCGTGCGGTCCACATAATGTATATGGTGTCGCTGTCCTTTTGCATCAGTATAGTATCGTAAACCATATCAATTGTCTTTTCGCCAACCTTGTCACCAGTCGTTTGCAAATCGATAAAGGTCTTATTATCTATATCATCAACCGGTGCAAACACAAGACGTGCAGTCTGGTTTTTAGGGTCTTCCGATGGCTCTTTGGTGTTAGCGTAATAGGTCATATAAACCGTATTGTCTACAACGATAAAGGTTGAAACGTGTGCCATTTTGTCGCCCGGTTTTTCAAAGTCGGAAACGAAACGCTCGGTAATCTCGCCGGCAAAGGCGTCGCCCTTTTTGATTGCTTCCTTATGAACGTCAGCGGTGATGGTCCTTGCAACCTCGCTGATAGGTGAACCGGGGGTTATTTTAAGTTCCTTTGAAGTTTTAAAATCTTCAGAAAACGCGTTATTCATTTCAACTTTCCTCTCTTTAATAAGAGATAATATAATAGAGGTTATTACAATGGCCTCATTTATAATACCGACATACGAACCTACAAAAAAATCATAAATTGCAAACGAAAGTGACGCAGGCAAAGTAATAATTTTAGTGAGTTTTGGCTTACTAACCCACAGAGAAACAGTAGCAAGCGTGGATGCTGCGATAGGCAATATATTAAAGGCGGAACGGAACGTAGATATACCCAATCCCCAATTTGTTAAAACAAATAAAACAGGCCAAAAAATGCTGCTTGCCCACTTTTTACTTGTTCGATTCATAAAAATAAGTTCTCTGAATATGCCAACTCCGTTAGGTATCATTCCTGCTGTACCGCCAAGGCACAAATAATGTATCACCCAGCAAATATCGGCTGAAAGTTTTGCCATTATGAGCTTTTTGCGATTTCTCTGCTGATAAACCACAAAAAGCGAAAGCATAGCACCAAGACCAAAAATTTGTGCGATTATTTTCATATTCTCACCTTACAAAAACTTAATAGCCACTATATAGCATTATCATTTAACAAATAATGAAGCATTTTTTCGGGATTGTTTAAAAAGTATTTGGTTGTTTGAAAATGTTCGGTATCCTGATAATTTACACTCTTAATTCCGTCTTGTGAAAACTCTAAAATTTCAGCGTTTGGGAAAGCCATTAAAATCGGCGAATGGGTTGCGATTATAAATTGCGAATTTTTTTTTACTAACTTATCAATTTCAGCAATTAATGTAAGTAACTTCATAGGTGATAACGCGGCTTCCGGCTCGTCTAATATATAAAGTCCGTTGCCGAAAAAACGGTTTTGAACAATTGATAAAAAACTTTCGCCGTGAGATTGGTTATGTAAAGATACGCCGCCATACCCACCTATTATGGGCGCGTCAAACGACGGAAGTTTATCCATATCATCAATATTAGTGGCAACATTATAAAGACTTTCTGCACGAAGAAAAAAGCCATCCTTTGCAAAACCTTTTTTACCGACTTTAATGTGTTTAAACAATTCCGAATGGGTTGCATTGGTGGAAAAAGTAAAATTTCTCGACCCACCCTCTGCATTAAATCCGTATGCTACCGCAATAGCCTCCAACAATGTGGACTTTCCTGTTCCGTTTTCACCAACAAAAAAAGTCACATTTGAAGAAAAAGTTAATTGTTTTTCTTTTGACAGAAACTTAATAACCGGTAAATCGTTAAGATAAGAATTTTCGTCTAAATTATTATGGAATACAATATCGCTTATGTATTTGTTCGACATATTCTCACCTCTTGTTTCCATTATACCGCTAATAATCAAAAAAGCAAGGTTTCACCTTGCTTTTTTACTGCTCATTATTACAAATTTTCGAACCTCTAAAATTCAACTTCCTTTAAACAAACCGAGCCGTCGTTCATATTGCATTGAATACCAAAATATCTTATTTGTCCGTTTTTGTCTTTATAAGATACTGCTCTGTTAAGCGTCGCGTCATTAAGATAAGTGTGGAAAATATAAGCATCGCCGATTTTGGGAGATTCTGCTTGGTAAAGCGTTTTTCCAACTCTTAAAGTATCCGATTCGTCCAGTTCTAAAAACTTAAAACCATTGATTTGCTCGTTTACCGTTATAACAATTTTCCAATCGGTGTTTATATTATCTGCGTCATAAAAATGAATAAAATCAGTAGCGCTTGAAAGCTGTTCATCTGTTGCAACACTTATCGAAACGGCTATGCTCGAATTACCGCCGTCAGAATTGTTAGAATTGACAGAGGTTTTGGAGTTTTCGTCGCATGCATAAAGACAAAACGAAAACACAAAAAACATCAACACAGTGACAAATGTAATCGCAAAACGTTTTCTCATAATAGCACCTACTTTCTTAATTTATCATACCATAAATCACAATCATTTTCAACGAAAAGAACATCGCCTCCACAAATAATCATTTTATATTATAATTCTTCCGCCATCGGTCGTCGGTTCAAGCTCGACTCTAAATAAGAAAAACCTCGGCATGTAAAAAACGAATTGAAATAAAACAGTTTTGTAATGCTTGATATATGTTTTCCACTGGAATCACCTCTCAATTTTATTATACTCTTTATAAATAAAAAAGCAAGGCAAAGCCTTGCAAAATACTTATTCACTATTCACTATTACTTATTAGTTCCAAAAACCTTTTCGGACGGATTTAGTGAAAAGTGAAGAGTGAAAAGTGAAAAAGTAAAACCTTCCCGAACTTCGTCCGAGAAGGTTTTTGGTTGCGGGGGCCGGATTTGAACCGACGACCTCCGGGTTATGAGCCCGACGAGCTACCAGGCTGCTCTACCCCGCGATATATTAAATTTTGCCTTTATTTTGTGGCTGTTTTGTTATTATACACCATTCTGCTTTAAATTGCAAGCACTTTTTTAAAATTGTTTAAACTTTTCATCGAGCTGTTTCGACATTCAAGTAACACAACTGCTCTTAAATGTGTTTATAGTCTAAAAAATGTCCCTCTTTGCCATCTAAAAACCACAACAATGTGGTTAAATGACGGGGTTTTCGAGTTGACTTTATATGAAAAGTATAATAAAATAAATACAATAAATATTGACTCGGAGCATTTTAAAATGAATATCAAAGAAGCATCGTTACAAAAGCATTATGATTGGCAGGGTAAAATTGAGGTTGTATCAAAAGTAAAGGTGAAATCTTCGGAAGATTTATCTTTGGCATATACCCCGGGCGTTGCACAGCCCTGTCTTGAAATTCAAAAGGATTATAACAAGTCTTTTGAGCTTACCCGTCGTTGGAACCTTATCGGTGTTATTACCGACGGTTCAGCAGTTTTAGGCCTTGGAAACATTGGTCCCGAAGCCGGTATGCCGGTTATGGAGGGTAAATGCGTTCTGTTTAAGGAATTTGCCGGTGTGGACGCATTCCCGATTTGTATTCGTTCAAACGATGTTGATGAAATTGTAAACACAATATATAATATTTCAGGCTCGTTCGGCGGTATTAACCTTGAGGATATTGCAGCGCCGAGATGCTTTGAAATTGAAAGAAAACTTAAAGAAAAATGTGATATTCCGATTTTCCACGATGACCAGCACGGTACTGCTATCTGTGTTGCCGCCGCTATGATTAACGCTCTTAAAATTTCAGGTAAAAACATTGGAGATATTAAGTGTATTATAAACGGTGCAGGTGCAGCAGGAACTGCTATCGGCGAGCTTCTTTTAAAGCTTGGTCTTAAAAATCTTATTATGTGTGATAAATTCGGTGCTATCTGCAAGGGAGACGAAACTCTGTCAGAAGCTCATAAGGAACTATCACTTAAAACCAACCCTAACTTGGAAAAAGGGACTTTGGCCGATGTAATTAAAGGGGCAGACGTATTTATCGGCGTTTCTGCACCTAATATTGTTACCGAAGAAATGGTGGCATCAATGAATAAGGGTGCGGCAGTGTTTGCAATGGCAAACCCCGTTCCCGAAATTATGCCTGACAAAGCCCTCAAAGCAGGTGCTTTGGTTGTAGGTACGGGACGCTCTGACTTTGCGAACCAAATCAATAATGTTTTAGCCTTCCCGGGTATATTCAGAGGTGCACTTGACGTAAGAGCAAGTGATATAAACGACGAAATGAAGATGGCGGCAGTTTATGCTCTGAGCAGTCTTGTAAGTGATGAGGAACTTTCCACAGAGTATATTCTTCCTAAAGCATTTGACCCGCGTATTGCTCCCCAAGTTGCAAAAGCCGTTGCCGATGCCGCGAGAAAATCGGGAGTTGCCAGAATTTAATAATACTCAATAATTTAGCGAACAGTGTGACACTCTATCATACTGTTCGCTTTTTTTATTTTACAATTACGTAAAACTTCTTAAAATTCATTTAATGCGGCAGGACTGGCAAGTAAGACAATCTATTTTGCATAAGTATTTATAGCAAATTATTTTTTGAGGTGTTTTGATATGTTTCTATCACTGCTTATGCAAATATTCCCGAATTTGATGTATTTTTTTTTACACGCAACTTCATCGGGTTCCTTTCCGAAAGCGTTATCAGCAAAAGAGGAAGCCGACCTGCTCGAAAAAATGGCTTTAGGTGATGTCGACGCCCGCAAAAAACTTATTGAGCATAACCTAAGACTTGTTGCCCACGTTGCAAAAAAGTACTTCGGGAGTGACGTTGACCAGGACGACCTTGTTTCTATCGGCACAATAGGTCTTATAAAGGCGATTTCCTCATTCAACCCCGACAAAGGAATACGTCTTGCAACCTATGCCGCAAGATGCATTGACAATGAAATTTTAATGTATTTTCGCGGATTGAAGAAGACGGCGCAGGATGTTTACATCAGTGACCCTATTGAAACCGACAAAGACGGCAACACGTTGACCCTTACGGACGTTATTACCGACAACTCGGATATAGTTGAGGACCTTGATTTGAAACTCAAATTAGAGCAATTAAAGGAATTTTTAAAGGATACTCTAACCCCTCGCGAGTTGACCATTATCCGTCTTCGTTACGGTTTAGGCGGTAGGGCTGAATTACCTCAACGTGAGGTTGCAAAAAAACTTAAAATAAGCCGTTCTTATGTCAGCCGAATTGAGAAAAAAGCTTTGCAAAAGTTACGTGCAAGGTTTAAATAAAATAACAGTGCATCGAAACTTATAAGTTCGATGCACTGTTATTTTAGATTAAATTAAATCATTTTCGTGAAGAACCACTCCGTTAGCTGTGAGTGTTTCCTGAAGTTTTTTGACATCAAGCGTTGAAAAGTCATCGGTCATTGCCGCGGCAACACCTGCTGCTTCACCGGTGACTGCACAACAAGGTATTACCCTCATAATATCCCACATACTTTCGGTGACTGAGGTGCATCTGCCTGCAGTTATGAGGTTTTTGACTTTTTTTGAATACAGCGTTCTAAACGGAACTTCATACACCGGACCGCGTTTTCTCCAGTCCGAAACCATTCCTATAGAATCCTCAAAATATTTGTGCATTTCCTTATCGTCAAGCTCGTATTCGCCGACAATTTTTCTGGTCATACGTACTTGAGGTATCGTGGCCAGCGTAGCAGGCACAACCGTTGGGTCTGATACTCTTCTTTTCTTTATATCTTCAAGGGTAGAAGCGTGAGAAAGTTGCATCATTTCGGAAAGCTCACGTCCGTCCAAACCGGAAAATCTACTATTTACTAGGGTTTTGACTTGATTTGTTTCATTTTTGTGGTCGTCAGGAATATCGCAACAGCCCAACGTATTAAGATTATAACCGTTTTGTCCTACTAAATAATACCAAGCTGCAAGCAGATTGCCCTGCTTAAATGTTTCGGTGGGTGCGTCGGCAAATTTGGCTATATCGCAGTCACCGGTAGCGTCAACCACTGACTTTACTGCTATTGCTTGCCTGCCCGACTTATTCTCAATTATTACGGCATCGATTTTATCATTGGGTTTACTTACAGCAACCGCGTATGTACCGTAAATAAGAGTGACACCCTCTTTTTGTAGCAACTGCTCAGCAAGGATAGCAAAAAGTTGAGCATTATATTGCACCATTAAACGACGGTCCTTTTCGGTTCTCTTTGAAGGGTCGTTGCTATCCAACCAGTTGTCAGGGTAATCCGCCTCATGACCCATAGAAATGGAAAGTTTGAACAACTCATCCGCAATACCGAACGAAACTTGATGACCGTAACCGTCACACAAAGGCAGGTATATTGTGACAAGACCGGCAGTGCCTAAACCGCCAAGCATATACTCTTTTTCAAGCAGAATTACTTTTTTGCCCTGTCTTTTGGCAGCTAAAGCCGCCGAAATGCCACCGAAACCGCCGCCACAAACCAACACATCACACGAATCGGTAATTTGAGTTTCTATATGTTCTTTTATTATCATAACTTTCCTCACTCAAACCGTCTGATTTAGCAAATTATAACTACTGCTTAACACATTCAATAGTGAGTTTTTTAACCTTTTTATCTTTGTTGAGCATATTCCAATCAATAGCACCGAATTGGTCAAGATATTTATCGGTTATATCCTCGCCGTTAACTGTCAACTTATATCCAACCGACAAAGGTCTTCCCAATGTATTAGGACGGGCAAGGATATGGTTAGAAACATCAGAACGCGATAAAACATTGCCGTCACCTACTGTTTCGGTTATCTTGCCGGTGCCGTCAAAACGGCTGATAATAGTTCCGTCAGTAGCATAAATGAACATTCCGTCATATTCCGGACGAACTGCAGTAAGTCCAAGGCTATGAGCAAGATTGATTGCCATTTCATAACCCATTAAATTAAATGTTTGCTGTGAATAGTGAGAAGTCAAAGTCGGGTCCATCATCTCAATAGTCACTGTTTCACTGATAGTAGAAAGCAAGAACAAGTTATCAATATCACTGCAAAGTTTATACTGAGCATTACGTGCAATAGTCAAAGCACGGCTTGCTTGAGGAGATACTCCCTTTAGATGCTGACGAACCATTGAAATGCCGCCGAAGTCAAGACCTAAGTCAGTCATAAGCGACTCGTGCATAATTTTATATGCATCATAATAACTTTCATCCGAGCAAACAGTACATCCCTTTGTTGCCGAATTATATTCATTCTCATGCTCGCCTTGATTCCAAATGTAACCCATATAAACAATATTGTATTCCTTGCTCAAGGCGTCATAAGATTTTTTAAAATTCTCGATTGCACGCGAGTACATAAGTCCCTGGCCTATATTATCACAATCACAACTGTAATCAGAAGGATTCGGCACCCATTCGTGCATACCAACACCGCCTAAAGCAGCCTGAACAAATACGACAGTTGTACCGGTTATATCACTCCACTGTGCACCAAACGACGGAGAAACGCCGCCAAAGGCACTGTTGCCACGGTTGGGGTCACAAAGCTTTGTTAAATCGCGGTCGTCGGTTAACGCAGTTATGTATCCTAAATGCGGACTTGAATAAACCTTGCCGGCAGAAGTCACTGTTGGAACTTCGGGAACGTGGCCCTGATAACCATACTCTCTGGGATAGCCGTTGTTAGGGTGAAAGTTCGACTGTCCTGCGACAAGAATAAGAGAAATATCCTTCTTGGATTTATCATACGGACGGTCAGACTTGAATTTTGTAATTTCCTTTTCCTTGACGGTAATTGTCAATGTTGCTTCGCCCTCGGTCTTTTGGGTAGACGTTGTTGAACCGGTGCTTTCGGTTGAAGCAGTAGATTCGGAATCGTCACCACCGCAGGCAACTACCGAAAACATTAAAAGTAACACTAAAACAAGACTTAAAAATTTCTTAACCATAGTACACCTCTTAAAATATTGAAATTTGCTATTTATATTTTAATTTAACTAACTTCAAAAGTCAATCGAACGTTGCGAAATTGAATATTTCGTTTTATGATTTTTTGAAGTTTCATTTCCCATTAATTTCAGTGACGTTTAAAACATCGCCGTTGACTGTGAATTTTACAGAATAGCCTCCAACGTCCATACCGTATACACGTTCCGGGTCGGTTTGATACGACGGTCTTGGGTCACACGAAAGAAGCTCTATCACCTGCTCACGCAGATTCTCTGGTAATTTTTCGGCTTCACTTTCAGGAATATCAACATTTAACCTATATTCCTTATACTCTTCTGAAAAACCGCAAACGGCATCGGGATGACTGTCGCAAAAAGCAATATACGGCTTAATATCGTATATCGGCGTGCCGTCTAACAAATCTGCACCCACAACGTGCAATACAGGGCCTTTATCCCCTATTTCTATCCTTTCAAGTTTAACCGAGGACAACCCTATTGAGTTCGGTCTGAACGGCGAGCGAGTTGCAAACACACCCATTCTTTTATTGCCGCCAAGTCTTGGCGGACGCACAGTTGGTTGCCACGTACCTTTTGGTTTGCTTGCTTTGGAAAAATCCCACAAAAGCCAAATATGAGAAAAACCTTCCAATCCGCGTACGGCATTAGGGTCACGAAATTCAGGCTCAAAAACAATCTGTGCCGGCAAATCTACCATTCCGCTTTGTCGGGGAATTCCAAACTTCTCTTTTTGTAAGGTGTGAATTTTTGCAATAACGGTTAATTCTTTCATTTTACATCTCCAAAGAAGGTATATTTAAATTTTACCTTATCCGTTATGAAAATTCAAGTGAAATCAAAGCAAAACAAAAGCCACACCGAAAGGTGTGGCTTAAATGTTTTATTTCTTACTTAATAACCTTTTTGGAACGGTCAACATAAGAAGTGTGGAGAATCTTGTGAGCCTTGTGGCTGCCGGGTTTCTCAAAATACTCGTCATACAAAGC
Organism: Acutalibacteraceae bacterium; assembly: GCA_045649545.1. GTDB lineage: Bacteria > Bacillota > Clostridia > Oscillospirales > Acutalibacteraceae > UMGS172. Next base: position 28,195 of record JAZRQE010000004.1, read on the forward strand.
CTTAACAACCGGGCTTTCGTGTGACTTTCTCTTTGCATTTCCTGCATCGTAAGCATAGAGAGCCTGAGCACGTTTTGCCTTGATGTCAACAGTCTGACGAACAGAGGTCGGCTGAATGGGCTGACCACCGCCGTTTACGCAGCCGCCGGGGCAACACATAATTTCGATGAAGTGGTAGTTCTTTTCGCCATTTTCAACAGCAGTAAGAACCTTATGAGCAGCGTCAAGTCCGCTGACAACACAGACATTAACATCCATGCCTGCAATATTAAGGGTTGCTTCCTTGATAGCTTCAGTACCGCGAACAGCACTATACTCAACATTCTCAATGGTCTTGCCTTCGAGAACTTCGGCAACTGTTCTGAGAGCAGCTTCCATAACACCACCGGTAGCACCGAAGATAACACCTGCACCTGTTGCCTCACCCAAGGGAGAGTCAAACTGCTCGTCAGGGAGCTTTGTAAACTCAATTCTTGCACGCTTAATCATTCTGGCAAGCTCACGAGTGGTGATGGTGATATCAAGGTCGGGAACGCCTGCGGCATTCTCGTCGTCACGCATAATTTCGTACTTCTTGGCAGTACAGGGCATAACCGAAACAGAAACGATATTCTTGGGGTCAATACCGTTCTTTTCGGCGTAATATGTTTTAAGAACTGCACCGAACATCTGCTGAGGAGACTTGCAGCTTGAAAGGTTGGGAATCATATTGGGGTGATACATCTCGCAGAAGTTAATCCAACCGGGTGAGCAAGATGTAATCATGGGGAGAACGCCGCCGTTCTTTACACGGTCGATAAACTCGGTTCCCTCTTCCATAATTGTGAGGTCGGCGGCAACGTCGGTATCGAATACCTTGTCGAAGCCTAAGCGACGAAGAGCAGCAACCATTTTGCCCTCAACACCGGTTCCGATTTCGTAACCGAACTCTTCACCTAATGCTGCACGAACTGCAGGAGCAGTCTGAACAATAACAATCTTGTTGGGGTCATCCAAAGCCTCAAATACCTTATCGGTATCGTCCTTCTCGGTTAAAGCACCGGTCGGGCAAGCAACAATACACTGACCGCAAGATACACAACCGGTTTCACCCAAGCCTTTTTCGAATGCACAAGCAACATTGGTATCAATACCACGGTCGTTAGCACCGATAACGCCTACGTGCTGAGCATGGCAAGCAGCAACACAGCGACGGCAAAGTACGCACTTGTTGTTATCGCGAATCATATGGGGAGATGATGAATCAAGCTCATAAACCGGCTTGTCACCGTCAAATACGCTTTCGTCGGCAATGCCGTAGTCGTTACAAAGCTTCTGGAATTCGCAGTTGCCTGAACGTACGCAAGAAAGACACTTTCTGTCGTGAGTTGAGAGTAAAAGCTCCAAAGTAGTTTTTCTGGATTCCTGAACAGCCTTGGAGTTGGTCTTAACTTCCATACCCTCGGTTACGGGGTATACGCAGGAAGCAACGATTCTGAAACCGCGACCCTCGTTAACCTCAACAACACAAATACGGCAAGCGCCGATTTCGTTCATATCTTTCATGAAGCAAAGAGTAGGAATCTCAATTCCAACTTCTCTTGCTGCCTCAAGAATAGTAGTACCGGCAGGAACAGAAACATCCATACCGTTAATTTTTAAGTTAATCATTTTAGCCATAATAGATGTTCTCCTTCCTTAACCTTTGATGATAGCCTTGAACTTACATGTACCAACGCAAGCACCACATTTTACGCACTTTTCGGGGTCAATAGCCAAAGCAGGTAACTTCTTGCCGGGTGCAGTGTAATCGGTCTTGTAAATTGCACCTGCAGGACAAGCCTTGGCGCACATTCCGCAACCGAAGCACTTATCGGCAATGATGCTGTATGTGAGCAAGTCCTTACATACGCCGGCAGGACACTTCTTGTCAACGATGTGGGCTACATACTCATCACGGAAATAACGTAAAGTAGAAAGAACGGGGTTAGGAGCAGTCTGTCCCAAACCGCAAAGAGCGTTCTTCTTAATGTAGTAGCAGAGAGCTTCCATCTTGTCAAGGTCTTCCAAAGTAGCCTTGCCCTTGGTGATGTTATCGAGCATCTCAAGAAGTCTCTTAGTACCGATACGGCAAGGAGTACACTTACCGCAGGACTCATCAACAGTAAACTCTAAGAAGAACTTAGCAATGTCAACCATACAGCTGTCTTCGTCCATAACGATAAGACCGCCCGAACCCATCATAGAGCCGATTTCAAGAAGGTTGTCATAGTCAATCGGAATATCCAAGTATTCAGCAGGGATACATCCGCCGGAAGGACCGCCGGTCTGTGCTGCCTTAAACTTCTTACCGTTGGGGATACCGCCACCGATTTCCTCAACAATGGTACGAAGGGTTGTACCCATAGGAACTTCAACAAGTCCGGTATTCTTAATGTTACCGCCCAAAGCGAAAACTTTGGTACCCTTGCTCTTCTCGGTACCCATAGAGGTGAACCAATCAGCACCCTTTAAGATAATCTGAGGAATGTTAGCGTAGGTTTCAACGTTATTAAGAACGGTCGGCTTACCGAAAAGACCCTTAACTGCCGGGAACGGAGGACGGGGACGAGGCTCACCACGTTTACCCTCAATAGAGGTCATAAGAGCGGTTTCCTCACCGCAAACGAATGCACCTGCACCGAGGCGGATTTCCATATCGAAATCAAATCCGGTATCGAAAATATTTTTACCGAGCAAGCCGTACTCACGAGCTTGGTCAATAGCAATCTGCAAACGGTTAACTGCAATCGGATACTCTGCACGGACATAAACGAAGCCTTGATTTGCACCGATAGCGTAAGCGGCAATAGCCATAGCCTCGATAAGTGCGTGGGGGTCGCCTTCAAGAACCGAACGGTCCATAAATGCACCCGGGTCGCCTTCGTCGGCGTTACATGCAACATACTTCTGGTCGGCATCTTTTACAAGGTTGCGAGCCAATTCCCACTTCTTACCGGTGGGGAAGCCTGCACCGCCACGGCCACGAAGACCCGAAGCCAAAATAACGCTGATAACCTCATCAGGAGTCATCTCGGTCAAAGCCTTACCTAAAGCCTGATAGCCGTCCATTGCTATGTATTCATCAATATTTTCAGGATTGATAACACCGCAGTTACGTAATGCTACACGGTGCTGTGAACGGTAGAAAGCAGTATCGTTCAAGGAAACATTTTCAACTATCTCTTCAGAACCGGTGTCGTTATAAACCAAACGCTCAACCGGACGTCCTTTGAGAAGATGCTCTGAAACGATTTCTGCTACGTCGTCGGCGGTAACTCTGGAATAGAATGTACCGTCGGGATAAACGATGACGACAGGACCTAAAGCACAAAGACCGAAACAACCGGTCTGTACAATTTTTACTTCTTCGGCAAGGCCGTTAGCCGCAATTTGCGATTCGAATTCCTTCTGAATTGCAACGCTTCCCGAAGAGGTACATCCTGTACCGCCACAAATAAGAACTTGTGCACGAATCATAATTATACCTCCAAATATATACTGTATAGATTTAATTAACTATTCAATCAACTATCAATTTGCAATTATGCTTGATAATTGCTGATAGTGTATTCGGCGATAACCTTGCCGCCTTTGAGGTGCTTTTCTACAACCTCGGCTGCCTTTTCGGCGGTCATCTTAACATAGGTGACCTTATCCTTGCCGTCCTCGACAATTTCAACAACCGGCTCAAACTGACAAATACCGATACAACCTGTCTGGGTAACGGTAACCTTGTCGGAAAGTTCTGCCTTATTGACTTCCTCAACAAATGTATTAAGAACGGGGCGTGCACCGGCTGCGATACCGCAGGTAGCCATACCTACTACTACGCGGATGCCTTGAGCACCTTCACGGATAACGACCTTGTCCTTCATCTTGTCTCTGATTGCTGCGAGTTCTGCCAATGATTTCATATTATCGTTTCCTTTCTGAAATAATTTATAATTTTAGTGCCTCATACTGCTCAATAAGGTTTTCCTTAATCCACATTATAACCTCAACAGTATTAAGCGGTACGTCACCTAAAACTTCCCTTAATTCCCTTGTATCCAGTTTAACCTCCCCGTTTGAAGTGGTATGGGTAAACAGAAAATCAAGGTGCGGATTGCATTGAATAAGGGTTATTACGGTGGCTATGATATCTCCTAACGGAGTCATATCTATGTGGTTTTTATAAAACAGTGCTTCGGTTTCGGTGCCGTGCGTATCGGGAAACTCGATTTCGTGACGCGATACTATTGTAACGCTTCCGCCGGTTTGTTCCGCCTGAAGTTTTAACAACGGAATTCCGAGACCTACCTTTCTGGTAGTACGGGTAGTGCAAAACGGATTGGTGACATTTTCCAAAATTTCTTTTGTCATACCGCAACCATTATCGCCTATCGTCACCTTTAAGGTTTCACTGTCTTCAACTATTGTTATGGTTACCAACGTAGCGTTGGCCCTTACCGAATTTTCGGCAATATCAAGAATATTTAAGGATAATTCTTTCATTCTTCACCCCTCAAAATCTTGAAAAGGTTTTTTCTTACCAAATCACTGCCGTAAGGCTCGTCATCTATTTCTAAATAACCTTCCGCATCCCTTATATCCCAAAGGTAATGTGCATCAGAACTGACAAGCAGTTTTTTATCATCCAAAATGGGGTATTTATACCGATATCCCTCTATTTTTTCGGCATCGTGAAACTCTGCCAAATTGAATTTCGGAGTAGGCGGAAAATCACCCAAAGTAGCAATAATACCGTTTGATGTACGGTCAACATGTGCGGGATAGCACACACCGTTGAACATCTCAACCAACTTCGGTGCTTGGTCAACCGAAATATCGGTCGCGTTGGACAAAAGATACTCATCAGTACCTATTACATTGTCCTCCTCGTCCATTATCAGTTGGTCACCGAAAATGTCGGTACGGTTTTTGATAAGAATCCTATGCTTTTCTATTTCCTCGCCGAACTTCAACGCCTCGTCCAATTTTTCAAAGAGGCAAACCACGTGAATATCCTCTGCGGTAGTTAATTCCATACCGGCCACGGGGATAATTCCGTTTCTTTTTGCGGCTTTGAAAAATGCCGGACAGTTTTTAACAGTGTTATGGTCGGTCAGTGCCATAATATTGACGCCTGCCAACGTTGCCATTCCGGCAATATTCGAAGGAGTCATATCGTTATCGGCACAGGGAGAAAGGCAGGAATGAATGTGAAAATCGTAGGTGTAGCGACTCATAGCAAACTACTCAAGGTTGCGGCGGTTTCGTATATAGGCTTATCAGTGCCCAAAACATTTACGCCTTTTGATTCGGCTAAAGCCTTAACCTCTCTGTCCAATTCGACACCCTCGGAAAGAATAATGCAGGCTGTATCGGCAAGCGACGCTACAGCGATTATGTTTGAATTAGTCATAATAGTAATCCACGCATCATCCGCTTTAGCCCTGCCCATAACCCAGCTTAAAAGGTCACAACAGTAAGCACCGCCGATTTCCCTTAGGGGGTCAGGCAGTGTCACAACCGAAAACCCAGACTTATCCGAAAGTTCTTTAACGGTCATAGCTACTCCTCGATTTTGTCATTTTTTAAGTTGTTGTGCTGTCTTATTACACAAGCATCAACCGAACACTCGCCCTTTATGACATCTTCTGCGAAAGCACGGCAATTCGGCGCACCGCAGGCACCACAATCGATGCCGGGCAACGCTTCACGCAGACTCTGAATGTCTGCCATCATACGCATTGACTCACCGATATTATCCGAAAGTCTTGAAATGGGCTTATATGCCGGCACATCTTGGAAGAAACAATCGTCAGGTATATACTTTTCATTGTCATCCAAGAAGTTTTGCGATACCGGAAGGTACCGTCTTAATGTTTGAATTCTTGCCTTGGCGATAAACGGATTTTCCACCGTCAACACTCCGCCGACGCAACCGCCGGTGCAAGCATTAAGCTCAATAAACTCAAGCTGGGGAATCATACCGTTTTCAATCTGGTCAAGCATTTTAATAACGTTTTCAATACCGTCGGCTGCCAAGTACTTATCGTTGAAAATTGCGGTAGCCTCACCGCCCGAGGTTGCCCAACTGATACCGATAACTCCCGAACGGGAAAACGGCACAGGTGTAATTTCTCGCTTCATAAAGTTTATGAGCTTGAAATAAATCTCACTAATCGGCACAACCAAATCAACTGCACTTTTATATGAGCCGAAACCATTTTTAACGTAGCTTGCCTTGGCAGGACACGGAGATATAAAGCAAACGCCTATATCCTCCGGTTTAAACTCGGGATGTTCCTTTAATGCACGTTCTTTTGCTTTCATTGCCGCAATTTCCATCGGCGGAAGTAACGGCATAAGATTATCCTTTAAATAGGGAAATCTTAACGCAATCAGTCGCGCAATAACGGGACAAGCCGAACTGATAATAGGTTTTTTGACACCCTCGGTCTTTATGAGCAATCTGGTATATTCCGAAACAAATTCGGCAGCTTGAGAAACCTCATATACCTGGTCAAATCCCATATCGAGAAGCCCTTGCAGACAATAATCAATATCTTCAAGCTCTTCAAATTGACCGTAAAGTGTGGGGGCAGGCAATGCAATACGCCATTTGAACTTTTCCAAGTCCTTGAAAGCGTTACAAACAGCAAGCTTTGCCTCATGGGGACATACTCTGATACACTCGCCGCAATCAATACATCTGCCCGGATTAATAACTGCACGTCCGTCCTTGATTCGAATAGCCTCAGTCGGACAGCGCTTTAGGCAGGTTGTGCAACCGGTGCATTTTTCTTCGTTTAAAGAAACCGAATGTAAATATGTATTCATAAAGTTACTCTCTTATTGGTAATTAACCTGCATTGTAATGCGGGTGCCTTTTCCGAGTTGAGTTTCAATTTCCAAACTGTCGGTATAACGCTTCATATTAGGAAGACCCATACCGGCACCGAAACCTAACGACCTGATATTGTCAGGTGCAGTGGAAAAGCCTTCTTTCATAGCAAGCTCCACGTTCGGTATACCCGGACCGCAGTCATCAAGAATGATTACAACCTTATCCTCATACACAAGCACCTCGGCAGTACCGCCGCCTGCGTGGATAACCATGTTGATTTCACCCTCATACATTGCGATAGATACACGTCTTATAATCTCCGGCGAAAGACCGATTTGACGCAGATTTTTCTTAACCATGACCGAAGCCTGACCGGCAGAAGCAAAGTTATTGCCTTGAACATTATACTTGAACTTTAACGGCTCACTCATAATGTTGCTCCGTTTCGGTTAAGCCCGTTCATATAAAGCTTACCGCAGGCTTCATACATACGCTTGGGTGAACACAGCAATGCAATTCCCATTTCACGTGCAAGCTCTACCATTTCTTCGGTAGGACGCTTGTTGCGAACAAAAACTATGCAAACCATATCCATCATCTCAGCAGTTCTTACAACCTGCGAGTTTACAAGTCCGGTAAGCAGAACGCCCTGGTCTTTAACGTAAGCCAAAACATCGCTCATCATATCGCTTCCGCAAGCAGAATAAATCTCTTGTTCGAGCAAATCCTCGCCGCAGACAACCTCAGCATTTAAAAGTTCTTTAATCTCACTTATTTTCATACGTGTATGTTCCCTTGATTAAAAATTAATCAGCGTATTTTGCAATAATACCGTCGATATCCTTTTCGGTCAAACGGCCGTAAACATCTTCGTTAACGGTAAGAACCGGTGCAAGTCCGCAAGCACCGATACAACGGCAAGCCTCAAGCGAGAATTTACCGTCGGCAGTACATTCGCCGGGCTGAATACCTAAAACCTCAACAAGGCGGTCAATAAGTTTCTGTGCACCCTTAACGTAGCAAGCAGTTCCCAAGCAAACCGAAATATTGTATTTGCCCTTGGGAGACAGTGCAAACTGAGCATAGAAGGTTGCGATACCGTAAACCTCCTCAACTGAAATGCCAAGACCTTCGGCAATCATAGACTGAACCTCAAGCGGCAAATAGCCGTAGATACCTTGAGCTTCCTGCATAACGGACATCAAACAGCCTTGAATGTCTTTCTTTGCTTCGATGACAGCCTTGAGTTTGGCTTCCTGCTCGGGTGTTCCGTTAAACGGAATAGAGCTGGCATGTTTCTTCATTAGCTTTTCCTCCTGAAATAAAAATACAATTACGTCAAAATAAGCGGTGCCGAAACGGACACAAAACTTAGTCTGCATAACTTGTTAAAATTATAACACACTCGTCTTCAAATGTCTACAATTTTATCATAAATTTTACATATAATTCTCTTATTTTTTATATATTCCAAGCCCACCACAACATATAGTATCGAACACGAAAAAATCATCTAAAAAGACGATTCTTTCCGAAACTATTCCCGTTATGGCTAACTATATACTGATACATATATTTATATTTTATTGGTATTTAATAATTTTTAAATCAAACTGATTAAATTTAATATTGTATTTTCTATTGTTTTGTTGTATAATACTTTGAGTAAGCACGCTTTAAGGCGTGCGAACGGTCGGGTCCTGTGCGACAGGGTGCCGTGAACCATGTCAGGCGGGGAACCGAGCAGCATTAAGCGGATTTTCTCGTGTGCCGCAGTAAACTCGGTCGTTCGTACGCCTTAGGGCGTGCTTTTTAGTGAATTTTAGCAACATTAAAGGGGGATTTTTCTTGTATCAGGCTTTATACCGCAAATACCGTCCTATGAACTTTCAGGACGTTGTCGGCGAAGAGCACATAACCGAAATACTGAAAAACGAATTAAAGTCGGGCAAGATTTTCCATGCCTATTTATTTACCGGTCCCAGAGGTACCGGTAAAACAAGCTGTGCCAAAATTTTGGCAAAAGCCGTTAACTGCTTGAATTCTTCCAATGGGGACGCCTGCTGTGAGTGTGACTCCTGCCGTGCGATTGCCGAAGGTGATGTACTTGATATAACCGAAATTGACGCCGCCTCTAACAACGGTGTTGATAATATCAGAGATTTGCGTGAGCAGGTTTCCTACACCCCTACGTCTTCAAAATACCGCGTTTACATCATAGACGAGGTACATATGCTGTCCTCCGGTGCGTTTAACGCGTTACTTAAAACTCTTGAAGAGCCGCCGGCACATATAATATTCATTCTTGCCACGACCGAGGTACATAAACTGCCCGCAACTATACTCTCCCGTTGCCAGCGGTTTGACTTTCACCGTATTTCGCCCGAAGCTATTGCCGACCGTATTCTTTATATTGCTGAAAAGGAAGGCTTTTCTATCGACCGCTCTGCAGCCGAAATGATAGCCACCTTGTCCGACGGTGGTATGCGTGACGCATTATCAACGCTTGACCTTTGTGCCGCACGCACCCACCATATAACCGATTCAGATGTAATAAGCGTTTGTTCACTTGCCGGCAATAACTACTGTTTGGATTTAGCAAGACACATTCTGTCGGCAGATGTCGGTGCAGCTTTAATGAAAGTTGACGAGCTTCATAAAAACGCTGTTGACCTGCAACGTCTTTGCAGCGAAATGATAAACCACTATCGCAATTTAATGGTTGCAAAAACGGTTAAAACACCGGGCTCACTCATAATTTCAACACCCAAAGAGCTTGAGGCAATTCAAACCCAAGCTGTTTCTTATCCGCTTGAGGGCATTGTCAATGCAATCAATGTGTTAAACTTGACACTTGATAGAATGACTATGGCCGACCGCAGAACAGAGTTTGAGACCGCAATCGTAAAACTTTGCAGTCCTCAGCTTGACTCTTCACCGTCAGCCATTTTAGACCGACTTGAGCGTTTAGAAAGAACCGTAAAATACGGTAGCACTGCTCCTGCGGTAAAAATAGAGGCTGAACCTCAGGTTGATAATACAACTAAGCCTGAGCCTTCACCGATTGAAGCTACCGTTCCTGACGATGACGGTATGCCGCCAATTCCATCGGAAACGGTTGAGGTTGCTGATATGTCAGTTGAGGAAACACCCTCACCTGCACCTACAGAAAGACCTGCCACCAACAGTGAAACAATATTCGAGGCTTGGGTTGATGTTTTGGATGAACTGAACAAAGCCGCACCTTTAATGGCGGCCGTTTTGCGAGGCTCAAAAGCCTATATTAAGGATGAAATTTTGTTGATTGACTCTGAAAATGACCAGTTTATACCCTTAATGCGTGGCGACCCGATTTACCGCACACAGATTCGCAACGCCGTACAGTCGGTTGTGGGAAGAACATACAAATTAGGTCCATACAAGAAAAAGGTTGCCGCCACCGGTGACCCGTTGCAGGATATAATCAATAAACTAAAAACACTTGAAGTGCCGGGCTCTAACGAATAAATTTGAGTTACAGCACACAATAGAAAGGACAATAAAAATGAAAGCAAGAATTCCCGGAGCAAATAACGGTCAAAGTCAGGCCGCAATGTTAAAACAGGTACAGAAAATGCAGGAGGATATGGCTAACTTCCAGTCGGAGTTTGAGGAACGCGAATTTTGTGCTTCTGCCGGCGGCGGAATTGTTGAAGTTACCATGACCGGCAGTCACGAAATGAAGAAAATCACAATCGACCCCGAGGCAGTTGACGTAGACGACATCGAAATGTTGGAAGACTATATCGTTATCGCCGTAAATGATGTTGTTAAAAAAATTGCCCAAACTCAAGAGTCCGAGATGGGTGCAATTACCGGCGGACTTAATATTCCGGGACTGTTTTAATGGCTTACAGTGTTGCACCGCTTGACCGATTGATTGAGCAGTTTGAAAGACTGCCCGGCATCGGCAAAAAGACCGCACGGCGATTGGCTTACTATGTCATAACCCGTCCCGACGGAATGGCAGGCAAATTTTCGGAAGCACTTTTGGAAGCCAAGGCCAAAATAAAGTATTGCAACGTTTGTCAAAACCTTACCGACGGTGAGGTTTGTTCGATATGCTCTGCTGTTGACCGCGACCGCAGCGTTATCTGCGTTGTTGAGGATGCACAGAACGTTATGGCGTTTGAACGCACACGCGAATTTAAGGGCTTGTACCACGTTTTACACGGTGCAATCAGTCCGCTTGACGGCATTGGCCCTGACCAACTTAAAATGCGTGAACTAATGCAAAGGCTTTCTTCAGGTGAGGTGCAGGAAATCATCGTTGCCACCAACCCGACGGTTGAGGGCGAAGCCACCGCGAGCTATATTTCACGTTTGGTCAAATCAATGGGCATCAAGGTTACCCGTTTGGCGTACGGCATTCCCGTCGGCAGTGATTTGGAATATGCTGACGAAGTTACTTTATCCCGTGCTTTAGAGGGACGAAAGACATTGTAATTATCAACGTTAAAAACAAAATAAAAATATTTTTAATTTTTTTGAAAAAAAGACTTGCATTTTGATAAAAGGTGTGGTAATATAACTCCTGCACTCGCGAAGAACGAGTAAGTCGGTGTTGATTACGATGAGGGTCCACCCGTTCCCATCCCGAACACGGAAGTTAAGCTCATTTGTGCCGAAAATACTTGGCTGGTGACGGCCCGGGAAAATAGGTAATGCCGACACGATAAACAACTGTCTATCTTTAGACAGTTGTTTTTTTATACATATTTTCTCTTTTCTTTTTGATTTTTATGTGGTATACTTATAATGTATAGATATTGTTTTCTCTTTTTTATTCAGGAGATGACGTTTAAAATGCGTGATAAGTATGATGTTTTAATTGTGGGCGCGGGACTTTCGGGTCTTTATGCCGCCTATAATCTCGACAGTAGAATAAATGCTTTAGTAGTATCAAAGCGTGAATTAAGGCTTTGCAACAGTAACCTTGCACAAGGTGGCGTTGCCGCCGTGCTGGATACCGAAAATGACAGCTTTGACCTACACATTGAGGATACTATGATTGCCGGCAAACAGGAAAACCGTCCCGAGGCGGTTGACGTGCTGGTTAAAGAGGGTCCCCAAGATGTCAGGAAAATGATTGAACTTGGTTGTGAGTTTGACAAGGTTGACGGTCACATTCACGCCACGTTAGAGGGCGGTCATTGCCGCCGCCGTATTGTCCATCACCGCGACACTACCGGCGAAGAACTTATGCGGACTATTATTGCCGCAACCAAGGACTTGCCTAACGTTGATATTGTTGAGAATACTTCGCTTGCCTTTTTAGATGAGGCTAACAACGGCTACTATGCCTCTTTGCTTTCGGACGGTAAATTAACCACCGCTGCCGCTTCGTTTGTAATAATCGCAACCGGCGGTATCGGCAGGGTTTATAAATATACCACAAACTCCTCTATTGCTACGGGTGACGGAATTTCGATTGCTCACAGCTTGGGGGCAAGGATTGAGAATTTGAGTTATATTCAATTCCACCCAACCGGCTTTGCTGGTGACAACTGCCGTGAACGTTTTCTTATCAGCGAAGCTGTCAGAGGTGAGGGTGCTTACCTTGTTAACTGCCACCGCGAACGCTTTATGCACCGCTATGACGAGCGTTTGGAATTAGCTCCTCGCGACGTTGTTTCACGCGGTATTATTTTGGAGTCGCGTAGAACGGGTAGCGATAAATTCTATCTTGATATTACTCACCGCACCCCTGAATTTATACACGACCGCTTTCCGATGATTTACGAGCGTTGTTTAAACGAAGGCATAGATATGACCAAGGAGCTTATCCCCGTTTTCCCGACCCACCATTACCTTATGGGCGGAATTAACGTTGATTTGAATTCAAGAACACGTATCAACCGTCTTTATGCGGTGGGTGAATGTTCTCACACCGGTGTTCACGGTAAAAACCGCTTGGCTTCAAACAGCCTGCTTGAAACTCTTGTTTTCGGCCGCAGAGCCGCAGAGGATATCAACCGCAGTTATAACGATACCTCGGTTTGCGGTACAGCACCCATACATTCGGTTGACGGTGCACCTATGCCTACCGGCACAAGAACTTCAATTCGTAACATAATGCAAAAATGCCACTTTGTTTTACCCAACCCCGAGGCAGCAAGAAAGTATCAGCCCGAAGTTGAAAACATAGCAGCAAGACTTAATAACAAGCGTTTCCAGATAACCAACGACTATCTTGAAGCAAGAAGTTTAGCCAACATTGCTTCTATAGTTTTAAAGGAGGTCATTCACAAATGATGCAGTTTTATATTGACGATATTATCAAAACCGCCCTTTTAGAGGATGTAAATTACATTGACGTAGCGGCAGATAACCTTTTACCTGATAATCACGTGTCAACCGCAAAATTTTTAGCCAAAGCTGACGGTATTTTGTGCGGTATTGATGTTGCACTTCGCGTTTTCCAATTACTTGGTGACTTTAATATGAACAAATACAAAAATGACGGTGACACACTTAAAAAAGGTGACATCATCGCCGAAATCAGCGGTCCGACCAAGTTATTATTAAAGGGTGAGCGTACCTCTTTAAACCTTATTCAGCATATGTCGGGAATCGCGACAATGACGCACGAAGCAGCTGAACTCATCAAAGGCACTAACGCCACAGTTGCCGACACAAGAAAAACATTACCGGGTCTTCGTGCTTTGCAAAAATACGCTGTAACCTGCGGAGGCGGTAAAAATCACCGTTTTAATCTTTCCGACGCCGCAATGCTCAAAGATAACCACATTGATGCTTGCGGTAGCATTACCAAAGCAGTTTCAACCTTGAGAGAAAAAATCGGTCACACGGTAAAAATTGAGGTTGAAACCCGTAATTTAGACGAGGTTAAAGAGGCACTCGACACCGGTTGCGAAATCATTATGCTCGACAATATGGATTGCGAAACAATGAAAAAAGCAGTCGAAATGGCTCACGGAAAAGCACTTTTAGAGGCTTCGGGCAACATTACCGCCGAGACAATCCGTGCCGTTGCCGAAACCGGCGTTGACATCATTTCTATCGGTGCAATCACACATTCGGTCAAGGCTTTTGATATTTCGTTAAAGGTTGTAAAATAGAAAATATTCCCGATTTTAAAAATAAAGGAGTTGCAAAATGAAACGTAAGGTTTGTATGATAGTAGCCCTTTTGACAATTATAATTACCGCTTTTAACGTTGGATTTTTTGTTAAAGACGAATTCTTTTATAATATGAACAACCTTCCAAACGGAAAACTTTTAAGAAAAGACTATGACCAGAATATACTGTTCAGTACCGGAATTTTACTTGAGGTTTTTGAGGTTGAGTCAACCGATGAACATCCTGCCGCAATACGTGTTGCTGTAAAAAACGATAACACCGGCGAAACCCGTACTATTTACTGGCAAATCGGCACACGCGAAAGCATTATAAACTGGCCTCAAGATGAAGGCACCACAGTTGTAATCAACGGCGTGCCTGTTGATTATATAAAGGGATATTACGACTGCCGCGATTACGCAAACTTCACCTATGTGCCAAAAATCGACAATAGTGGCAATTTGTAATATTCATAAGTTGTATGCATAGACTATATTTATAGTTTATAAATTTTGAAAGGAGAAAAATATGAAAAAGATTATTTGCAAACGTGAATATGACACTGAGGTTGCATCTTTAATCAAGAAATTCATTGTAGGTGAATTCGGCGATGCTACCGGTTATGAAGAGTCACTTTACGAAATGCCCGATGGAAAACTTTTCCTCTATGTTAACGGCGGTGAAGAGTCTATCTACCCCACCGAAAACATTAAAAGCATTTCTAAAGAAAAAGCCGCAATTTGGCTTAAAGACCACGAGTAATTTAAAGGCATAAAACAAGCCGAGGGCGTTGCCCTCGGCTTGTTTTTATTAATTAATAGTCAATTAAAAATTTGAAGAAATCATAGCCTTGTTCTGCGTTGATTATTTCTTTGTTTCAGGGGTAGTCGGAGTAGTAATCGGCAATTTTGTACGGTCGGTAAACGTACTGCCGGGCTTTTGATAAACCCTGACCCAGTCAAAACACGCCGTGATAGGCCACATTGCATCCTCGTCAACCGCAACCTGCTCGGTCATATTAATTCCGCCCATAAAATCAAGATACATCTCGGTCTTAAGACCTTTGAATTTATCCGGAGTGACTTCTACAGTACCGTATGATACACCGTCAACGAAAAACCTGACATATTCAGGTGTCCATTCAACGCCGTATGTGTGATATTCATCATCGTTAAAAAACTTTCCGTTTTCTAAAACACCTGAGCGGTAACCTTCATAATCAGAATTATGCAAACCTAAATAATGGCTGTAATAACTTTTCGTCTCCAATATGCCAAGGCTTGCATACACCGAGTCCTGACTGCCCAAGCTATTAAACACATCAATTTGAGCAGTTTCTGCTTTCTTATCATTATAATCGGTCAAAATCATTTTAATCCAATACCCGGGAGCAGCGCGGAATTTAGCACGAACTTCAACATAACCGTATTTCATACTAAAGGATTTTTCCGTGGTAATATGACCGGTATGATAACCGCCGGCATTGAGCCCTGAGCGAAGAATCATATTAGAGCTGTCAGAATAAATGTCTTTAGGGAGAATTTGAAGCAATCCTGCGGCATCACCGTAAGTAGGAATTGCACCATTCTCAACTGTCCATATTTTATTATTAATTTCATCGGTATTGAACTCATCCGAGAAAACTAACTCATAACCGTCAAAATAATCTCCACCGTATGTGGAAATGCTACCGGTCTTACAATAGTTCGGTTTAATATGCAACGGTGCTGCCGTAATGGATGCTTTTTCGACCATATCTGCAAAATCATTAACCGCTTTTGAAGTAGCCTCTATCTGACCGCCGCGTAAAACAAGTTTATTGCTATATTGAGCCAACGTGTAACGTTTGGTTGCAAAAAAGGATGTTACATATGTTTCTCCGCGGTTGGTATCGCCAACCAAAATCTCATATGTCGACTCTTCTACAGCGTCGGTAACCAACGGAATTTCAACGCCTGTGGCTTCCTTTATAACACGGACAAGACGCTGTGCTGCATTACGCTCAATGAACGACGGCGAGCCTGACATAACAACTGAATATTGAATAATATTAATATCATTAATAGTAACAACCGGTGTGTCAGAACGGTCGCTTAAATACATATAACTGTATCCGCTTTTAAAAGTTTTATTAAAACCTTTATTAAGCAAATTTGTGAGAATATAGTTGAATGCATCCTCACGTCCAAACTTGGACATCCACATAACGCTCAAAGTGTTATTATAACCGCTGATTAAGTAGTCATAATAATTGTTTGCACGGATTCCCTCCATAGTTTTAGCGGTCTGTTTTGATTCATTATATGACGTGTTTCCGAGAAGAATAATTTTTTGATTAGCATCGGTAATATTCAACACATCAGGGCAAATCTGAAACGTTTTGGAAGACGACGCTGCTAATCTTTCCATAAACTCAACAAATGAATCAATTTCATCAAAACTGGCACCGCTACGGTAAACCAAAAGGTAATCGCAATTAATCTCATCTACCGAATCGATAATCATTTGATAATTGCCCGAAATATAGCCGATATCGGCCTTATCCCCTTTTTTACCGCAACTGGAAAAAGACAGTAGCATAACTACTGCAAGTAAACAAGATATACACTTTAAAAAGCCTTTTCGCATCAGAATAACACCTTCACAAACGCAATAAAAATCCCTTAATATACATATTAATTTTACTATACCTCGTCCCCTGTGTCAAGCAGTATATTTTTACAGAACTGTGAATTCTGCACGCATCGTCACGATAAAACACCTTGACAAAAACCCTGCACCGCCAAAAGACAGTGCAGGGTTTTTAATTTTAAAGGTTATAGTACTTATCAAACTCTGCAGGATGAGGAATCTTTGAAAGTTCTGCACATTCTGCACGCTTGGACTTGATAAAGTTCTTGATTAACTCCTCAGGGAATACTCCTGCCTCGGTAAGATAATCGTGGTCGGCTTCGAGAGCATCCAAAGCATCCTCCAAGCATACCGGTAAGCCCTGTAACTTTGCTTTTTCTTCTTCGGGAAGATGGAAAAGGTTGCAGTCATACGGACCCCAACCATTCTCATGCGGGTCAATCTTATTTTTAATACCGTCAAGACCTGCCATAAGGATTGCAGCATAGCAGAAATAGGGGTTGCAGGTTGCATCAGGGTTACGCAACTCAAAACGACGCTTATCAGGACTCTTGGCATAAGCCGGAATTCTGATAACGGCACTTCTGTTAGAGGTAGCATAACCTACAGTAACCGGAGCCTCAAAACCGGGGACCAAACGCTTGAACGAGTTGGTGCTCGGGTTGGTGATAGCACAAAGAGAAGCGATGTGCTTCAAAAGACCGCCCATAAAGTAGTGAGCAGTTTGGCTCAAATGAGAGTAGCCGTTGTCATCCGAGAATACCGGCTGACCGTCTTTCATAAGCAACATATGAACGTGCATACCCGAACCTGCCTCACCGTAAATCGGCTTGGGCATAAAGGTAGCAGTTTTGCCGTGCTTTAAGGCGGTGTTATGAATGATGTACTTAATCATCATAGTGGCATCAGCCATATTTACAACCTCACCCAACTGCGGCTCAATCTCAAACTGACCGGAGGCGGCAACTTCGGGGTGATGATAGTTAATCTGAATGCCCATATCAGCCATATGCATACACATTTCACTGCGGCACTCGTACGAAATATCAAACGGTTTTGCAATATGATAGTTCTTCTGTTTGGGAACTACAACACCCTTGCCCTCAACGGTGCTGTTCCAGTAAGACTGTTTAGCATCAACCGAGGCACCAACATAACTGCCGTCTACACCCCAGGTGACTTCGTCAAAGAGATAAAACTCAAACTCGGGCAAAATAAGCATTTCATCGGCAACGCCCGAAGCCTTCATATGGTCAACAGCGGCACGGATAATATTTCTGGGATACTGTGCCAAGGGACGGTTTTCAGGACTGTCAATAATCATTGCGTTACCGGTCATAGACAAGGTCGGGATATCACAGAACGGGTCGATAACTGCTGTGTCAGGGTCGGGAATGAAAACCATATCACTCTTCTCAACCACTGCATAACCGTAGTTAGAAGCATCAAAACCGATACCGCTTTTCATAGTATCCTCCGAGAAGTTGCCTGCAGGGATGGTTACGTGGCGGTACTGACCGTTGATGTCAACCATTTTAAAGTCAACCATTTTAATGTCGTTGTCTTTAATGAGTTTGATAATGTCTTTAACTGTTTTTGCCATAAAGTACACCTCTTAATGTTTTTATATGTTTTTACGCACCCGGTGCGGAATTTATTACATAATTATTATAATCATATCCTGTTTAAAAATCAAGTGCAAACCAAGTTAAACTAAACAGCTTTTTACAACTTGAATTTAAAATCTTTCATCAAGATTACTTTAGGGTTATTTTAATATTGCCGGTGTCGGTCTTGATTTCGCATTTTCCACCCGTCACCGTGTTTGGTACGTCGTTTCTACCGGTTGAGGTTTTAGTGATAAACACTTTTTCAGAAAGCAACGAACCGGTAATATCTCCGGTGTCAGTTTCTACAGTAATCTCACCGGCATCGCAACCGTTAAACTTTACGTGGCCTGTGCTTCTTTTGATGGAAAACCTTTCTTTGGCAATTACATTTTTTAAATTTATATCGCCCGTACTTCCGCTTGATATAACACTGTTGCAATTAACGTCGGTCAGGTATGCTTCACCTGTTGAAACCTTGACTGTAAGGTCACCCTCACAGTTTGCACCCTTGACGGTAATTTCACCGGTCGAAACCGAAAGGTCAAGCGAACCTGCAGACATATTTTCTAAAGAAATATCCCCTGTGCTTGCCTTTATTTTTATTAACTTTGAAGCCGATGCGTAAAAATCAACATCACCCGTACTTAACGAAATGTCAACATTTTGGAATTTAAAATCTTTTGGAATTTCAATATCTCCGGTGCTTGTCTTTATAACGAGCGAGGTGTATTCCGTTTTAGGCAGATAAACCATTATTTTTGGCGAACCGAAATTTATCCCGATATAATCATACCAAGATTTTTCGTTGACAATGTTGATGGTAAGCGTATTTTCCTGAACCATGACGGAGTGCTTTGCTTTTTTGTCCTCATAACATTCCACTTTGCATTTTCCGTCATCGGATAATGCAAATATAATGTCGGCGGTATTGGTTTTTATTGATATATCCTCAAATACTTCTGTAATTTCATAATGATTTGTTTGGTATTTAACAGTTGAAAGTTTTCTGAAATCCCATTTAAGCACTGACATTACCCCCGTAAAAATAATACATCCAATAATCACAAAAGAGGCTGCCATACTGAGCCATATTTTTGTTGTCTTTCTCATTATGCTTCCTCCTTTTTAACAAGACAGTTTTTGAGCCATACTGCAATTTTCTTTGTGAGCATCAAAATGCCCTTTGTTGCCTCTTTACAACCGTAAAACATAAAAACGGAAAGTCCTGCACAAACGAATCCTGCCGAGAGCATCGCGACGCTTGTATAGACACTACTTGTCACACTCAAAACAGCACACGCCACCACACCGCCAACAGCACAAGCCACCAAGGAGGCAAAGACTGACCACAGAGAAATAATCACAGACCACAACGAAACATAAACCGAGAGAATCACGGCAACAAATGCAATTCCCAACGAAAGCCATATCGGAGAGCCAAGTGCCAAAAGTATGATTTCCCACGCTTTTAATCGTCTTTTTGGTTTTATTCTTTGCTTTGCAATTTGCACAAAGGGAGTTTCTTCCACTACCTGTGCAATAATATTCTCGACAGAACCCACTGATAAAACCGCTTCATCCTCCAAAAGACCTTCTTCTATTCTATCATCTATCATTTCGCCGTAAAACATCACGCGTTCTTCTATGTCTATCTCGGGTAATCCGGTCAATCCTTTGCGCAATTGCTCAAGAAATTCCCGCTTACTCATTTCCTTCGTCCTCCTTCGTCACAAATTTGTATATGGATAAAATTTCCTTCCACTCATCTTTAAACTCTTCAATACGTTTCAATCCCTCGTCGGTAATATGATAATACTTACGGAGTCTGCCACCGTGTTCGGCAGTACGAACAGTCAGCATACCGGCCGTTTCCAAACGTTTTAAAATAGTATATAAGGTGGATTCCGACAACTCGATATACGGCTTTACATCCTTGATAATCTTATATCCGTATGAGTCCTCGTTCTTGATTGCTGCCAGAACGCAAACATCCAATAACCCTCGTTTTAACTGAATATCCATACTATACCTCCCTTTGCGTAATACATCGTATCACGAAGTATCAAAATTGTCAATAGTTTTTATTAATTAAATGAATTCTGTTTGATTTTAATATGAAACGTAGTATAATGTATAATATAAAAAGTGTTTCGATTTCAGCACAACCAACAGTTGATTTCTCCTCGCTCAACCAACGGTATGTTTATTGAATTACAAAAATCGATTACAATATAATCAAAGGAGGCGACGTATGGACCAGACAAAAATCGGGAAATTCATTGCCGAACAACGAAAAAAGGTTAACTTAACCCAAATGCAGTTGGCAGAAATCTTGAACATCACCGACAGAGCGGTATCAAAATGGGAAACGGGTAAATCTCTGCCCGACTCTTCCATTATGCTCGAACTGTGTGACGTTCTCAAAATCACCGTAAATGATTTATTAAGTGGGGAGGTAATTACAGTGAATAATTACAACAAAGAAATGGAAAATAAGTTAATTGAAATGGTAAAACAAAAAGAAGAAAGCGACCGAAGATTACTTAAAATAGAAATTGTAATGGGTATATGCTGTGTTTTACCGCTTATTGCATCGGTCATAATCGTTGCGGCTGTACCAATGGTTGAATGGTTGAGCACGGTAATTGTGTTGGCAAGTATTGTTCCTTTGTTAGTTGCAACTCCGTTTGCAATAAAAATTGAGCAAAAAGCAGGCTACTATGAATGTCAAAAGTGCGGCTACAAGCATATTCCCCAATATAGCAGTGTATTCTTTGCTATGCACATAAACAGAACAAGGTATATGCGTTGCCCAAAATGCAATAAATATTCTTGGCAGAAAAAGGTGTTAGGTAAGGACTAATCACTTCTTAAAACACAATAACCAAACAAAAAGGCATTACCGACTTTAAGAGTCAGTAATGCCTTTTTTGTTTGGTTTTACCCTTTAATCAACTTATATATTTTTGTTTTTAAACTGTCTTTAATCGCACCGTATTTTTTAAGTGCAGAATTTATGTTGTAATTTTCCCAAAATTCATCATAACCATCCGGTCTTTCGGTGGGCTTTTTGAGTTGAGGTTGTTTAGCATTATCTAAATTAACACTAATCTTTTTACCTTTCACCTCATCAAATAGCTCCCTGCCCTTTTGGGTGTTAATAAGCACCATTGAAACGCCTAACGAATCTTCAAACTGAGCCGCCGTATCTTCAATACCCCAAAAATCAGAAACCGTGATGTCACTCACTCTTTCCTTGGTGGTAAACTTGCAGTTAAAACAGGCCTCATCGGTGAGCAAATTACTGTAATAAAGATTCATAAAGCTTGAAATATATTTATTTGCTTTAATGCCGTTATCCCAGCTCACACTTGCCGAATCGCCACGCCAGGAAAGCTCTTTATTTCTAAAATAATATTTATCAAAAGTTTCCCTTTCTTTAAGCCATAAAATATAATCTTCAAAGGCCTTAGGCGAGGGCACTCCATGACAAATAATGTCGCACAAATATAGTTTTTCTTGCGGTATTTTATTTGTATTTACAAAATTCAAAACCGCTGCAGTCTGACAAGGCGTTCCTGTGAACAAAACTGCTCTTTGTGTCTTTAAATCATCCGAGATTTGCTCAAAAACGCCAGTCATATCGCTTTGAATATATTTTGTACCCTGCATTAGAGCGATGTCTTTTTTGTTGGTTATTCTAATATGGGAAAGCTTAAAGTTTTCATCCAAACTTGCACCGTAAACACTGCCGCCGTTGTTTATAATGCTTTCAGCGAGAGCCGATGCCGCACCGCCCGAAGTTGATTTTTTCCTCAAAGAGTCTTTTGCTTTATAGGCAAACACCTCAAGCGCCTCATTTTTAAGCGGTGTGTTTTCTATAGGACATGCCTTTTTGCAAAGACCGCAATCCACACATTTGTTACTATCAATATATGATTTGATAAACCCTTGCTGATTTTTAATTAAACTAATGGCGTCCTTTTTGCAAACCGCTTTACAACCGCCACAACCAACACAGTTTTCGGTTATTGGCGTTTTGGAAGTATTTAAAGCGGTCAACAGAAAGTTTTTAGACTGCTCAATATACTGCTTTAAGTTTTCATTAACCTTATCGTAATCAATAGACTCTTTTTGGAGGATTTCCCCTTGAACCATACAATCCACAAGACCTGCTTTTGTCAACAAATCGGTTATACGGCTGCCTCTACCCTTGTTGTCAAAGACATAAAAATCCTTTTCAAGAATAATTGAAAAAGCCGTGCCGTGAAAGGAATTTGTCACAACGTATTCAGCGTTTAAAATTGCACCCAAAAACTCCTCAGGCGAAGCCGACGACAATTGAATATGCCCTTGTTTGTGATTTTTACTTTGACAAATTTCCACCACAGTCAAGTTCTTTTTCTTGGCAAACTCCAATGCCGCATTCAGCATATCATTATTGCCCACAACACTATACACAAGTAAGTAAGGCTTTTTAATTTTTATAGGCTTTGCAATTTTTATATATTCTGACCTTTCAAGAAGAAACACCGGGTCACAAACACACGAAACCTTTTTGCCTGAAATCTTTTCGATATATTCGACCGATTTTTCTTCACGAACAGATACATAATCCATCTTGCCAATGAGTTTTGCCGCCACTGTTTCGTCGGTTTCGTTATATTTTTCTCTGCCCATACTTGCGGCATAAGAAACTTTGTTTTTAACCCCTAAGATATCACCAAAATAAATGGGGTTAATACCCTCAGTGATATCAGGGTTCCAAACTTGGTCACTACCACAAACCACGCAACCAAAATTTTTCTTTGCAACATCAAACTCATTCCAACAAACATCTGACAACTTACAATATTTTCTTCTAAACCTTTTAAAACGTTGTAAACGCATATATTTTTCGGGAATTGACATCAACAAAGCTATCGCTAACTTTATTTTTTTCTTTAATGATTTGCTTTTATCATTACGCCAAGAAATCAACAACCAACTGCCTACATGCGTCTTTAACTCCTGGCTTTTCAATCTATAATCAATGATTTCACAATTATAGTTATGTTCATTTGCAAATTTGCAAGTTGCAAATGCCTGCATATTCGCACCATAATTTGTATTGTGATGAAGAGTAATAATCCCTGTTTTATAATATGTATGACGCTCTTTCACTATTTGATGTCCTTTCACTATTGGAGACTGACATTCCTAATTATAAATCAACCAGACTTTCCAATTTCGATTTAATAATCGCTATCTGTTTTTTAAATTTTCTATAATCTTTGAGGTTGATATAGTTTGTGTATATGGCAAAAATTTAATTTCAATATTTAATTCGTTTTCCTTGAATTGTTTTTCTGTAGCTAAAAATCTTTCACTACCTTCCCAATCACTACCCACAAATAAAATATCATACGGAGTATTATTGTACGCTTTTAATTTATCTACAGTAGTGTCAGAATCTATAATTACAACTTTATCTACACATTTTAATGCTGCAATTATTCTCGCACGTTCCTTTTCACTAATAACAGGGTCTTTATCTTTAAATCTGCGAACATATTCATCGTCACAAACCCCTACTATCAAATAATCACATTTTTCTTTACAACGTTCAAACAAATTCAAATGTCCTACATGAAAAAGGTCATAAACTCCACAAGTATATCCAATTTTCATATTTATTATTCCCTCCAAAATATATTCATAAAATGACAAGGTGCCTGGTCTTTTATTGATGGAAGCTTCATATAATCCCCGTACATTTGACTTAAAACCTCGTGGTAACCCACCGGTGCCTTTAATTCATAATTACAGAATTTCAATAAAGTATAATCTTTAAACCACTCTTTTGGGAAACGATTATTTTTTGAATTCCAACAGCACTCCACACAACCCACATAACTACACTCATCAAATGGATATTTTTGATGCAGTTGCTGGGTTTTCTTAACAATTCCTTTTTTTGTTAAAGAACAATGGTAACGTATCTTTTTTATTAAGGTTTTTATTTTTTCTCGATTATTAAGATTTTTAAAAGTACGCTGTTTTATAAAAAAAGCGGTATATAAATGGTAAAGTCTTTCATACCATTTTTCATATTGTAAGACTTCTTGAGGCACACCATCCAGAGGAAACACATCAATGTCTATCATGCCAGATTCTTTGCTTAAATGATAACGATATTCTGGTTCGGTTTTAATAGTGCGATTATCTCCTATTTTTAAAATAGAATGCTTTGAATTTTTTGAAAAAGGAGCAATTACACAATAATGAGTATCTTTCATACATTCATTAAAATTACGTATTAAATACTCATAGTCTTTTCTCGGCATCATTATATCAACATCATCATCCCAAGGAATAAAGCCCTTGTGTCTGACTGCGCCAAGTAACGTTCCATAAGCCAAAAAGTATGTGAGATTATGTTCTTCACAAAATTCAGCGACAGCTAACAAAATATTCAATTCTATTTCTTTTAATTCTGTACTTGTTATGGGTTTCATTCGTTTCCTCCCTTAATTGTTGCTAAAATCTTTACTATTCTGTTTTTGAATATAATCAGCATTACAAAAATAAGCACAACAAGTATAATTTTCATAACAAAATTGTTCCAGAATATTAAACCGTATGCCATCAAAACTGCAAAACAGACAAAAATAATAAGTAGAATTTTAAGATTTATTATCTCGTTTAATTTTTTCTCATATTTCTTTGCCAAATAATAATATGCAAAAAAATGAATAAAGCTTGTTATAAGGGTCGCATAACCAACTGAAACCGGTCCCCAAAGTTTAATACCCACATAATTTAAAATAATATTTGAAACCGCCGTAATCATTGTTGCAACACTCATCTGCTTGGTTTTTTCATAATAGAAAATTATATTGCCGACCAAACCTGTTACAAAAGAAACCTGAACACTAAATGCTAACGGTGCTACAAACCACACAGCATCCATATACTCTTTTGTTGCAAAAATGAGGATTCCCTCTCTTGCAAACAATACAATAATCTCACATATTGCTGACACGAGAACACTGCAGCCTAAAACAACACTATAAAGTTTTTTAACAGTACCTTTTTTTATAGCCTGCAAAGTATATGGTATTAATGAACTGTTTATTGATTGGGTTATTATACTTACTATACCTGTTATACTGTGTGCAATACTATAAAGGCCTGCCGACGCTGCACTGATAAAAGAGTCAAGCATTAATTTGTCAGCAGAATTAAGCATAACCTGCGACAAATAATGTGGAAGCAATGGAACATTAAACTTTAACGCATATTTCCAGTACTCTTTGTGATATAATTTCTTTCCCTTATATACAAGCATAACCATAATGGCTACGCCAACAATAATTCCCCATAGTCCTGAGCCGATAACTTTAGCATAAGCCTTATTATCTTCCACAAGTTTTACTGCAATTATTGCAACAACAGGGCTTAAAATTGCATTAGAAAAAGTATATGCGATTACTTTTTTGTAATCATATGTATATCTTTTCCGCATAAGCCAGAAGGTTGTTGCAGCATTGGTAAATGTCTGCACCCACATAAAAATCAAATAGCTTACGCTTAAACCAAACAACTGCGGAAAGACTGCGTTTATTAAAATACAGAAGACATACACTAGTATTGATGCTGCTGCCGTAAGACCAATCATAGAAGATGTTACTGTTTCAACATCCTTTTCATACTTGGTCATTGCAACATTATATACACCACCTGCGAGTGACAGGGTTGCAAAGATGCTGATAACACCCTCCCAAGTTATAAAAACACTTGAAATGCCATAATCCGCAACATCTAAAAGTCGTGTGAAAATCGGTGTCGTTATAAAGGAAATGCCTTTTAGCACAACATTGGACACAACAAACCAAAACGACGCTTTAGCTGCCGGTGACATATTATTAAGTTTTGTCAAAAAATTTTTAATTTTACTCATCTAAAAACGTCTTCTCTATATTTTTTATAGTTGTTTGTTTATCAACAAAATTCAATGCCGGTTCTTCACCAAAATTTTTCAACAATTCAGCATCATCTAAAAGTTTTTTAACTGCTTTATAGATACTCTCGCTATCACGGTTTATGACCAACCCGTTTTTGCCATCGGCAATCATTTCCAAATTACCTTTGATACCTGTGCAAACTACCGCTTTTTTAAACAGCTTTTCTTCATAAATCACAAGACTTAACCCTTCATAGCTTGAAGGTTGAACGCAAATTGATGCACTGTTTATATATGTATACGGATTTTGCTTGTTGCCCAACAAAATAAAGTTGTTTTCTAAACCATATTGTTTTATTAATTCTTCAAGTTCGGGTCTTTGCGGACCGTCACCGCATATATACCACTTTACATTGTAGCCCTCGCTGACTAGCCTTTTGCAAGGCTCTACGCAAAGATGAAAGCCTTTTAATTCAACCAGCCTGCCCACCGAAACAATATTAACTGTGGTATCGTCCATCTCATTCGGTTCTTGACTTAAAAGTTCAAGGCGCTCAAAATCAAACAGCGACGGCAGGGTAAAAACCTTTATTTTGTCCTTGAATTCAGGATAAAGTTCGACTAAAGAGTTTTTTGAATTTTGCGACACTGTACAGATATTTTTTGCAACCGAAAAAGCTCTAACATCAAGTGATTTATTGGTTGTAATTTGCTTGATGTCGGTATGTATCCACATATTTTTAACCTTTGCTTTTACACAGTCGGCTACATAGTATCCTGCACTACCCTCAGCAAAACCGATTGCAACATCATAATTTTTTTCAATTTTCAGCATAGTTTTTTTCTGGAAGAACCAGTCTAATTTTGAAAGCCTGTGCATTTTAAAGCGAATCTTTAAGAATCTTACAACTCTGTAAAGAGCAAGGTCTAATCTTTTTTGCTTTAGAAGTGTTTTTAAGGACACGGAAACCGATTTGTTAAATACTGTAGCGAAATACGGTGAATCAGACAACAGCTTTACATTTTCATTTAGCTGCGGCACCAAATCTCTGCCCTCATTAAACAAATATAAATCAACGTTATATTTTGAATAGTCCAGATTATTGCACAAATCTATAAGGGTTTTTTCAAGACCGCCGGTGATAAGGCTATCTGAAACAATTAAAAGATTTTTCATTGTTTTTCTTTCTCTTTTCTCATATCGTCAATCATATCCATAAGTTCGTCTGAAATGCCGGGAACGACCTTTCGGCAAAACATATATCCACAACTTTTAAGTTCGTCAAAATCATCTTTTGTATAAACTGACGTATCAACATCGTAATTATGATAGTGCAAAGGTGCCCAGCCAAAATGCTCAGTAATTTCATGTTCTTCACCATTTTGAATTGTATTTTTCCTCAAATGTGAATTAAAAATAACAGTTTGCCAATACATTTCATCCGGTGCATGTGCATGCTTCATCCGATTATTAAACACCTCATCATTTAAATATACATTTAATAATAATTCGGCTCCTTTTCTTGTAAAAGCGGAAAGCATCTGCCCGAAATACGGGTCAACGTCAACTCCATTAAGCCTCACCTTACTGCTGTAAAAAACAAACGGTTTAGTTACAAATCTATAAAAAAAGGATTTATAACATTTGCTTAAAAATCTGTTTTTAAACGGCGTGTCAAACCACCATTTTTTAGTGACTTTATTTTTATCTGTTGCAATCGGTGAGTTATTGATATTGTACGCCATAACAAACTCTGCTTTATTATGCTGAGAAAAGTAATCGAGTATTTCCTCATTTGTCATAAGCGGATAATCCTGACCAGTCAAAAAAACAAATCTATCATACTTTTTTTCCTGATTATATGCATAATTCAATAAATCTAAAAAGCTTTGTACTACCGAAAACCCTGCCCAATTGATTCTTTTTCTCTTATTGATAAATTTAACATTTGAGTAATTTTTCAATTTAAAAACAAACGGTTTTATATTTGTTTTTTTATCAACATAAATATAAAAATCGCCGCTTGGGGTCAGCGCATCAATCATTCGATATAGCAGCTCAGGGTCCTTATATGTTTGAATTAAATAAGCAATTTTCACTTTATTTTCTCCGCATTATTTTATAAAGTTGATTTGGCAAGTTTATTGATATTGATGATAGTAGTAATAATATCTTCTCTTTTAAAATTAAGTTTTTATTCTTTAATATATCTATAATATTTTTCCTTAATTCAGTTTTATGGCATAAAAATTGCTGTTTATACATTTTGCGCTCATTCTTCTCGGCAGAGATAAACAATAAATACAGCATCTTTAATTCATAATATTTTTGCTGAGCTTTGAACTGTGAATTATCAACCAGTTGTTTGGATTTTTCAAAAAAATACAAACCATCCAAATAAATACTGCAATCAGCTGAATGTGTGACGCTGTTGTTGTTCACTGTATACTCATAAAAAGGATAATTATAAATAGCAGTGCCGCCAACCACCTGCATTAGTGCTATTGTAAAATAAAAATCCTCAACCCTTCGATTTTCAGGTATTTCAAGTTGCTTTGCAGCCCGAGACTTGATTACCCTTGTACACAGTGATACATCGGCAACTCTCAAGTAAATCTTTTTGATATATTCTTCAGCTGTAAAGTAATTAAGTGATTTGTCAGAATTACCTTTCTCCAGCAGATTTCCATCTTCATCTCTTGTATTGGAAAGACAGCTTATTGTGTTCAGATTGTTCTCAGCCATTAAAGAAATCAATGTCTGATACATATCGTAGGACAGATAATCGTCTGCATCACAAAACCCCATATATTCGCCTTTGGCCTCTTTAATACCCAAATTCCTTGCTGATGCAGCACCGCCGTTTTCTTTATGCAAAACCTTTACTCGAGCATCTTTTTGGGCATATTCGTCACAAATTGCCCCGCTATTATCCGGAGAGCCATCATCAACCAAAATCAATTCTAAATCTTCGAGTGTCTGATTTAATATACTGTTTACACATCTATGTATATATTTTTCAGCCTTATATACAGGAACGATAACCGATAATAAAGGTCTTGCCAAAATTACACCCTCCAACTAAAACCAATTGTTTTTCAAAATTTTCACTGAACTAAATACGCCTGAATCACATGGCGTTATTTTATTGCTGTCATAAAATTCATTTACACCGTTAAGGAAACGTTCAACTGCTGTTTTATAATCATAACAAGTAATTGTTTCTTTAGCTTTTGCACCTAAAACAGTCGCTTTTTGATTATCAGTCAACAATTCTTTAACGGCTTTATATGCATTTTTGTTGTTACCGTATTTGTAAATCATACCGTTTTCATTATGCGTAATTAAAAACGGCACCGAACCGATAGCACTGCTTGCAACTACTGCACAACTATTAGACATTGCTTCATTCAGCACTGCTCCCCAGCCCTCATTAAAGTCACTAGTGAACATATAAATACTGATACGTTGCATTATTTCTAAAACTTCACTATGTGTTTTAGAGCCTAAAAATTCTACGCAATCATCCAACTTATATTTGTTTTTTAACACAGTTAATCGCTCTTTTTGAGGGCCGTCTCCAACAATATTAACCTTAAATTCAAACCCATCACGCTTCAAAAGTCTTGCCGTTTCAATTACTGTTTCTACATGCTTTAGTTTTAATAACCTACCGGCATATAGGATTGTGTTCGGTTCTTTTTTTAAATTACTACTGATTTCACATTCCGGGAAATATCCCCATTTGAAAATTTTACTGTTATCGAATCCGAAAACCGATAAATCATAGGGCAAAAAAGCCGATGCCGCTAAAACGTAGAGATTCTTGTGCTTGTGATTTAAGTATCGGGATTTGAGCATCCTGAAATTGCGAGGTCTTAAGCATCGCAATATGCCTTTTTTGAAAATTCTCTCAGAATATATAAATGAGAGCTTATTTTCTTTCATTCTTAACTCGACCAAACTATCAGGGCAGGCACCGAAAATAACAGCATCCGCAGAAACAATTTCCTTTTCTGCTCTATTTTTATCAACTCTATAGTCAATTACATAGTCCCTTGCTTCTGTTCTTTGATAACCCTGATTAGCCCCATTATCTGTTGCTATAAAATAAAATTTATCAACTTTTTCTTCCATTTCGCCGCAAAACGGTATTTGATGATGATTCAAAAAATTAGAAACGAAAACTATCTTCATAATCTACACCTAAAATCCAAATGCATAATACTGTCCCATTGCCCTATATGCAAAAAATGCAAAGGTTAAAACGATGGCACCAAGTTCAACAAACACACGCGTTTCTTTGTTTTCAACAGAATCTATCGCTTCACTAAAGACAACGGGTATTGCATTTAAAAAGTACATACTGGGTCTTTCAGCGGTACGGCCGACAAGCCTGAATATCCAAATAACCCCACACATAATTCCGGTATTCATAATAACCCGTTCTTTTACTTCCTTCATCCAACGGCTTTTTGTTGCCAATGCTAAAACCAAAATTATAATAAGTATGACAAAAAATATTCCGCCGTTATCAATCTTTTCAACACCGTAGTTGTAATCCAAGATATCGTTTGCAACCATAAGTAAATTTTCATAACTAAAATACGCCAATAACGTAACGGCAATTGTAATGAACATATTTTTTGTGTCTACCCGTCTTACGCCCAGGAAATACATTGGAAGGAATATATACGCCGAGTGATGGAACTGTGCGGCAAGTGCCACCAAAATCGCAAAAGGTATGATTTTACGCTTTTGAATGAACCTAACCGAAAGCAAGCAAATACCCATTGCCATCGCTTGACGCATGCCTGTAAGGACGAAAAAGAGGTTGCCTATTGTGACATAAAAATACAACGCCAACAAAGGTCGTTTTGTATTACGCCAACACAAATCAAACACACCTATCAACGAGATAAATGCTGTTATTAATTTAAATATAATGTTTGAATCGGTAATGCACCTTATAAGCTTTGTGAAATAATAAAATCCATAATCACTATCAGCCGTAAGTGGTATATCCTCCCAAGCTGTTTCGGCTATATTTTGAAAACGTCTCATATAACCGATGGTGTCAACTCCGGTAGTATCCGACCTCAATCCAACAAACAACCAAAGCCCAACGCAGCCTAAGATAAATATCCACTTTTTATATTTTGGAATAGCTGTATTATATAAAAAACACAAAACCAGTTCAAAAGCCGCAATGCCTAAATAATATAGCATAAATTAACTCTCTTTACTAAATTTTATAATGGTTATGATTAGTCGAAACATATCTGTTTCGACACAAAATCATTGATTTTGTGGCAAATTTTTAATAAAAATTTGTCCATATCCATTGCAATGAGTGTCGTACAAAATCAAATTATACAATTTGATTTTGTTAGAGCCACTTGTCAAGTGGCTCGGCGAAACGCTAATTAGCGTTTCGACAAACCACAATCATTATAAACTTCTAAATATTTATTGTAGCAACTGTTTTTATCAAATTTTTTGTGTGCTGATGATATATCAATTTTTAGTGGCTGCTCTTTTAGTTTTGCAATTGTCGTCAACAAAGCGTCAACGTCATTTTCCTTCACAACAAAACCACTGTCTTGGTCTACAAGCTCAGGTGAGCCACAGCAATCATAGGTTATAACCGGTGTTCCTGAGGAAATACTTTCCATATTTACCGTCGGCAAGGTGTCTGCATGGGTTAAATTCACAAAAACATCGCAACTTGAATAAATATCAGCAAGTTTTTTTCTATCCTTGACGTATTCAAGTGCTAAAACGTTGTTATAATTATCAAACATTTGTTTTTGAGCCTTATTACAGCCGACAATAACAATTTTACTGTCTTTATTGCTTTCAACAATTTTTTGTACGGCAATTTTGTTCTCTTCTAAACACCACTTATCCGCCATACCCATAATCACAAATTCGTCTGAAAAACCATTCTGTTCCTTAAATGAGCTTTTATGGGGTTTAAAAATCCCCGTGTCTACACCGTTATAAATCACTGTGATATTTTTAGGCTTGAGTAAAGATTTTTCAGCCTCGGCCTTTATCCACTCACTGCAAGCAACTAAGGTTAAATCTTTAATTTTATTCAAATGCTCTGTTTTATCTTTAAGTACCTTAGAGGTTGCATCGAAAAACAGGCTTGGTTGTTCACATTTGTTTTGCGGACAGCTCCCGCAAGACGACTGCCACTTATCACACCCAACCGCCACATAATGCGAACACTTTCCTGTGAAACACCAGCAATCGTGCAACGTGTAAACCGTTTTAATGTTTTTTTCTGCTAAATAATCGCACAATATATTAAGATTTATATAATTACTATGAAGGTTATGTAAATGCACAACATCAGGACGTATTTTTTCAATATATTTCAATAATTTTTTGGTGGCAATTCTACTGAAATACGCCTGCTTGCCAAAAACGCGGGCTAATATCGCATGAATTTTCCAGTCTGATTTGTTACCGATTTTATATGAATTTTGAGGTGGGTTTACGGCAGTCTGATAAGCCACAAAAGCAGTATGACCGTTGTCGTTTAAAAGATTTTCTATATCTTTTACAATAACACCGGTGCTTTTAAAGCCATACACTGCGTTGATTTGCAAAACCTTCATATTAACCCTCCTTATATGATGTTGTTGAAATCCGAAAGCAATTTTTGTCTTATTTTTAAAATATCGAAATGCTCTTTTGCATATTCCCTTATTTTACATGCGTTTTCGTACAAATCCGCCTTGGAAATCTCAGTTATTATATCTTTTATTTCTCCATCACCAAACGCAGTGAAGGAACCGTCAATTTCTTTTGCGGCAGTCATAGACGCAACATCCTTAGGCCCTATTGCAAAAAGCACTGAGCCACTTTGCAAGCAATCGGTAATTTTAGTGGAAAAAGAATGCTTTACCACCTTTTGCTGTTTCTCGTCAAAGGACTCAACATGCAAAACTATGTCGGCTGTGTTTAAAATATTGACAATTTCCGAAAACGGCTTTGCTCCGCAAAACTCCGACGCACCATTGACATTTAAAGCTTCGATAACGCTTTTATCCACTATTGTGGGCGAAAAGATTTTTAAAAACAGTTTATTTTCACTGTTATCGTTATGCGTTTTTATTTCCTCGGCAAGTTTAATTAAGGTCTTATCTCTGCCATATAATAAATTCCCTGCATAAACAATGGTTTTTATTGGGTTTTGCTTTCTTGTCACGGGCAAAGAAAAATCGCACCCTTTAGTCAAAATATCAATATTTACGCCAAAAATCCCCTCATATTCATTTTTAAGCGAAGGTGTTATAGCATAAACCTTGGATGCTAAATTCAACTGCTCAGCAATAATTTTTTTATGTCTTTTATCCCTGTTTGCCGCATAAATATCATCTACAATAAAAGTGACAATTTTACAGTTAGGCAAATGTTTTAAAATAGTTTTAATGAACAATAAATGAGTTTTTGAAGCCTTTGCAAAACAAAACATTATGTTAGGATTAAAATTCTCCAAAAAATTTTTGAATTTTTTATTTTCCCATTTTTTTGTTGCAAAAAGCATATCTTCAATAAAATAAACAACTTTGTTTAGTTTTAGTTTATGTACTAAACCTATTGCCTTTTTTTCAGTGCTTTGAACGGTTTTTGTTTCTGTTGGCTGCTGATATTCAAAATATTCGCCAATTTTTTCTTTTTTAAAGAAATTTTTTATTATAGAAGTATAAGAAATTTTAAAGTATTTTTTACAAATATTGTTATTCGGCATAGAACTGCGTCTGTATAAAGAGGCAACCTCTATTCCATCAAGACCTGAAAATAAGTTTGACATGGTATTGCCAAAGGCATTATTGTCAGACCATTCAATATTTGAAAGCAATAAAACTCTCATATTCTTCTCCTTACAAATTCTCCTTATACCACTCAATAGCCTCGTTTAAGCCTCGCTTAAAATCGTAATCAGGGTCATAACCAAGCAGGTTTCTTGCCTTGGTAATGTCAGCGTTACTGTGCTTGATGTCGCCCTTACGGTCAGGTCCGAAGTTGGGCTTAATATCCTTATTTAAAGCGGTTGTTAACGTG
>JAZRQE010000005.1:0-12745 GCA_045649545.1 Acutalibacteraceae bacterium
GCATACTCACCCTCAATTTTTGAAATTATATAGTCTTTAGGCTCCATTTTTATCACCCTATTGCTTTATTTTTCCATTTGCCTATCGCATAGAACACAAAGGTAATTACTGCACCCATTACCCACGAGCAAAGAAGTGAAATTTGGATACATTCTTCGCGACCTAACGGTAACAAGGGTGTACGGGTTAAATAAGAAATACCGTAAGCTAACGGCACGCGGAAGATAACCGTAGTTATCAATGAAATCCACATCGGTGTCATTGTATCTCCTGCTCCACGCATTATACCCGACAAACTTTGAGTGACGGCAACGGCGATATAGCCTACCGCCAAAATTTTCATAAGCTCATAGCTTTTGTTTACCAGTGCGGTGGTGTCGGTGAAAATACCCATTAAGCTCTTACCGAAAATCAAAATCGCTACCGTAATAACGGTTGAGCAAAGCACCGCCATAAACGTACCTTGTTTAGCACCCTGCTTTACCCTATCAAGCCGCTTTGCACCGACGTTCTGTCCTGCATAGGTTGTTAACGCTGTACCAAACGAGAAGTTAGGCATCATTGCAAAGCCGTCAACACGCATAATAACAACATTAGCGGCAATAAACTGCGGGCCAAACTGATTGGTGAGCGACTGCACAACAATCATCGCTGACGAGAAAATTGCCTGTGTTGCACCTGAAGGAACACCTAATTTAACTAAAGTTTTGACATAGCCTGAAGACAACTTTAAATATTTTATGCCAAAATCAAAATACTCTCGCATCTTGGAAAGTTTTAAAAGGCAAAGTGCCGATGAAACAAGCTGTGCAATAACAGTTGCCAAAGCAACGCCTGCAACGTCCCAATGGAAATAAATTACGAACACCAAGTCAAGAACAATATTTACAACGGTAGCGACCAACAAATAAACAAGTGCCGAAACCGAGTCGCCCAAACCTCTGATTATACCGCTTAAAATATTATAGTATGCCATACCCGCCATACCGAGTAAGGAAATCATCAAATACCAATAACAGTCTTTATGTATGTTTTCAGGGGTGTTAAGCAATACCAAAACCTTATCTAAAATCGGTGCCGCAACAATTATAAGACCTACGCAGGCAATAACTGTAACCGTAATACAGTTTCCAACGGTATACGACATACCCTCGCGATTTTTGGCACCGAAATACTGTGCAACCATAACAGAAGCACCTGCCGAAATACCGATAAACAGTACCAACAACATATTAAGTATCGGCAAAGCGCTGCCGACTGCAGCAATAGCGTTATCACCATTAGCAGCAAACCGACCAACAACAATGGTATCCACCGTACTGTAAAGCTGCTGTGCGATATTACCGAGTAACATAGGTAAAGTAAACTGTAAAATAACCTTCCACGGTGTACCTTGAGTCATATCCACCGGAGCAAATATTTTTTTAAACATCTTGTCACCTTAAAACTGAAAATAATTGTACTTTAATTCGGCAAGTATTTTACCACAAATTAAAATTTATTGCAATCGGTTTTATAAAACTTTCCCACAAAATAAAAATCGGCACATCTCAAAAGAGATGTGCCAAATTTCACTTATCAAATTATCAATAAAAATTAAGCCTTGCCTACCGAACCGAAAAGTTCCATCTTTTCCTTAACGGTTGCCTTAATAGCCTCAACGCCGGGAGCAAGTAACTTTCTCGGGTCAAAGCCTTTGCCCTGCAAGTCCTTACCTGCTTCAACATACTCACGGGTGGCTGCGGCAAAAGCCAACTGACACTCGGTGTTAACGTTGATTTTGGAAACACCCAAGGAAATAGCCTTTTTAATCATATCGGCAGGGATACCTGTGCCGCCGTGAAGTACCAACGGCATCTCACCGGTAAGCTGCTGAATAGCATCAAGAGTGTCAAAAGAAAGACCTGCCCAATTTTCAGGGTATTTTCCGTGAATGTTACCGATACCTGCGGCAAGCATTGTAACGCCGAGGTCTGCAATCATTTTGCATTCCTTCGGGTCGGCAACTTCACCGGAACCGATAACACCGTCTTCCTCACCGCCAATAGCACCGACTTCAGCCTCCAAAGAAAGACCCTTTTCCTCACAAATTTTGACCAATTCTTTGGTCTTTTCGATATTTTCCTCAATAGGATAGTGAGAACCGTCAAACATTACAGAAGAGAAACCTGCGGCGATACACTTCTTTGCACCCTCATAACTACCATGGTCAAGGTGAAGAGCAACCGGAACAGTGATTCCTAACTCGTTAATCATACCGTTAACCATACCGACAACGGTGGTATAACCGCACATATACTTACCTGCACCCTCGGAAACGCCGAGAATTACAGGAGAATTAAGCTCTTGAGCTGTGAGAAGTATTGCCTTTGTCCATTCCAAGTTGTTGATATTGAACTGACCTACGGCATACTTGCCTGCCTTTGCTTTTTGAAGCATTTCTTTTGCTGATACTAACATAAAGTTTACCTCCGAAATTTAATTTTACTTGTTAATATTTTAACGCATATGACACTTAAAATCAAGTGTATTATTTAATTATTTGTATAAAGGATATTTTTCACAAATTGCAGCAACGCGTGACTTGATTTCGTCCTTTTTATTATCAAAATCCTTTACACAAAGTGCAATCAGCTTGCCGACTTCGGTGAAATCGTCCTCTTTAAGACCGCGGGTTGTAGCGGCAGGAGTACCAAGACGTACACCGCTTGTAACAAACGGCTTTTCGGGGTCATTGGGGATTGCATTTTTGTTAGCAGTGATATTGATTTCATCCAAACGGTGCTCTAATTCCTTACCGGTAACACCTGTGCCGCGTAAATCAAGCAACATCAAATGGTTATCAGTGCCGTCGGAAACAAGGTTAATACCCTCTGCTTTTAAAGAAGCTGCCAAAGCATTAGCATTTTTAACAATCTGCTCTTGGTATGCCTTGAATTCGGGAGTCAAAGCCTCACCGAAGCATACGGCTTTACCGGCAATAACGTGCATTAAAGGACCACCTTGGTTACCGGGGAAAACAGCCTTGTTGATAGCCTTAAAAATTTCCTCGTCATTACATAAAATTAAACCGCCTCTGGGACCGCGAAGTGTCTTGTGTGTGGTTGTAGTAACAACGTCGGCATACTCGACAGGGTTGATGTGCAAGCCTGCGGCAACAAGACCTGCAATATGAGCCATATCAACCATAAACAAAGCACCGACAGAGTGTGCAATGTCTGCGATAACGTCAAACTTAATCTCGCGGGCATAAGCAGAAGCACCTGCAACGATTAACTTCGGTTTGCATTCCTCAGCAATTTTTCTCATTTCATCGTAATCGATAAAACCGTCGTCACCTACACCGTAGGGTACAAAGTTATAGAGTTTACCCGAGCTGTTAACCGGTGAGCCGTGGGTAAGATGTCCGCCGTGGGCAAGATTCATACCCATAACGGTATCGCCAACCTCTAAAAGTGCGATATAAACAGCCTGATTTGCCTGAGCACCCGAGTGCGGTTGAACATTGGCAAATTTAGCACCGAAAAGCTTGCAAGCACGGTCACGGGCAATATCCTCAACGATATCAACATACTGGCAACCGCCATAGTAACGTTTGCCGGGATAACCCTCAGCATACTTGTTAGTCAGAACCGAGCCCATAGCAGCCATAACTGCGGGAGAAACAAAGTTTTCCGAAGCAATAAGCTCAATATTGCTCTGCTGACGGCCAAGTTCAAGTTCCATCGCAGCACCGACTTCATTGTCGCGGGCTTTAACAAAACCAACTGAATCTAAAATATCAGAATACATTTTTTACCTCCAAAAATCTAAAAAATTCATTAACCAATTCATTATATAATAAAACAGTGAAGAATTCAATATGTTTGTTCATATTTCATTTGTAAATTACTCAATAAAACACTTTAAATGTTCACAATTATGTGGTACAATAATAATGTGTTGGATTTTTATGCCGTTTGGCAAAACATAAACGTCAGGAGATTATTCTAATGGGTTTTTTACAGAAACTTTTTGGTAATTATAGTGAAAAGGAAATTAAAAGAATTTTGCCCTTACAACAGGCGGTTTTGGATTTAGAGGAAAAATATTCCAAAATGTCGGATGACGAATTAAGACTGATGACCGACAAACTCAAAGCACAATTAGTCGAGGGTAAGCCGCTTGACTCGATTTTACCCGACGCTTTTGCCGTCTGCCGTGAGGCTTCTTGGCGAGTGCTTTCAATGAAGCACTTCCCTGTTCAAATTTTGGGCGGTATTATACTTCATCAGGGTCGAATTGCCGAAATGCGTACCGGTGAGGGTAAAACCTTGGTTGCAACCCTACCAGCCTACCTCAACGCTTTAACCGGCAAGGGTGTTCACATTGTAACCGTTAACGATTACCTCGCCCGACGTGACTCGGAGTGGATGGGTAAGATTTATAACTTTTTAGGGTTAACTGTCGGACTTATTGTGCCGGGTATGGACAACCAAGCCAAAACTCAAGCCTACAACGCCGACATTACCTACTGCACCAACAATGAATTAGGCTTTGACTATCTTCGTGATAATATGGTTATTTACAAAGAACAGCGTGTTCAACGCGGTCACAACTTCGCCATCGTTGACGAGGTTGACTCGATTTTGATTGACGAGGCAAGAACTCCACTTATTATTTCGGGTCGCGGTGACAAATCCTCCGACCTTTACCTTTCTGCCAACAAATTTGCCCGCGGTTTGAAATGTGTCCGCATTGCCGAGACCGACTCTAAAATGACCGACGAGCAACAAAAAATTGAGGGCGATTATGTTGTTGACGAAAAGGCCAAAACCTGCACTTTGACCGCACAAGGCGTTCAAAAAGCCGAGGCGTTTTTCGGCATTGAAAACCTTAATGACCCCGACAATATTACTATATCGCACCACGTTCAGCAGGCTATCCGTGCCTACGGTATAATGAAACGCGATGTTGACTACGTTGTAAAAGACGGCGAAGTCCTGATTGTTGACGAGTTTACCGGACGTATTATGTACGGACGCCGTTATAATGAAGGCTTGCACCAGGCAATTGAGGCTAAAGAGGGCGTTAAGGTTGCCCACGAGTCTAAAACTCTGGCAACCATTACTTTCCAAAACTTCTTCCGCCTTTATAGTAAACTTGCCGGTATGACCGGTACTGCTATGACCGAAGAGGCTGAATTCCAGCAGATTTACAAGCTTGATGTTGTGGAAATCCCCACCAACAAGCCTGTTATCCGCGAAGATTTGCAGGATGTAATCTACAAAACCGAACGTGCAAAATTTGGTGCCGTTGTTAACAATATTTTAGAATGCCATAAAAAAGGTCAACCGGTACTTGTCGGTACAATTTCGATTGAAAAGTCCGAACTTTTGAGTGCTATTCTTAAAAAGAACGGCATTAAGCACAATGTTTTAAATGCAAAATACCACGAAAAGGAAGCCGAAATTATCGCTCAGGCAGGTAAATTCGGTGCTGTTACTATTGCCACTAACATGGCAGGTCGAGGCACCGACATTATGCTTGGCGGTAACGCCGAATATTTGGCAAAATCTGAGCTTCGCAAACTCGGTTACAGTGAGGAGCTTATCTCTGAGGCTACCGGTTTTGCCGACACCGACGACGCTGATGTTTTAAAAGCACGTGAGGAATATCAAAAATACCACGAGCAGTTTAAAGCGGAAATTGCCCCCGAAGCAGAAAAGGTTCGTAATGCTGGCGGTTTGTTTATTATCGGTACCGAGCGTCACGAGTCCCGCCGTATTGACAATCAGTTAAGAGGACGTGCCGGCCGTCAGGGTGACCCGGGTGCAAGTAAATTCTATATTGCTTTGGAAGACGATTTAATGCGTCTTTTTGCCGGCGACCGCATAAATGCCGCTATGAGTATGCTGAAAATTGATGAAAATATGCCGATTGAAGCCGGTATGCTGACCAAAACGATTGAAAGTGCTCAACAGAAAATTGAGGGTCGAAATTTCGGTATCAGAAAATCTGTGCTTGATTATGACGATGTTATGAACAAGCAACGTGAGTTGATTTATACTCAACGTAACCGCGTTTTAGACGGTGAGGATATTCAAGCCACCGTAAGAAAAATGATTACCGATACTGTAGAGTCGGGCGTTGACACCTACCTTACCGGCACAGTTGCCGAGGATTGGAACTTTGACGGACTTCGTGACTACTTCCGTGGTTGGTTGGCTTCGGACAACGATTTCCGCTATTCTGTTGACGAATTAAACCGCCTTGAAAAAGACGATATTGCAGAACAACTTATCAACCGTGCAATTGACATTTGCGAGAAAAAGGAAGCCGAATACGGCAGTGAGGCTATGCGTGAAATTGAACGTGTAATGCTTTTACGTAGCGTTGACACCCACTGGATGGACCACATAGACGCCATGGACGAACTTCGCCAAGGTATCGGTCTGCGTGCCTACGGTCAGCACAACCCCGTTGTTGAATACCGCAACGAAGGCTACGATATGTTCAACGCTATGACCGATTCTATCCGCGAAGACACAACCAAAATGGTACTTTGTGCCCAGCTTCGCCGCAATAACGAGGAACCTAAACGACAAAGGATTGCAGAGGAAGAAAAAACCGATAAAAATGCCACCGTAAGAGGTAAAGGTGTTGTAAGTAAAAACGCTCCCTGCCCGTGCGGAAGCGGGTTGAAATACAAACGCTGTTGCGGAAAGGATGCCGACTAATGCACATTCCGTCGACAGTTTCGCAAGAGCAGACTATTTTAAGGTTTTCGGATGCTTTAGCAGAGGAACAATCCACCTCGCACGAATATGACACTGAAAAATGGCTGTATGTTCGCTGTCGGTACTCCGAGTACCGTTACATATTAGGCACAAAGGGTGACAATCCGTTGATTTGCATTGGAATTAACCCCTCTACTGCCGAGCCCGACAATTTGGACAACACCTTAAAAAGTGTTGAAAGAATAGCACATTTTAACGGGTATGACTCGTTTATTATGTTCAATGTGTACCCCCAAAGAGCAACCAACCCAGATGATATGGACCCGGAATTTAATAACTTAATGCACGCTGAAAATATGCAGGCGTTCCGCCATATACTTTCCCTTTATAAAAATGGGCATACTCCTGCAATCTGGGCGGCTTGGGGAACAATAATTGAAAAACGCCCGTATTTAAAGGATTGCGTTCGCGATATGATTGAAATCGGGCAATCTTTTGGGGCTCAGTGGTATACTGCAGGCGTCCGTTCTAAACAAAAGGGGCATCCGCACCACCCATTGTATTTGAAAAAGAACAGCGTAACCGAAAACTTTTCGGATATTGTCGAATATTTAAACAACCTATAATTAAAGAAAAATCACCCGATTAATTCGGGTGATTTTTTAGTTTTGTTTAACAGAATCTCCGTCAACTTGATACAATCTCAAATAATCAATTTTATATTCCAACGGAAACTCAACTTTTTTATTAGGCTCAACTCTACCCGACCAACCAACATTAAATCCCGTAATGATTTTAAGGTATTTATCTACAAAGTACTCGTCGGTCGGATGGTAATAATATTCTTCACCGTCGCAGAAAAACCTAACCTCGGTATCATTCCAAAGAAAACCTACAGTGTGATATTGGTCAGAAAAACTGCCGTTTTTTAAACAGTAGTCTCTCGGACCGGTGTTGATAATTCCACGGTCAAGTGATATATGCCCGCCGTTATCAGCACTTTGCCAATAATGAATGTTAGCGACCAGTCTGTGTGCAGTACCCAAACTTTCGAAAATATCTATTTCCAAACCGTCACCGGTTAGCCAAAATGAAGAATAAACGCCGGTGCCGTCAGGAATTATAGCTCGCAATTCTAAATAACCTTTGTTGAACGCAAAACTGTGCGATTTTATCGCATCGCAATGCTTATACATTCCGTTCTTCAATTTTATAGCACGCATAATTATATTACCGTCGTGCATATCAAAAGTTTCATTACCTCTTACTGCCAATGCATTGCCATTAACAAACTCTGTAATTCGCCAGTCCTCTTTTCGCAGGCTGTTTGTATCAAACTCATCACCCCAAACATAACTATAATATGTTTTAGAGTCATAATTCAAAATTGTTTCTTCATATGAGCCTCGTTTAGAATCGGCATCGGTCACCGAGCCTTTTTTCAGCATTGACAAAAACTCGGTTACGGCAACCTGCTCAGCGTAGGTGCTTCCGCCCAACAAATATACTTTGTTGCCCGTAATTTTAATTTCATAGTCGCCATAATCATACTCTTCTAACGACTTTTTTAAAACTCTGTTTGTGCTTCCGATACATATCTCATATGGAGTACGCTCAACCTCGGTGTCGTTTTCAAGGGGAAGATAAAGCCCTGTACTGTACTTAATGAAATCTTGAAGTTTTCTGACCTCTTCCTGAATAAGCCACGAGCGGCTTGTAATATCGCGAATAAGCCTAAAGTTTTGTATTTCAACACCGTTTATTGCAATTTTTTGAAACTCACCCTCAGTTTTATTGATATATAAAATTCCGCCGGCAATACCACCTGCATTAAATATGTTGTTGACAAAATACTGTGCGGCACTGTTTGTTGCGTCGTAATTCACACCGTTTATGACAATTTTTTTACCGATTGTGCAAATAATAAAATCATTGTATTTGCAATATCCGTTATCATAAAGATAGTCTAACGCCTGCTTGGATTCGGGTCGGTTAGTGTTGCCGATTAAAATTTCATACCAGCCGTCTTCATTTTTATAATCTTGTTGATGTTTTATGTTCTTGTCAAGTTCAGTTTTCAATTTTTCATAAACGAGTGTCGACGCACCAGACACCTCTCGACAGTCTGTGGGCTTTATTATACGATATAAAGACTCGCCTTTGTCATTCAAAAAACTGACATTTTCACGGCTGAAAATCTCTTCGTTTAATTTACTACTGTTTTTGCATCCAACCATAAGACCTGTCA
Source organism: Acutalibacteraceae bacterium (assembly GCA_045649545.1). Lineage (GTDB taxonomy): Bacteria > Bacillota > Clostridia > Oscillospirales > Acutalibacteraceae > UMGS172. Next base: position 8,968 of record JAZRQE010000005.1, read on the forward strand.
ATATGGCCAAGATTAACATTACAGCCATAACACGCTTTATGATAACAATCAGCCCCTTTCATCAGTTTTTTATATTTTAACAAAATAATCTGTGTAAGTCAATGCAACAAAAAACCTCCCGCAATATCGCTCTTGCGAGAGGTTTTTTAACTATTTGTATATTAATTAACAGTCAATGTCTGACCATCAATCTGATACAGACGGAAGTAATCGATAATATAATTCAATTTTCCATTATCCCAAGTCATTGTGCTCTCATTCAAACCTGTGGTTCTACCGTTCCAGCCAATGTTGAATCCGGCAACGATATTTTGAAGCTGGTTGGCATGTGCATGGGTTCCATCAGGATATTTAAATCCATTAATATCCTGTGTGCAATACAGTTGTCCGTCAAAATAGAACTGCATTGTTTCCTCTGTCCACAAAAGACCTATAGTGTGCCACTGGTCATACAATTCTCTAGCTGACAAGGTTTTACGTCTTTGTGCAGTTGTCGGTTGAGGATAAAACTTACTTAATTCACCTAATGAACTACACTTATTACCGTTGTCATACGAAATGCTACCGTCACTGCCTTTACAGTTGTTCAACTTTGTGAAGAAGTCCTTGTTTTGAGGAGCATACGTTTTGTTTTGAACAAGAGTATCAATATTCCACCAATGGACATTGGTCTGCAAAACACCTTGTAGACCACCGCTTTCAAAAATATCAACTTCCATTGCCGGGGTTTTACCGTTAAATTTACCACCTAACCAGAACGAAGACCAAACACCATTTCCGTCAGGAATCCTTGCTCTCATTTCAAGATAGCCGTAGTTATACTTCATGCTATTACAAGAAATACCGCCCTGATGTTTGTATTTCAAGTTTGTGTTGCCAGTCCAAGCAGTATCGTTATAGGTAATTGTACTGTTTTGTTTTTTGATTGCTCTTAAAATCAAATAGCCTTGCTCATCCCATGCAACGGTATCCTTATCCGAAGCAACATAAGCCTGACTGTTGTATATTAACGTTTTATTGGGGTCAGTATTGTCAGTAACCGGGTCTACCCGCCACTTTTTAATAGATGCCCATTTTTTATCATCATAGGTTACAGTGTTGGGGTCGTCAAACTCACTCTGCCATACCAACTTGTAATCCGAAGCAGAATTAAAGTTAACTGAGGTTTCTAAATAAGAGCCTTCTTTTTCGGTGATTTCGCCGTTCTTAACCATTTTTTCGAGTTCATATATTGCAGCTTGTAAGGCATAAGTGCTTCCGCCCATTACATAAACCTTCGAACCATTAATACGAATAGCATATCTATTGATATTTTTTGTCACCGAATCATTACCGATGGTACCACGAGTAGTATTGCCGATAACTATTTCATAATTACTTACGGAAACCGCAGCAGTATCGACTGTAGCATCAATATTCATTGCCTGCTTCAATTTTTGGATTTGATTATTTACAACCCAAGACTTACTACACTCAACATCATAAACTATCTTATAGTTCTGTGAAGCCATAGTTTTGACATTAAGCTTTACCTCATCAAAATTTAAGATGCTTTCAATACCGGCAACCTGATAATACGATGCTTCGCCTAACGGATAATAACTGTATTTATCGCCAACCTTTGTATACATAACAGCAGAGAAACGTCTGTTGTAAGCGGTCTTATTATCTTCAGTAGAAAGGCCGGTGAATACCAACTGATAATAGGTATTGTCGCCTTCGGTTGCATAAACATAGTCATAGTCGCGTATGCCATCTTTTACAATTGCCTTACGTGCAACCGAGTTTACTTCACCTTCGAGTTTATACCAACCGGAAGTAGCTTTGACAAGCGAAGAGGGCGCAGCCACAAAGCCTATTTCATCAGCCTCGGCAGCAATAGCACTCGGCAATTTGCCCTTAAAACGCAAGCCGGCAGATATGTATTCGCCGTCAACCGATGTGCTTTCTTCACGACAGGATACCTCTGTGTCATAGATAGCAACGTTGGCAGAAACTGCTGTATCAGCTTCTCTTACTTCAACCATTCTAAAGTTGTCAAACCAGGCATTTTCACAACCGAAGAAGAAATACTTTGCTGTATTAAACAATCCAGCCATTTGCCAATTTCCTGAGGTTGCTCCCTTGAGCAATTCAGAGTTTGAAGTATCAATAACGAGAGTATATTTACGCCAATCGCCGGAAATCTTAAAGTCATCACGTGCAACTTTGGTGCCGTCAATATAATACTTAAATGCATTGTCATTTTCAGCAATTGACAAATTGGTTGTGCCTTTACAAATCTCGGGATTATTAGAATCTTCCGGCGTAGGATTGTGTGCGGTATCACTAATAACAAAACGCGGCGGCTGAGCACTATCCTCATCAGCCATCATTAACCACATATATGTTTCTCTGTTATCTGTGGTTTTAGCATCAAAGCTTATATAATATTTTTTACCGCTAGTAATCATTTTGGAATCATTAAAGGCAACACGGCCTCCGCCTGAAGTGATTTCCATTACCTGACCGTACTTCTCATCAAAACTGTTTACGAGGTGAGATTTACCTGTGTTGTTTTCGATAAAGCTCTCGGTATTTTCCATATCATGGTAAATTTCATTGGAAAAATAGGTAATATCGCTTGTCGGAACGGCATCGCCTATTACATCAGTTGCAATAATCTTAAAGTTATCATACTGACTATATTGCTGACCGAAATAGAGACATTTCGGTGCACTAAACAAACCTGTACCATCAGCATTTTCTTCCAAGATAGTGGTTACATGCTCATCAGTAAGGTCCATAACGATACCGAAGCGCTGCCAATCATTGGTAAGAAGAAAATCTTTTATTTCGATGTTTTCGCCGTTAACATAGAATTGGAAAGCATATTTAATAGCGTTAAAAGCACCGCCGAGAGAACCATTATTGTTAATAAAGTATCTTGGTTGAGCAAAGGAACCCGTATAGATTTCGCCACCCCAAAGTTTAGCAAAACCAAGGAAAATGTTTTTATTAGTATTACCTGAGGTTGCTCTTGCATCAAAAGAGATATAATATTTTTTACCTTTTTCAAAGATTTCGACATCCTGGAAAGTGCCACGTGTTCCAGTGGTAAAGTTAAGTACATCTCCGTGTTCATCGCCTGAATCTATAACAGATGCACCGCTATTATTATGCACAACAAAGGTACCACTTGCGGCATCATTACCAGCTACGACCTTTTCATTTTCCATATCATGATAAATACAATCTACAGAAAGACTGGTTGTCAAGCGATAATTAACAAGCTCTTTAACTTCATAATCGTCAACATGTAAAATCTTACCGTCACCTGCTAAACCGAAATAAGCACCACTGGTGCAATCGGCTTTAACAGTAAAGGCAACCTTTACCTCCTGCCATTTACCGGTACTGGGGTCATTTTTAAGCTCAAGACCTTTAACTACAATATCCTGTGCCCAAGAATTTCCTTCCACAAGGTCTTCATTAACATTTTCAGGAGCAGCACCTGCAGGGCTCTGCATTAATCTCAAGATAGGTGACGTGCCAACAGTAACACCCTGACCATCGGCATATCTATACTTAAAGGATACCTCGTAAGACTTGCCTGCCTCGAACTTAAACATGTTTATGTGTTTAGTTGTATCACCTGTGCCGCCTTCGTATTTATATACATTTGTATATTCAGTGCTAGCGAAATATGCCGAAGAACAGTCAGCAGCAAGAATACCATAATTGTTGCCATTTTCTTCAGTACCAATAGAAACACTGCCATAACGGTTTACACCAAAAC
>JAZRQE010000006.1:0-8838 GCA_045649545.1 Acutalibacteraceae bacterium
GGTATGGCGTTTAAGGGAGCAGGTGCGTTAGACCCTCGCGGTTATCCTATACTTTATGTTGGCTTGGGCGATAAAACCGCAGAAGGCAAGTATCCGAGAATGTTTATTATCAACCTTTTGGATTGTTCTATTATGTACCAACGCGGTTATAGTGAAAGTTTCAACTTACGTCCGTGGCGTGCGTTTGACTCGTCTCCGTTAGTCCACGCCGAAACCGATACTTTAATTTGGCCGGGTGAAAACGGACTGCTTTATACAATTAAACTTAACACTAAATACGATAAGGCGGCAGAAACTCTGTCGATTGACCCTTCGGAGCCGGTAATGGCAAGGTATAAGACCTCTTTGGGCGGAACTTATGGGTATGAGTCGAGTGCGGTATTGGTTGAAAATTACGTTTATGTTGCCGATAATAGCGGTATGATTTTCTGCGTCGATGTTAACACAATGAAACTCAAATGGGCTCAAAAGGTTTATGACGATACCAATGCAACTCCTGTTTTCTCTTGGGAAAACGGCAAAGGGTATCTTTATACCGCTTGTTCAACCGAAAGGTTGGGGGATAAGTGCTATATCATCAAGCTTGATGCCTCGACCGGTGCTAAGGTTTGGGAAAAATGTTTTGACGGCATAAACTATGACAAAATGGTTTCAGGCGGTGTGTTAGGCTCGCCGGTGTTGGGTAAATACGGCACAAATTTAGAAGGATTGGTTATTTATCCGATAGCTAAGATTAACGGCTACTCTAAAGGTTCGCTTGTGGCACTTAATACCGAAACAGGTGAGGTTGTTTGGGAAGAAACGATGAGCCGTTATTCGTGGAGCTCGCCCGTGGCGTTGTATGACGACAACGGTGAGGGATACCTTATTCTTTGTGACAGTGGCGGTAACGTTAAGCTTATTAACGGTAAAACCGGAGAAACCTTGAGTTCGATTAATTTAGGCAGTAATATTGAGGCATCTCCTGCGGTGTTTAACGATATGTTGGTAATAGGCACACGCGGTCAAAAGGTTTACGGAATTAAAATAGGTTAACTATTGATTTACGGGACGCCGAGCAGGCGTCCCTGAATTTTGTATAAGATAAAATAATTCTTGACATTTTAGATAGTTGTTGTTATAATGTTTCATGCTATTGAGCATTATTATGTAAATAGCTCCTTGCACTTGAAGAATATCAAGTGCCATAAGTCCAAAAGGAGGTGTAAACGAAATGGTTACTAACAAGTATGAAGCAACTATGGTTTTCTCCGTTGCAAACGGTGAGGAGGCCACTACCGCATTGGTAGAAAAGTTCAAGGCTTTGGTTGCAGAGAACGGTACCGTTGAAAACGTTGACGATTGGGGTAAGCGCCGTTTGGCATATCCTATCAACGACGAAACCGAGGGATACTACATCATCGTATCTTTCGAAAGCGTACCCACTTTCCCTGCAGAGCTTGACCGTGTAGCAAAGATTACCGACGGTGCTCTTAGAGTTATGGTCATTGCTAAATAATTTTGGGAGGATACATTAAATGAATGTTGTCGTTTTGGTCGGTAGATTGACCGATAATCCCGAACTTCGTCACACTAATTCAAACATTTCTGTGACAAGATTTTCTATTGCTGTAGACCGTGCATACCGTTCAGGAGAAGAGAGACAGGCTGATTTCATCAACATCGTTGCATGGCGTCAGACTGCTGAATTTATTACCACCTATTTCAAAAAAGGTCAACGTATCGGTATTGAGGGTTCACTTCGTATGAACCAGTACACCGATAAAGACGGTAATAAACGTACAACCTATGAAGTTGTTGTAAATAATGCTCACTTTGTAGAAAACAAGCGTGACAGTGGTAATGCAGGTGGATTCACTCCTGCAGAAACTCAAACCGCTCCGCAGTCTTTCTCGAACAGTGACTCCGGTGATTTCAGTGAAATCGCATCGGATGACGATTTACCGTTCTAAAGAAAATCTCATGCCTTGAATACAAGGTTTCTACTATTATTAAAGGAGGTCGCCTTAAAATGGAAAAGAACGAGAGACCCATGCACCGCAAACCCAGAAAGAAGGTTTGCCACTTCTGTGTAGACCGTGCAGAGTTTATTGATTACAAGGATGTTGCAAAGCTCCGTAAATTTATTTCCGAGCGTGCAAAAATTCTTCCCCGCCGTGTGACCGGTACCTGTGCTGCTCACCAGCGTGAACTCACCACTGCTATCAAGCGTGCACGTTATGTTGCATTGCTTCCTTATGTAGCAGACTAATGTGAACAAAGTAAAACCGACTGCATTTTGATGCAGTCGGTTTTTTGTTTTACTTTAATGCTTGCTTGGCTTTGATAAGCCTGATGTCATTGCCAAAACAAGGGCAGATAGAGTAGCTTCCGATAATTCTTGACGCAACACGCTCACCGTAGGTTTCGCTGATTTGCTTAATGTCAAGGTTGGTGCTGATTATTGTAGAAAGTCCACGCATTAAACGTGTGTTAATTATATTGTAAACACAAGAAACGCTCAACTGTGTTGAAAATTCCGCACCCAAATCGTCCAAAATAAGCAAATCGCAGGAGTTAAGACTGTCGATTTTATCGGTAGAGCCTGAACGGTCAAATGTTTCGCGGTTTATTTGGTTAATCAAATTTTGTGCCGAGCCGTAAATCACACTATGACCTTTAGCCAAAATCTCATTTACAATGCTTAACGAAAGGTGAGTTTTACCTAATCCGCTACGTCCGGTGAACAGTATGTTTTGACCGTTAGGGAATGTTTCGCAAAAACTTTTGCAGGATTTTAAAACCGCAGTCATCTGGCGTTTTGGTGATATTCCGTGCTCATTTTTCTCTTCACTGTAGAAAGAAAGGTCAAAGTTTTCAAAGGTAGAACTTTCAAGTGGCATATCGCCCGAAAGCCTTGAGTATTGCGTTTTAGCAGCCAATGCTTTTACACAATCGCACAACTTACCGTTATAATATCCGGTGTCACGGCATTTTTCACAGAATACTGTGGGTTTTTCAGGCATATTTGCTTTCTTTACGATTGCTTTTTTGCGGTCATTTAACTCGGTGATTTCACTGCGGAGAGTTTCCGCAGTTTTTGTGTCGCCCGAAAACATAACGAGGGCAAGCTTTGAGCTTTTTATGTTTAATTGAGTTTCAATTTCGGTTAATTCAGGGTGGAAGTTATGAATTTCATCGCACAACTGATGATAAGCCTTTTCGGCATTGTCGCGTCGGTTAAGTACAGTTTGTAACGCTTCATTTAAAATCTCGTTAGAAAAAGCCATTTAACAGTCCTCCTCGTTTTTAGAGATAAGTCCGCTGATAAAGTCGGAATAATCGCTTGGGGTGTCATTTTTTGTAGGTTGAGCCTTTTTAGTGTTTAATTTGTGTATATCCTCAACCGTTTTGACACCGGCTTTGTGCCATTCGGAAATAATTTTTTTGATATAGGGCATTTTAAATTCTGAAATGGTGTCAACACATGTATCGTATGCCATTTTAATAATGTCTTGTCCGTAGCCCCATTCGGTGACCCACATGTCAGCAGTTTCAAGCTCTAACTTTGAGGGTTGACGCTTTGGTAAATCCATTGCAGTCTGAACAACGTGCCAAGCAGATTTGCGGCGACCCATGTCAATCAAGCGTTGCTCGGCGGCTTCAATATCTTCAACGCCGTCGTTAACCCATTCCACAGCAATACGCTCGATAAATCCAATGTTAGAGCGACCTTCGGTTACGGCATAACCCACAATCATCATAATAAGTGAGGCAGAAAGACCTAAATCGTCATGCAGCCAAACAAGGGTAGATGCTTCGCTCTGGCGTAAAATATGACCGAGCTTTTGTTCAGATTCGCGTAAAATAAAGGCAATTTCGGGGTCTTCAAGACCGCGGCGTGCAATTTCGTCACGTCCCGGTTTTACAGCGGCACTGCGTACGGCTTTGGGTTTCTTTTCAGGCTCTGCGGCAGGCTTAACTTCTGCAGTGGTACATAAAACCGAACGCTCAACCCAAAAGTCAAGGCTGTCGCGGACTGAATATTCATCTAATTTCAATGCTTCACAGATTGCGGTAACGTCATACTGCTTGTCTGCATTTTTCAAGCACCACAATAAGACCTTCAGGCTTTCGCCCGAGGCCAATTTTAAATGTTTATCTGTAACCGAAGCGGGAACGGCAAACATAGCCGTTAATTCCGCAGGATTTAAGTAATATCCCATACCTTACCCCATAAACGTATAATTTACATTCATTATAATGGTTATGGTTAGTCGAAACATATCTGTTTCGACACAAAATCTTTGATTTTGTAACAAGTTTTCAAAGAAAATTTGTCCATATCCATTACAATGATTGTCGCACAAAATCAAATTGCACAATTTGATTTTGTTAGAGCCACTTAGAAGTGGCTCGTCGAAGCGCTTGTTAGCGTTTCGACAAACTACAATCATTATACCATTCATTATAATAAATGTAAATAACATAAATTTTAATTTGAAAAATAAAATTTTCGAAAATTAAGTTTGAGAAAAATCGAGAAAATAAGAGAAAATCGAAGAAAATAAGAGATTGTGAAATTTATTTTAATTTTTTGAAAATTTGGTGTTGACAAGTGAAATACTGTGTGGTATCATATCAAGGCTGAATTTAAGAATTTTAATTTGGAGGAAAACTTTATGTCTACTTTTATGGCAAAGACAGGCGAAGTTACCCGTAAGTGGTATATTATCGACGCTGCAGGCAAGCCGTTAGGCCGTGTTGCTGCAAAAGCTGCCGATGTTCTTCGCGGTAAAATTAAGCCCACTTTCACTCCTCATGTTGACTGTGGCGACCATGTTATCATCATCAACTGTGAGAAGGCAATTCTCACCGGTAAGAAGTTAGAGAAGAAGTACTACTACCGTCACACCGGTTATATCGGTGGTTTGAAGAAGGTTCAGTATTCCACTTTAATGGCTACAAGACCTGAACTTGCAATGGAACTTGCCGTTAAGGGTATGGTTCCCGATACTACTATCGGCAGACAGGCTCTTACCAGATTACGCGTCTACAAGGGCAGCGAGCATATGCATGCAGCACAGAAGCCCGAAGAGATGGCATTTTAATTGAAGGAGGATATACTGATGTTTGAAGGAAAGCCTTATTTCTATGGTACCGGCAGAAGAAAGAGCTCTGTAGCTCGCGTTCGTGTATATAACGGTACCGGTAAAATCACCATCAACGACCGTGATATTGAAGATTACTTCGGTCTTGAAACCTTAAAACTTATTGTTCGTCAGCCCTTGGCTTTGACCGATACAATGGATAAGTTTGACATTGTTTGCCGTGTTGCAGGCGGCGGTGTAACCGGTCAGGCCGGTGCAATCCGTCACGGTTTGGCACGTGCACTCCTCCAGTTCAACGAGGAACTCCGTCCTGAGCTTAAGAAGGCAGGCTTCTTAACTCGTGACCCGAGAATGAAAGAGCGTAAGAAATACGGTCTTAAAGGTGCTCGTCGCGCACCCCAGTTCAGTAAGCGTTAATTGCTTATTTCAAAGAACACACAAAACCCCCGAAACCATATTGGTTTCGGGGGTTTACGTTTGCTTTGATTTTTTGTTTATAATTAAAGTTTGCTGATAATTTCTGCTCTTTGAGCTTGATATTTTTCTTCTGTAATTATACCGAGGTCAAGTTTGTCTTTTAAGTTCTTTAATGCCTGCTCAGGATTCATCTTATCCGCTTTTGCTTTTCCTTTTTCGGGTGATACAGAAAGGATAGCAGGGATTTTGCTTTTTAATCCAAACAAAAGCAAAGTTATATAAAGCGAAATTCTGCCAATCGAATGCAAAGGTGTTGTTAAAATATATAAATAAAGAGAATGTTCTATAAGCGCTTCTATATCATATATAAATATTTCAAATGAAATTAATGTCTCACATAACAACAATAACGACATAGAAATGATAATAAATATTTTTTTATTAAAGCCCTTAAGAGCACTTATTACAGCGAGAATTGAACAAACAAGTCCTGCCATTGGAAGAATACAATTTATTCCATAAGGCAAAAAGGATATGTAATAAGTAAAATATACAGTACTGATATCCATGTGCAATGACAAGTAGAGTACATCATCGATAGCACAGAGAACGAAAATACTAAAGATTATCGGAATGAGTACCGTTGCTTTAAGCTTGCTATGGAATTTAAAAAGATAAATAACCAATAAAACAACAGGTGCAAGTCCTAATATAAAAGAAAGAATATCTTCTAAATCCCAAAAATATGATGGACGTACTGCTAACTCATAACTAGGATAATAAAAGAAATATCCAGCACAACTTAATACTGTGCATATAAGTGCGATTATCGACAAGGACTTAATCAACGAATTGCAATTTAAAGTTCTGCTATTTTTTGTTATTGTGTTTTCCATAGTTATACCTCATGCTGATTTTTTGAAATGGCTTGTTGATATTCTTCTTCAGTAATTAAACCTTGAGAACGAAGCTTTTCAAGGTTGCTAATCCTTTCAGAATTTAAAGCTTCTGGTGACTCGGATTTTGTTTCACAACCACGAGTATTACGCTCAATATCGCAAATTTTGTCAACAAGCTCACCAAAAGCATACAGTAACCAAGAAGATATCCACGCAACGAAAGGAAGCACAATCATTACAAGTAAACCTGCAAGAATAAAATCGTCATCTATAGACAGAAGAACAATACCTGTGATTACCGCTGCAATCGCTTCAATAATAAATAATGTTTTTACTAAACCTTTAATTTTGCGTCCAATGTTGTTGTACATAAATTTAACCTCCTAAAAATAATATAATTTACACTCAAGGATTTTGCACATAACATTTATGTTGTGCGTTTTTAATATTTAACTCCCCATAACTATTGTGTCATTTCACAATTCTCCTTTCAATAAAAAAGTGCGGCAACCGAAGTTCCCGCACCGAAAAACGCAAACTCCAATTGTCGCCAAACAAATTACAAGTAGTGAGGATTTACCATACAACAACTCGTAGGAATTTGCGGTTTTACCGAATTCTAGAATTGTTGTACGCAGAAAAAAAGGTATAATACCCCTATGATAAAATAAAATCCTCCTAGAACTTATGTAATTTGTTTGGCATTAAGTATTATACCACGTACTGATTGGAAAATCAATATTCTTCAAAATTATTGTAATCATACAAGTCAAAACACCTCTTTTTAACACACAGCAGTATTGACAAAAAACGGTTTATAAGTGTATAATTAAAGCATAAAAGGGGGATGTACGATATGGGAAAAAGATTATATAAAAGCCGTACCGATAAGAAGATTGACGGTGTTTGTGCCGGCATTGCAAATTATTTTAATTTAGACCCGACACTTGTTCGTATTGCTTTGGTTGCGTTCTGTTTGTTAGGCGGTAGCGGAATATTGGCATATATCATTTGTGCAATCGTTATGCCTCGCGAACCGGATTTTCTTGAATAATAAAGATACATACAAGTACTCAAAAGGGAGACACTTCTTTATGATGTGTCCCCCTTTGTGTTTTAATAAAAGCAATCAATTTCCCACCTCAAAGGTTTTTGTCAATGTATTCCCAAATTTCCTTGTAATCCTTTTGACCTTTAATTATATGCTTGATAACTTCTGATTGTTGTGGTAAAATAGGATAAATCAACCGAAAGGAGCGATGTATAATGTCAGACAATAAAAGACGCGACCCGGTTGAGGAGCAAAGAGCAAGACAGAGGGAACTTATCGAATTAAAACGCAAAAAAGAAGCTTTCCAAGAAAACCCCGATGAATACAGGCACGAGGGTGGCGGTGTGGAATATGTTCAGTCACGTCGCAGTAAATTGGAGAATTTTTGGTATTACAGCAAATATACCATTGCGTTTATATTGATTGTTGCTGTGATTATGGGAATAGGTATCAGCTCGTGTACAGGCAAAAAGGATTATGATATGACAATTGTGTTATATTTTAAGACCTTTGTCGATGATACAATGGCTCATAACATTACAACCGTTGCTAAAGAATACTGTGAAGATTTTAACGGTGACGGAGAAGTAAATGTGTTGGTTGTTAACTGCTCAATCCCGAATAAGATGACCACCGAGGGTTCGGACAGTACAAACAGGCTTTTAGGTCAGTTTCAAAACGAGGAAGCAATTTGTTATATTGTCGATACCGAGGCGTATAATGATTTGAATTCCAATTTTGGTGATGACTTTTTGTATGCCGGAATGGGATTGCCTGATTTAGACGGCAGGGCTTACAAACTTAACGGTACGGTGTTTGATGCGGCATTTAATGCGGTGAGTGACGGTTACACCAATAATTTCGATTATTACCTTTTAAGACGGAATATCGGTGAAAATTCTACTGCTAATAAAAAGGGCGTTGGTAAACACGTGGCTAATGCCGAAAAGGTGATAAGAAGTATTATGGCTGACCCAAATTTAAAATCAAAACAGCCTCAAAGTGAACAGCAAACAACCTCGTCGGTAAGTCAGCCGGCAAAATAATCGGGTATAATATAAAACGTGGTAGGGGCGGTCATTGACCGCCCACTATATGAGAAATAAAGTTTTTAAATTTTAATATTTCCGCTCGTAGCGAAGCTGGATATCGCAGCAGATTCCGATTCTGAAGGACGGGGGTTCGAATCCCTTCGAGCGGGCCAATCAAAATTGCTCACCCATTAGGGTGGGCATTTTGATTATCATAAATCCAAACCGTTAAAAATATAATATTAAAAACTTTAAGGTGGCAGGGTATGAAACGGAATATCGGATTTTGGCAATGGGTAGGCTTTTTTGCAGTGTCGGCAACGGGAACGGTTTTACACTTTCTGTATGAC
>JAZRQE010000007.1:0-23241 GCA_045649545.1 Acutalibacteraceae bacterium
AAATTCGGCTTTTTACTATTTTCGGCGTTATTCTTATTTTTATTGCGGCACTGTGGTTCATTTGGAGTGCAGGTTATAACATAGGCTATATGCTAACTTAGGCACATTTTAAATATTAAATTAACATCACAATCTTTCATAACCGAAAAAACCGACCTTTTAGGTCGGTTTTTTTATTCTGTAGAAATTTAGAGGTCCTCATCTACGCAAAATAACCACCCGCACATCGGGTGGTTATTTATTGTTTTAACAAAATTAATTTTCACTGTAAATTACGGTTACGTCCGGGTGTAACTGTAAAATAGATGCCGGTACCTTCGGGTCAACAGGGCCGAAGAATGCTTTTTCAACAATATCCTTTTTAGCAGCACCGTTGGCAATCAAAAGAATCTTCTTTGCTTGCATAATCGACATCATACCCATTGTAATAGCGGTTTTGGGAACCTCGTCTTCATTTTTGAAGAATCTTGCATTTGCCTTAATGGTCGACTCGTCAAGCTTTACTTCGTGAGTAGCGGCGGTGAAAACATCATCCGGCTCGTTAAAGCCAATGTGACCGTCAAGTCCGATACCGAGCAACTGTAAATCAATACCGCCCAAAGCCTTAATCTGAGTATCGTAAAACTCACCCTCTGCCTCTAAATCCTCAGCACAACCGTTAGGCACAAAGGTTTTTGCCTTATCAATATTAACGTGATTAAAAAGGTTATCGTTCATAAAATAACGGTAGCTTTGGTCGTTTGAGCCGTCAAGACCAACATACTCATCAAGGTTAACGCTAACAACGGTAGAAAAGTCAATCTTACCTGACTTATTATCCTCAATAAGTCTCTTGTAAGTGCCAACGGGCGAAGAACCGGTAGCAAGACCTAATACACAGTAGGGCTTAACAATAATCTGTGCAGCAATAAGGTCAGCAGCTTTGTTGCTCAATTCTTCATAGGTTTTAACAGTAATAAATTTCATTAAAAATCTTCCTTTCTTAAAACAATATCAGTTTGTGATTTAACAATGCAATTTGCGGGATAAACACCACGCAAAGAGGTCAAAGGATAAACACTGGTATTCTTACCGATAACAGTACCGGGATTGATAACACAACCGCAACCAACGTCAGCACCGTCAGCCAAAATGCCACCGATTTTACGAAGACCGGTTTCATAATTTTCATTTCCTCTAACAACAATGGCCTTGCCATCGGATTTTAGGTTAGAGCAAATTGTACCGGCACCGGTGTGCGACTTATTACCCAATATAGAATCACCAATATAGTTATAATGCGGGGTCTGTACCTTGTCAAGCAAGATACAATTCTTATATTCACTTGAATTACCCATAACGCAATCTTCACCGGTAATAACGTTACCGCGAATATATGCACCCGGTCTTATCTCGGTACCGTGACCGATAATTGCCGGAGCATCAATAGTAACGGTATCGGCAATTTTTACATCGCGACCGACTAAAACGCCGGGTTTAAGCTCTGAAAATCCGTCAATACCGGTTTCGAGTAGCTTAGTTATTACATCCTTTATTTTAGGAAGCATTTCCCACGGATACTCAGTAGTTTCAAAAAGCTCTGTTAAATAAGGTACTTTACAATCATAAAGGTCTTTCGTTTTAACTAACTTATCCAACTGTGTGACCCCTTTCTTTAATAACATCGGCAATCATATTTGCATACTTTTCACAAAGTTCCTGAGTTTCAGCCTCAATCATAACACGGATTACCGGCTCAGTTCCGCTTTCGCGAAGCAATGCTCTGCCGTTGCCGTCAATAAGCTTTTCAACCTCATCTTTAGCCTTTAAAACCTCACTGTCATTCATAACAGCGGCTTTATCCTTAACACGAAGGTTAATTAAATACTGCGGATACAACATCAAACCTTCAGTCAATGTAGCCAAAGACATCTTGCGGTCACACATTTCTTCCACAACCATAATAGCGGTCAAAATACCGTCACCGGTAGTTGCATATTTCTTAAGAATAACGTGACCCGACTGCTCGCCGCCCAAAGAAAAATCATTATTCTGCATGGACTCATAAACAAAACGGTCGCCAACCTTGGTTTGGTCGCATTCAATGCCAAGTTTCTTTAAAGAAGCAAAGAAGCCACTGTTGGACATAACTGTTGCAACAACGGTATTTTTATTTAACATACCGCGAGCTTTTAAGCGGTTTGCCAATACATACATCATAGCATCGCCGTCTACAACATTACCGTTTTCGTCAACGGCAATACAACGGTCAGCGTCACCGTCAAAAGCAAAGCCAACATCCAAATGCTGTTCCTTAACCAAAGCACAAAGCTTTTCAACGTGGGTTGAGCCACAGCCGTTGTTAACATTAAGTCCGTCAGGACGGTTGCCGATAATAACAGTTTGAGCACCCAGTGCATCAAAAACAGCCTTTGCAATCGACCAAGATGCACCGTTAGCACAGTCAAGACCGATTCTCAAATTCTTATAAGAGTTCGAAGCAACCGAAATAAGGTAACCTACATAACGGTTACGTCCTGAAACATAGTCGATAATCTGACCGATTCTGTCGCGGTGAGCCAAAGGCAAATCCTCACCCTGAACACCTAAAGCTGACATATTGCCGTCAATATAAGCCTCAATCAAAGCGGTGGTTTCATCGTCTAACTTTTCGCCGAATTTATTGATAACCTTAATACCGTTATCGTAGAACGGGTTATGTGAAGCGGTAATCATAATACCGCAGTCAAACTCATCCTGACGTGCAACATAAGAAACACTCGGAGTTGTGGTAACGTGAAGCATATAAGCATCAGCACCCGAAGCGGTAATACCTGCAACAATAGAATACTCAAGCATATAGCTTGAACGGCGGGTGTCCTTACCGATAACAATTCTCGGTCTGTAACCGGCATTTTGACAACCTGAAAGCTCGGAAGAATAGTACCAACCCAAGAATCTACCGACTTTATAAGCCTGCATAGAGGTCAGGTTCATATTAGCCTCACCTCTGAAACCGTCAGTACCGAAGTATTTATTTTTTACCGGCGCATTTTTAGTTGCACGGTCAATCACCTTTTTATCATAAAGAAGTTCATCGGTCGAAACCTTAAAAAGGTCACACAAAAGCAAAATCTTATCAATTTGAGGTTGAGCCTGGTCCATCTCCCACTTTGAAACCGACTGACGGGAAACTAAAAGCTTGTCAGCCAAAGCTTCCTGCGACATACCGACCGCATTACGAAGATGTGTAATTTTTTCACCAATAGTCATAATATCCTCCGAAAATGTTTATTTGTAGTATATTCCGCTACACAATATATAATACCTCAGCAAAAACACAACGACAACCAACCCAACATTGAAGTTTCTGTCAACTTAAAGTTGCAATTTCGTCTTATATATGCATTATACCACCCTTTTATTTTATAACAAAGCGTGAATTTTGTCAACTATTATTTACCGAATCGAATTATATACACAAAAGGTCGAGTTCTCGCCCACGCGTCTGCTCGACCTTTTCCATTCATTTCTTTTTGAATTTTACTTCAAACGGTTTTAAGGTATAAGTTTCAAACTGCACATCACAGTCGTTATGGTTTATTATCATTTGAACAGCATTTTCACCCTGACCTCGGGTAACAACCTCTACACCGTGGGGTGAAATGATTTTTTCAATTCCCGCACCGTCAATAACACCTTCCAAAACCTTTTTAAGCGTTTCATCGTCGGGTGTTGTACCGAGATAATATACCGAACCCTTACCGCAACAATTTTTAGTGATTGCCGAAAAATCTTTGTAAAACTTATCATCGTAACGATAAAGTGTTTCGGCAGTGGTAGGCACTAACATATCACGGAAAATTCCGCCGTAACCGTCACTTCCGTTATATTTGCCCTCACCTTTTATCGGAAATGCATCAAAATCCTGCAGACTTTCGGTTTCCTCAACCGTAACACCGGCTATTTTATTGAATCCTACCGGCAACATTTCGCCCAACGTAAGATTATTGTCGGTATCCTTTACCGCCGTACGATAGGTCATAACCACAGTGCCACCGTTTTGCAAAAACGTTTCAATCCTTTGACGCAATTCATTATCGACAACAATCATCTGTGGGAGAATTATTATTTTATACTGCTCAAATTCCGCTCTTGATGGTATTATGTCAACCGAAATGTTGTTCTGATAAAAAACTTTATACAGACGTTGCATTTCGGCAACCGGGTCAAGCAATAAACTCTGTCGCTGAATTCTAAATGATGCTAACGATTCATAGTTATACAAAATCGCAACGTCCGATTTTATAGGCATCTTAAATGCATCAGAATACTGCTTTATATCTTTAAAGAAACTTTGCACCTCATAAAACTTACGGCGTTTTAAATTATCAGCATCAATCACACCGTAGCAAAACTGCTCGGCACCCTTTACGGCACCTCGGTAACGAAAATACATCAATCCGTCACAACCGTGTGCCATACCTTGATACGACCACATTTTAGCCTGCAGGGGTCTTGGTAAAAATCCGGTTATATCGTGTCCCTGAGCCCCCATAATTGCCTCAGTTATCCAAAAGTTTTCCTGACGTAAACCTCTGATATAATCAAGTCCAAAGGCTATTTCGTGAGGTTTTATCGGCTCTTTCTGTCCTCCCCAAACGGGGTAATTATTAAAAGCTACCTTGTCAATACTTTCGGCCACAACCGAGTAATCCACGTGCTTGGTCAATCCGCCGCCGGGGAAATCGTGCATAACAATTGTATCGGGAATAATTTCGCGTATGAGCTTTGCCTGAAAATCAATAAAATCAACAATACACTGACTTCTGAACCTTTCCCAATCCATTCTTAAAGCAGGATTATGAGTAGTTATTGTTTTTGTAGGCATCGGTATTTCGTCAAAATTGTTATATTCCTGCGACCAAAATGCCGTACCGTAAGCGTGGTTTAAATCATCAATATTTCCCTGAAACCGCTTATGCAAAAAGCGTCTAAAAGCAGTTTGGCAGTTTTCACAGTAACACTCATCACTGCCCTCATGTCCTATTTCATTGTCAATCTGCCACGCAACTATTTGCTTTTCTTCTTTAAAATGGTTAAGCATTGCACGGACGATTTTTTCAGAATAGTCATACATATGACGGCTGTTAAAACAGAACACGTGACGACCGCCAAAAGTACGTTTGGTACCGTCCTCAAACTCTGAAATAATATCAGGATGCTTTGCTGCCAACCAAGCAGGAATTGTAGCCGTCGGCGTACCCATTATGATTTTCAACTGTCGTGCCTTTGCTTTTTTAATAACCTTATCAAAAAACGAAAAGTCAAAATTACCTTCGGTTTTTTCCATCAAATGCCAAGCAAACTCGGCAATTCTTATGACATTTGACCCTAACTCTACTATATTGTCAAGGTCAGAGTCCATCATACTTTCATCCCATTGCTCGGGGTAATAGTCAACACCTAAAAGCATTACGATTCGCCTCGCTTTTGAGCTAATTCGCGGTTGATTTTGTTGTAATAATCAGGCGTAAGTTTATAACCCTTAACATAAATTAAATAGCACAATGCTGAAAGAATAGCAGGAATTAAGAACATTATAATTCTCATGCCCATTTCAGTACCTGTTGACTGCTGAACGTTTGCCTTAAAGCCGATAAGCGTCAAACCGATACCGCTGACAAATCCCGAAAACGCACCGGCAAACTTAACAACAAAGGTTTGCATTGAAAATAGAATACTCTCGTTTCGCGTACCCAACTTATACTCGCCGTAGTCAACAACCTCGGACAGTATAACAGTAATAAATACCAACATAAATCCGATACCAGAGTTTATGACCGCACTGCAAATACCTACAGCCAACGCACTTTTAGGCATGGTATATCCCAAAACCCAAAGAGCCGCAAAACCGGCAACCGGTAAAAATGACGCAAAGAAAAATGACACCTTTTTGCCGATTTTTTGAGATAACAGAGGCAAGACAGCCATTGAACCCATTTGTGCAAAGCCGGCAACACCTGCATAAACAGGGTATAATACGCCTTCACCCTCACCCGCATAGGTGCGTTCAGCAACATATTTAAAATAATAAAGTGCAAAACTGTTCGAAAGTTGATAAGCCACATTAAAGAACAGTGCAATACCCAAAATTACTTTTACCTGGTCATTTTTAAAAAGAACATTGAGCATGCCCTTAACAGTGGTTTTTTCGTTGCTTTTTGTAATCACACGTTCTTTACAGAAAATGCAGGTTATAATCTCGGAAACAATAAAAATAATCGAAATAGCCGAAGCCAAAATAGCAAAACCCTTTAGGTCATCACCGCGACCTAAACGACTAACCAAAATAAGACCAAATGAGTTTACAACAAGCCAGGCAAGACTTGCGAAAATTCTCGGAATTGCCGAAATTTGATGACGCTCATGCTCGTCATCGGTAAGAGCCGGCACCATTGACCAATAAGGAATATCCATTATTGTATAGGTCATACCCCATAAAATATAAAATACCGAACACCAAACAAGGTAACCCTTGCCCTCAACACCGATGTTTAAAAATAACAACACCAAAACGATAGCGTTAAGAAGAGTACCAATAATAATCCACGGACGGAATTTACCGAAACGTGAACGTGTGTTGTCTACAATCATACCCATAAACGGGTCGTTAACGGCGTCCCAAATACGGGCAACCATAAACAAAACGCCCACAAATGCAGGTGCAACCCCTCTAAAGTCTGTAAGATACAACATTAAATAGGTGCCGACGATAGCATATACGGCATCCTTACCGAACGCACCTATGCCAAAACTTATTTTAGAAACCCAACTTAATTTTTTTGTCATAAAATTTCCTCCTTTAAATATAAAATGGGAAGATTTCAAAAAAATATACACCGCTATTTTAAAAAGCGGTGTATTACATAAAAATTTTTAAATTCATTTTTTAATAATAAAAAACAAGAAAGCCGTGCTGGGCGAAATATCCAACACGGCTTTTCTGAATTTTATTTACAGATGTAAAACTCTTTCCTGAATTTCTTGAGTTCTGCCCTGATTCCAATACTGTGTACCGATATAACCGCAGGTACGACGGGCAACATTCATCTTGTTCTGGTCGCGGTTGCCACACTTGGGGCATTCCCAAACCAATTTGCCGTCTTCATCCTTTTTGATAAGGATTTCGCCATCATATCCGCACTCCTGACAGTAGTCGGATTTAGTATTAAGCTCGGCATACATAATGTTGTCGTAAATGTACTTCATAACCTGCAAAACAGCCTCAATATTATCCTGCATATTAGGTACTTCAACATAACTGATAGCACCGCCGGGTGACAAAGCCTGGAACTTGCTTTCGAGCGACAATTTCGCGAAAGCATCAATATCCTCGGTTACGTGAACGTGATAAGAGTTGGTAATATAGTTCTTATCGGTTACACCCTCGATAATGCCGAAACGCTTCTGCAAGCATTTTGCAAACTTATATGTGGTAGACTCAAGCGGAGTACCGTAAAGAGAATAGTGAATATTCTCGGCAGTACGCCATTTAAGGCAAGCATCGTTAAGCTTTTCAAGTACCTTGATACCGAAAGCCTCACCTTCAGCCTCTGTAAGTTTCTTACCGGTCACACGGTATACACACTCCCAAAGACCGGCGAAACCTAACGAAATGGTAGAATAACCGCCGTGTAAGAGTTTATCAATCGGCTCACCCTTCTCAAGTCTTGCCAAAGCACCGTACTGCCACAAAATAGGTGCGGCATCCGACAAAGTGCCCTCTAAACGCTCGTGACGGCACTGTAAAGCCTTATGACAAAGCTCCAAACGCTCTTCCAAAACTTCCCAGAACTTATCAATATCTCTGCCCTCAACACAAGCCGAGCAAGCAACGTCAACAAGGTTAATGGTAACAACACCCTGATTGAAACGACCATAGTATTTAGGTTTACCGTTTTCGTCAACCCACGGAGTTAAGAAACTGCGGCAACCCATACAGGTATAGCAATTACCGTTACCGTTTTGGTCAATTTTAAGCTTTAACATAATTTTCTCGGAAATATAATCCGGAACCATACGTTTAGCGGTACATCTTGCAGCAAGCTCAGTCAAGTACCAATAAGGTGCATCCTCGGTGATGTTATCGTCTTCCAAAACATAAATAAGCTTCGGGAAAGCCGGTGTTACATAAACGCCTGCCTCATTCTTAACGCCCTTAATACGCTGATTGAGCATTTCCTCAATAATCATTGCAAGGTCGTGTTTTTCCTGCTTGGAATGAGCCTCACCCAAATACATAAATACGGTAATAAACGGAGCCTGTCCGTTAGTGGTAAGCAAGGTTACAACCTGATACTGCAAGGTCTGAACACCGCGGCTGATTTCAGAACGCAAACGCTTTTCAACAATAGCGTTAATTTTATCCTCGGGCATATTAACTTCAGCCGACTCAAGCTCTGCTATAACCTCGCGACGGATTTTCTGACGGCTGACATCAACAAACGGTGCCAAATGAGTAAGACTGATACTCTGACCGCCGTACTGGTTAGATGCAACTTGAGCAATAATTTGAGTTGAGATATTACATGCAGTTGAGAAGCTGTGCGGTTTTTCAATCATAGTACCGCTGATAACTGTGGCATTTTGGAGCATATCCTCCAGGTTGACAAGGTCACAGTTGTGCATATGCTGTGCATAATAGTCACTATCGTGGAAGTGAATAATACCGTCACGGTGAGCCTTAACAATCTCCTCAGGGAGAAGAATACGCTCGGTAATGTCACGGCTGACCTCACCTGCCATATAGTCACGCTGAACGCTGTTAACGGTAGGATTCTTATTAGAGTTTTCCTGCTTTGCTTCTTCGTTGTTGCATTCAATCAACGACAAAATCTTGTCATCGGTAGTGTTAGAAGCACGCACCATATTACGGGTATAGCGGTAGCGAATGTAACGTTTTGCAGTTTCATAAGCACCGTGTTTCATAAGCTGGACTTCAACCAACTCCTGAATTTCTTCAACCGACAATGCACGGCCGATATTTGCACAGTAATTCTCAATAATTGCGGCAATGGCATGAATCTGCTCAGGGATAAGCTCAGGCTTGCCCTCTGTAGCCATATTAGCCTTGGCAATAGCGTTTTCAATTTTAATTGGCTCAAATATTGCTTCGGAGCCATTTCGCTTGATAATCTTCATAATCTCGTCCTCAATTCGTCAAAATTTCAACATCTCAACTTGTCGTGCAAGAGTATTGTACCAAACCATAACAATAAAGTCAATAGTGAATTTGCACATTTTGTAGATTATTTTTTGTATAAACACAATATCTTGTGCTTTAAACCGTTGCCAAATTGTGCCTTTTTGTCACAAATCGGCTGAAAATCCTTTAAAATCAAGCTTTTTTCACAAATTCCATATACTATATATTGTGTTATTCTAAATTATCAACCACATTATAAAAACTGTGTAAAAATAAAAAAGAGGGGTTATTCCCCTCTTTTAAACAAAACTTACATCAAATTTTCATCATACTGTGCACGGCTTCCGCCGATAAATTTAGGACGTACTCTCGCGGCAGTAAGCAATGCACTGCCAATGGTTTTAGTTTCAAGTCTAACAGGCACAGCAACTGCCTTTAGGTGCATACCTATAAGCGTTTGACCTATGTCGAGTCCGGCATCAGCTAAAATACTCTCAACCGCCACCGGCTCTTTCATTGCCTTATACACAGCTGTTGCAAACGAGCCGCCGGCTTTAGGTTGCGGAACAACATTAACAATATCCCAACCCTTGCTTTCTGCCAATTCACGTTCAACAATAACGGCTCGGTTCAAATGCTCGCAGCACTGTGCTGCGAGGAAAATCCCTTTTTTGTCAAGCACCTTTTTAATTACGGCAACAATATCTGTTGCCACTTCGGGTACCGACTGTGTGCCGATTTTACTGCCGATAATCTCACTTGTTGAGCAACCGACCACCAAAACCTGACCTTTTTTAAGCCCTGCAACCTCAATTAACTCAAGAACAGCGCTTTTAGCCTCTAAAACATAACTTTCCATTGTAATCACTTCTTAAAATTTATATTTACCCTCGTCACACAAAGCCTTGATAGCACCTACAACTGTGGGCATATCCTCTTTATATGTAACGCCGTACCACTTATCCTCGGCAACAAGCACCTTTGCGGTTTTCTCGCCCGATTTAAGCAGTTCGTCTACCAAGAACGGCAGGAAAAATTCCGACTTCATTTCGGTGCCGCGTTCCTTTAAGAACTTGTTAAATCCAACATCAAGATAATCGAACAAATCGGGAGTAAAGCCCCACATATTCATAGAAACAACAGTATCGGGTGAAAGTTGACCGACTGTGCCGTCCTCTTTTATAAATTTACAGTCGCTATCAATCTTTGTATGCTCGTCAACGTCCTTCAACAAGCCGTTTTCAACTGTGCAAACACCTCTGGACACATAACCGTTTTCAGTAACTGTATTTTTAAGTTTAAAACCTACCATACAATAACCATCAGCGGTTTCCAAACCTTCAGCAACCTTTTCGTATGCCGAAGCACCGTAGAAATCGTCTGCATTGATAACGGCAAACGGAGTTTTTACAACATCCTTACAGCAAAGCACTGCGTGACCGGTACCCCATGGCTTTTCACGACCCTCAGGTACAGTAAAGCCCTCCGGTAAAGCATCTAACTCTTGGAAAACATATTCAACCGGCAACTGCTTTTCGACACGTTTACCTACTGTTGCCTTAAATTCTTCTTCAATAGCGTGCTTGATAACAAACACAACTTTGGTAAAGCCTGCTCTTTTGGCATCATAAACCGAAAAATCCAAAATAGCCTCACCGTTAGGGCCGACTGCCGCAACCTGCTTTAATCCGCCGAAACGGCTGCCCATACCTGCCGCCATAACTACTAATGTTTTATCCATATAAATCACTCCCGATGTTATTTATTCTCAGTATTTTTAAGCCTACTGTCTGCCTCGCTAAATCCTTCGGTACTCTCTCTTACGAAAAGGATTTTCAAAGTCATAGCACAAAGCTTAATATCCTCTAAAAACGAATAGTTTTCTATATAATGTATATCCATATTAAGTTTGTTTTGCGGGGTAGTATTATACTTACCGTAAATTTGAGCGTAGCCCGTAAGACCGGCCTTAACCTTATGTCGCATATTGAATTCAGGCAGCTTTGCGGCATAATCATTAACCAACTCAATCATTTCAGGTCTTGGTCCTACAACCGACATATGACCGAAAAGAATATTGAATAACTGCGGCAACTCGTCAAGCCTGAAAGGGCGGATAAGCTTACCGACAAAGGTGATTCTGTCATCGTTAACCGTTGTCTTTTTAACCTCTTCATCGGTGGCGACTTTCATAGAACGGAATTTATAAATATTAAACACCTTTTGCCCACGTGTGATTCGCGGTTGCTTAAAAATAATCGGTCCGCGGTCGCAAAGCTTGATGCCTATTGCAATCAAAAGCATTATGGGACTTGTAATAATAATGCCCAACCCTGAAACCACAATATCAAACGTGCGTTTGATAATACGCTGTTCCATTGAAAGACCGCCGTTGTGCAAAAACAAGACAGGAGTATCAAAAACCTGTACGGGATAACTGCCGTTTAAAATAGCGTCGGCACTTGACGGTAAAACATAAATACGCTTATCTTGAGCGTAGCAGTACTTTATAATCTCATCCTTCAAACTTGAATCAAACTCACAAATCAATACGGTATCGTGACGGTCAATTTCGCTTTTTATCTCATCTAATTCGCGGTCAACCGTAATGCCTTTTGTCAACGAAAAACGTTCCTTTATAATGGAAATCTTTTTAATAATATCGTTTCGGCTGTTAGCATCAAAAATCGCCAGAACCTTACGTGCCGTATGCAAAGTAAAGTAAACGTGACTTAAAGAGTACATAAGCCCTATAAGAATAAACACCTGACAAACGGTGAGGATAATCAACGGCAAAGGATTAAGCATATTTTCAGCAATAAGACAAAGTATAACGTAAATAAAACAGTTTGAAAAGAAAACCGATAGCGACAGGCTGTAAGACAACTCGTGCACACGTTGAATACCAACCTTAAAGCCGTCATATATACTACCGAAAACAACAAATATTGCAATATACAAAGCAATAAACAAAAGGTTACCGCTTCCTCTGTAAAGAGTTTCATCATAAAAATTTTGCCACACACCGATAAAAGCCGTTGTGACTGTTACGATTACCAACACTTTAAGAAAAAACAGCACTGTATTACGAAACTTTTTAAGTATCTCCAAAGCCAGTCGTCCTCCTTTCACCGTAAAATTTTAAATTATCTTATAAATTATACTGCAAAATTATAAAAAAGTCAATCACGGTGCTTTTTTAAAGCTTCATTAATGACGTTACAATGCCTTTCGGGTTTATATCAACAATCGCGTAACCCTCTTTCCCGTCACGTGCGGCACGTAACGCACCGGGATTGACAAGATACACCCCGTCACGGTAGGTAGCATCAGCAATATGAGTATGTCCGTAAAGCACCAACTGTGCTTTACAGTTTACCGCCGTTTCGTAAAGCTTTTCAGTGCCGTACTTAACGCCGTAACGGTGACCGTGTGTGTATATAACCCTCACCCCATCTAAAACTGCTTCACCGTAAGTGGGATACATAGAATTCCAATCACAATTGCCCGAAATAATATAATAATTTTTATTTTTGAAAAACTCGGTCACTGCAAGAAAATCCTCTACGCCGTCACCCAAATAAAAAACGTTATTAATATCATTATGACGTGAAAGTACCGTTTCAACAGCCCTTTTTGAGCCGTGACAGTCCGACATTACGAGTATTCTCATTTTTAAAAAGCACCTTCTGTAATCACGGCACAAACTACCGCATATTATATATTGTATAACTTACTATAGAAAGAAGAATTTACTATGGATGAAAAACAACTGGCTCAAATGCTGCAAATCGCCTCAAAAAAACTCGGAATGACACCCGAAGAATTAAAACAAAAGGCAATGTCAGGCGATGTTGACAGCCTGCTTTCCAAAATGGATAAATCGTCAGCCGAGAAAGTAAAGTCTATAATGAAAGACAAAAACATCACCGAAGAACTGGCGAAAAAATTCAACAAATGACAAAAATCTTATTGGGAGGAACTCAAAAATGGAGGATATGGCAAGTAAAATTTCAGAACTGCTGTCCGACCCCAAAGGTATGGAAAAAATTAAGTCGTTAGCCGACTCATTATTTAAAGACAATTCAACGCCAAAAGATGAACCGCCTGAAGACACTTCAAGCGGAGGTTTCAGTCTGCCCGACGGATTTGACATTAGCAAAATAATGGGGTTAATGTCAGTATTTAACAATAAACAGACCGACCGAAGAAGCAATCTTTTACTGGCATTAAAGCCACACTTATCAAATGAACGGCAGGAACGGGTTGACAAAGCGGTAAAATTACTAAAAATTGCCGCCTTGTTGCCCGTACTAAAGGAGCAAGGTATACTTGACTCATTACTGTAAACTAGTAAAAGGGCGGTGGAAAAATGCCTGAAAATCCAAAAGATATTCAAAAAATGCAACTGGATGCCGAACGGCGAATAAGGGAAATGCAACGGCGGTCGGACACCTATCTGCGTGGCAACGAGAAACCTCCTGTGCCTAATTTTTCCAACACCAATCAGTACCGTCATAATGAACAGCCTTCTAACCGAAACGGTAATAATAATTCACCAAGCATAAATCGGCAATCACATAAAAACCAACAAAATCAACCGCAAAACCAATCTGCTCAAAACCCACCGCCTCAACACAAAAGCGGGTTTTTAAGCCGATTTAAAGGGCTCGACATATTAAAAATTTTTAATTTCCAAAACCTGCACATCGACAACGATGTGCTAATTATAGTGGCTTTGATTTTTCTTCTTTCAACCGAAGAAACCGACGAATTATTGCTTATGGCACTTATTTATATAATGTTGTGATTACATTACATTAAAAACATCTGCTAACATCTGCATTGTCAACGCTTCGGCACGGATATTTTCATCCAAACCGACTGTTGCCAATGCATTTTTTACGTCGTCTTTAGTCCATCGACCACTAGCACTTACCGAATTGACAAGCGTCTTTCGGCGTTGTGCGAAAGCGGCTTTTATAAAAGCAAAAAAGCCTTTTTCATCATTCAATTTCACAGGTGGCTCGGGTAATACATTTAACTTTATAACCGAACTGTCAACATTTGGTGGCGGCATAAACGACCCGCGTGAAACGCGGAACAAAACATCCGGCTCGGAATAATAGTTAACCGCAACCGTAACCGCACCCGACTCACGACTGCCAACCTCGGCACAAATGCGGTCGGCGGCTTCTTTTTGTACCATTACCGTAATTGAAGTAATAGGCAACCGCTTTTCAAGAAGCATCATTATAATCGGTGAGGTTATGTAATACGGCAAATTGGCACAAACTGACACCTTTTTGCCTTTAAAACGTTCTTCTATAATTTGGGCAATATCCAACTTCATACAGTCACCGAAAATAACCTCAACGTTATCGCAATCGGCTAACGTTTCGGCTAAAACAGGACGAAGTCGCTCATCTATTTCAATACAAACAACATTTTTAGCACGTTTTGACAGTTCCGCTGTCAAAACACCGATACCGGGTCCGATTTCTATAACCGCCTCTTCCCCGTTTTCGACAGCACTCTCTGCCATTTTAGGACAGACCGACGGGTTTATAAGAAAATTCTGTCCCAAGCTCTTTTTAAATGAAAATCCGTTTTGGGACAAGACCTCGCGTATGGTTTTAGGGTCATAAAGACGCATTGTTTTACTCCTTATAATTCATATCCTTAAAAAGTAATTGTATCAGGGTCATGACGGGGTGCGTGAGGTTTTATATTATTGAGTACCGCCATATCTTCCCCGTTTAACTCAAAATCATAAACAGTGATATTTTGTAAAATTCGCTCGGGTGTTTTTGATTTCGGTAACGGCACAACACCCAACTGCAAACACCAGCGAAGCACAATCTGTGCAGGCGATTTTTTGTATTTTTCGGCAATTTTTATTACCGTTTCATCACTTAATACCTCGCCCACCTGAAAAGGTGCCCAGGCTTCGGTTAGAATTCCGAACTTTTGATTATATTCGCGTTCGGTTTCGCGGTTTAACCCCGGCTGCAACTCAATTTGATTAACCATAGGCAAAATATCAGCCGTTTTCAAAAGCTCATCCAAATGATGCGGCATAAAATTACTGATACCTATTGCTTTTACTCTGCCGTCGCGATAGAGCTTCTCAAACGCACGCCATGTTTCGGCGTTAGACTCTGCCCAACTATCACGGAACTTTACGGGATTTGGCCAATGAATAAGGTATAAATCAAGGTAATCGGTACCTAAATTTTCCAAAGTTTCCTCGAATACATCTAATGTCGACTGATACCCGTGATAATCGTTCCACAGCTTACTTGTAATAAAAATATCGTCACGGTGAATACCGCTTTCGGATATTGCTTTACCCACACTTTTCTCATTTTTATAAAAATAAGCAGTATCAATATGACGGTAACCGCAGTCAATGGCAGTCAACACCATATCAACACATTGCTCACTGTCCGGCATACGCCAAGTGCCTAAACCTATATTAGGGATTTTCACACCGTTTTTAAGCTCAAAATATTTATTCATAATCAATACTCCGAAAGTTTAAATATCACCCTTATATTTAACCACATTTTAAACTAATTTTCAACCGTTGTGTAAAACAAAATAAACATAAAAACATTCACCCTGAAATTTGACTTTTTATGTTGACAAAATCCGCCATTGAATATATAATTATTGTAGATATATATAAGTATTATCGGCAGTTATGTTCATCGGTAATATTTAATTAGGAAGGGATATTGAATAATGAAAAAGGTACACATCACACTATTGCTGGTTGTAATGCTTGCCATTACAGTTTTTGCATCCGGTTGTTCTGCTGACACTTCTGAGTTTGATTACTCTACCCCCGAAGCAGCAACCTTATCTTACACCGTATTTACCGACGGTGACTACACCTATAATATTTATTCCGACCATGCCGAGCTTGTTGATTACGCCGGCAAATCAAAGTCGGTTAAAATTGCCGCTAAAGCAGATGGAAAACCGGTTACTGTTATTGGCACCGGTGCTTTTGAAGGCACCTCAATAAATGCGGTTACCATTCCCTCTTCGGTTACCGAAATCGGCGCTTATGCTTTCTATAATACCAAGTTGGCATCGGTTACTATCCCTGAAACCGTCAAAACTTTAGGTTACGCCGCTTTCAGTAAAACCCAATTGACCGAGGTTACAATTCCTGCATCGATTACCAAGCTTGACTTTTATGTTTTCGCAAGTTGCTCTAACCTTGCAAAGGTTAATCTTCCCGAAACATTAACATACATAGGCGAGCATGCTTTCGATAAGTGTACTTCCCTTACCTCTATCACCATTCCCGCTAAAGTCAGCGAGATTGATAAATTTGCATTCTATAGCTGTGCCGCATTGACCGACGTCACCTTTGCAGAAGGTTGTGAACTTTCGGTTATCGGTCAGGAAGCTTTCAGTAAATGTAAAGCTATCACCGTTTTCAATATTCCTCAATCATTAGTAACCTTGGGTGAAAGAGCATTCTATGATAACGATGCTTTGACCGACGTTAAATTTACCGCCGATGCTAAAATCGAAACGATTGGCAATGCCGCTTTCGGTAAATGCGTTGCTTTAAAATCTATCACCTTCCCAAAATCAGTAAAATCAATCAATGATTATGCTTTCTCTGAATGCTCTGCTTTGACATCTGTTTACTTTACAGGTGACATTAAATCAATTGGCGGATTTGCTTTTGATGATTGTGTTGCTTTGAAAGCTCTCGGCAAAGTTGACGGCAAAGGTCCTAAAACGATTGTTATCCCCGATAGTTTGACTAACCTTGGCAACTTTGCTTTTAAAGATTGTATTGCAATTACCGAAGTTACTTTCAATAAAAATCTTACTTCTGTTCCCAAGGGAACATTCAAAGGTTGTATTGCTTTAACAACTGTCAATATGGGCAATATTACCGCTGTTGAAGAGCAAGCATTTTATGAATGTTCAGTTCTCAAAAACGTCACCTATTCACCGAAGCTTAAAAGTATCGGCAATAAGGCTTTCAGTTCTTGCGTAGCATTAACCGAGGTAGTTCTTCCCGATGGCATTACCGATATTGGCGACGAAGCTTACATCGGCTGTACCGGGATTACAAATCTTGTTCTTCCCAAAAATATTATAAACATTGGAAAATCTGCATTCAACGGATGTAAGGGCATTACCTCGATTGATATTAATCGTCCTTTGTTGCTCACAATCGGCGAAGGTGCTTTACAAAATTGCATCGGTATAACCTCAATCACTGTTCCTAATACCGTGACAGAGCTCTCTGATTCCTTGTTTGACGGTTGTGTTGCTTTGACAGAAGTTAAACTGCCTGATACCATAAAAACAATCGGCACCAATGTTTTCCAAGGTTGCGTAGCTTTAAAGAACTTTACTGTTCCGGAAAAAGTAACAAGCCTTTATAACAACACATTTAAGGGTTGTACCTCTCTTGAAAGCGTTGTTTTAGGAGAAAATGTTACCAAATTTGGTATTTCCGTATTTGAAGACTGTACCGCTTTAAGTAGCATTACATTATCTCAAAACGTTAAGGAAATGGGCGACAATTGCTTTAAAAATTGTGCACTCTTGAAAGAAATCACACTTCCTTCAGGAATATCATTCATTTCAAAAAGTGCTTTTGAAGGATGTACTGCACTTACTAAAGTCGTATTACCCGAAAAGTTGACTACTATTAGTGAGAAAGCGTTCCTCAACTGTAAGTCTCTTTCTGATATTTCACTTTCTGCAAATGTATCAAGTATCGGTGGTTCAGCTTTCGAAAACTGCGTTTCTTTAAAAACCGTTACTATTCCCCGTTTTATTTCAACTTTAGATAATTCGATTTTCAAAAACTGTACTTCACTTGAAAGTGTTACAATCAATGCAAGACCGTACAGTATCGGCAAAAATACATTTGAAGGCTGCTCTAAGCTCACTTCAATACATTTACCCTCCAGCATTACATCTGTTGGTGATAATGCATTTAAGGGTTGCACTAAGTTAACCGTAGAGTGTATTGAAGGTTCACCGCTTATCGAAAAGCTTGCTAATGCCGGAGTTAAAACCACAACCGTGCCGGAAGACTTTATTAAGCCTCAGGAAGACGGTCCTGACCTTTTCCTTTTCATAGTTATTATTATTGTTATATTAATAATCATTGCTGCAGCTGTTGTTCTTAAGATTTATCTTAAAAAGAAGAAAATCAGAGAAACAACACTTGTTCGCGACGAAGAATAAAAACAAAAAAATCCCGCTTTCAGTTAACAGCTGAAGGCGGGATTTTTTGTTTAAGTCAATCTTTTGATTTATAAAACAAACGGCAATGACAATAACCCTCAAAATCTGGGTCGGCTATCTGTTCACGGAACTCTTTGCACATACATTTAAACTCATCGGTTTTTGGTATCCTGCACGGGCAATACCCGTCCTTTTTCTTTAAGCCGTCTTTTATGAGTTTTACTATTTTCTCATCTTCATTAAGCCTTACTGCCATAAAAAACACATCCTCTCAATCCATAAAATATTTTACCACACCAACATAAATTTATCAACAATACTTTCCTTATTCTAATAATATTGACTATATTTAACAACTTTTGCTTTATTGCACAACCGACGTTAATATGCTATACTTAATAAAAAAACAAAAGGAGAAAAACATGAAAACTAAACTATCAAGCAGATTTTGGATAGCCTTATTACTGTTTAGCTTAATCGGTCAGGTGGCATGGGTTGTTGAAAATATGTATTTCAATGTATTCATTTATAAAATATTCAATGCCTCTGCAACCGACATCTCGCTTATGGTAGCGGCATCGGCGGTAGCAGCAACCCTAACGACTGTATTCATCGGTGCTTTATCCGACCGCGTAGGCAAACGCAAATTATTTATTTGCGGCGGTTATGTACTTTGGGGCATATCAATATTAAGTTTTTCGCTTATCAGAATTGACGTAATTGATAAGCTTTTCCCAATGGTAACCTCTGCCGCAAGCGTTGGTATAACCTTGGTAATTATTATGGACTGCGTTATGACGTTTTTCGGCTCAAGTGCTAATGACGCGGCATTTAACGCTTGGCTGACCGATTCGACCGATTCCTCTAACCGCGGTGCCGCCGAGGGTATTAATTCCATGATGCCTTTGGTTGCTATTTTGGTTGTTTTCGGCGGATTTATGTCTTTTAATCTCGACTTAGCCAAAAGCTGGACCACCATATTCATTATCATTGGCGTTGTAGTAATACTTATAGGAGTTTTGGGGATTTTCCTTATAAAAGAGCCTAACTTTACGCCTGATAAAACAGGTTATTTTAAGACTGTATTTTACGGATTTTCTCCTAAATCATTTAAAGAAAACCGAGGACTTTACGCTTGCCTTTTAGCGTTTATTGTCTTTAACATTTCTATTCAAATATTTATGCCTTACCTTATCATTTACTATGAGGTTTCCTTGAAAATGACCGACTACGTTTTGGTAATGGCACCGGCAATTGTTTTAGCATCGGTAGTAACTGCCCTTTGGGGACGCGTTTACGATAAAAAAGGCTTTAAATTTTCCTCGTGTATTTCTTTAGTATGGCTTATTTTGGGTTATGCACTGCTTTTCATTTTCCGCTCAAAATTGCCGGTATTTATCGGCTCACTCTTAATGATGAGCGGTTATTTGGCCGGTATGGCGGTATTCGGTGCAAAAATCCGCGACAACACCCCTGACGGCAAATCAGGACGCTTGCAGGGTGTGAGAATTTTTTCTCAAGTGCTTCTGCCCGGACTTATCGGTCCATTTATCGGCAAAACTGTATTAGCCAACGCCGAAACGATTGTCGGTAACGACGGCACTGTCTCCTTTGTTCCGTCTGCCGATATATTCTTGGCGGCGGCGGTGCCCGCAGTAATACTTCTCTTGGTTATACTTTTTTTATCAAAACCAAAAAAGCCTCGTACAACCGATTTAAAAACTCCTTATGATGTAGGTTCAACCCCTCACGATTATCACCCTACGCCTAATTTCAAACGTGACAGTTTTATAAACTTAAACGGCGAATGGGATTTTTCGGTGCTTCGTAAAGGAAAGACCGATTTTAGCGGTAAAATCACAGTGCCTTTCCCACCTGAATCGGCTTTGTCCGGTGTTAAACGTATCACCAAGAAAAATGAATTGCTGATTTATGAACGCAAATTCACCGCCGAAATAAAGAACGGACAACGCATTTTACTTCATTTCGGTGCAGTAGACAATGAATGCTCCGTTTTTGTGAACGGCAAATCAGTCGGCGGTCATATCGGCGGTTATCTTCCCTTTACGGTTGATATTACCGACAGTGTTTTAAACGGCGAAAACACCCTTAAAGTGTTGGTGTCGGATAGTCTAAATAAAACCTACCCTTACGGCAAGCAATCACACAAACGTGGCGGTATGTGGTACACGCCCGTCAGCGGTATTTGGCAGACCGTTTGGCTTGAAACAGTACCCGAAACATATATAAAAGAAATCAAAACGACAACAACTCTTGATTCGGTTACCGTTAAGATTACGGGCGGTGAAGAAACAAAGGTTTTAACTTTGGACGGCAAAGCCTATGATTTTACAGGTGACGAAATAACAATTGAAATTGAAAACCCAAAGCTTTGGACTCCAGAAACCCCGAATATATATGAGTTTTCTATCACAAGCGGTGAAGACACAGTTCAATCCTACTTTGCCTTAAGAACTGTCGGCACAGCTGAAATCAACGGTAAGCAGTATATCACACTTAACGGCAAACCGTACTTCTTCCACGGGTTATTAGACCAAGGCTACTTCCCTGACGGAATTTTTATGCCGGCATCGGCTGACGGCTTTAAAGACGACATTTTACAATGTAAATCTTTAGGATTTAATATGTTACGCAAGCATATTAAGATTGAACCGCAGATTTTTTATTACTACTGCGACACACTCGGTATGGCAGTTTTTCAGGATATGGTCAATAACGGCAGGTACAGTTTCTTTTATGACACCGCACTGCCGACTGTCGGTTTAAAATATTTGCCCCGTAGCGAACCTAAACCCGTTCGTGAAGTATTTTACAAAACGGCTGAAGCTACACTCGATTTACTGTATAATCACCCGTCAATCGTGTATTATACGATTTTCAATGAGGGTTGGGGTCAGCACAACGCGGACACAGCGTATGACACATTAAAACCGTTAGACCCAACCCGTATTTTCGACACTGCATCGGGCTGGTTTAAACCTAAAAAAAGCGACGTGCAAAGCGAACACGTCTACTTTAAAAAGGCTGATTTTAAAATCGGCAACAAGCCTTGCATACTGTCGGAATTTGGCGGATATTCCTGCAACATCGAGAACCACGTTTTCAATCTCGATAAGGTTTACGGGTATAAAATCTGCAAAACGACTGAAGATTTGACCCGCGACCTTGAAAATCTTTATTCAAGCGAAATTATACCGCTTATTGAAAAAGGTCTCTGTGGTGCAGTATTAACCCAAGTATCCGACGTTGAGGATGAAACCAACGGTTTACTAACCTACGACCGAAATTTTACAAAACCCAACGCCGACACAATGCTAAAAATCGCCGACAGTTTAAAAAATGCATTTAAAAAAGCAACATTAATATAATAACAACCCGCCCGAAAATTCGGGCGGGTTGTTATTATGTATGCCAGACGATATGAAAAGAGTCCCATCAAGAAATCTTAGTTATTAATTCAACTTGTGATTAAATCCTTTAACTATGGATTTTACTTTATTATAAAAAACCACAAATAAAACGCTTAAACAAATAACTATTATAATAGGCAATATTGTCTCAATAAGATTAGTTTTGTCATAAATAGGTATATCGAAAAAACTATATACTAGGCTTAAGGAATCTCTTGCCAGACAATGTATGGCCATAATTTGAAAAGAATTTCTTCCGCAATACTTTAAAAATTTACTTTTTTCCAACCACACACTTAAAGAGAGAATTGCACTCAAACCCAACATGCCTGTCACATAGAAAATAAAGCCATTATTTAATATTTTTGAGCCTATCGATACCTTTCCATTATACAAAGCAAGAGGTATTAAAATACTAATTGCCAGTAAAAATATTATCATATATATAATATTTTTTCTACCACTTCTCCTAATTGTTTCTATTATTATACAAATATAGTCAAAAATCAAATTTCCAATTGCAAAAAAACCAATTGCAAAAAGAGCAGAATCAAGGCTCCATGGTAATAACTCGTTTTTAAAATGAAATAAATTTGATTCTAAAAACCAACCTAGAAAAGTCATAAATAATGAAATAGTTATTATTAACGGCTTTTTTAATTTGGAAATAAAAAAATAAATAATCTCAACAACAAATAGACAAGGAACAAACCACAGGGGCGCATTTGGAAGTTTTCCAGACCCTTGAGATAAAAACATCTGTGAAAAATACATAAGAAATTCATTTATTTTTATATTTTGTATATTTGCTATAACTCTAACAATTAAATGGAACAAGATAGAAAGCATATAAAACAAAACATAAGGACATATAAGTGTTTGAACTTTCCTTTTTATAAATGCACTGAAATTAGAATAATTACTTTGACTAAAAAGCATTCCTGATATAATAAAAAATAGTGGCATATGAAAAGAATAGATTGTTGTCAATATAGAAGGTGTGTAATTAACATGTGCAATTATAACAAATAAAACACCAATCCCTTTAGCGACATCGATAAAATCGTATCTTTTTCGTGATGTATTTTCAATTGTTTTTTTATATGTGATTTCATTATTAATCAAGACAATCACTCCTTCGGCAAATACTATTTATACAATTAACATTAAACCTAACCTCATTTTAAGGGCGATAAATTTATATAATTCATTATACCATCTATAAATGTCAATTACAAGTATTCATAAAAAATATGTCCCTCCATAAGTATATAACTTTGGGAGGGACATGTCATTTCTCGGGCGATTAATAAAAGAACATATTTAATTTTTAAATTAAAGCTTTGTACCGCAATTCGGGCAGAAAGCACCATCTTCCACCTTTGT
>JAZRQE010000008.1:0-10322 GCA_045649545.1 Acutalibacteraceae bacterium
CCAAACCACTACTATTATACACGAGGTTCTTCTTTTATTTCAGTCTTTTTTCGGGCTTGCTTTAAGCTCGCCCTCTCTATTGTAGCTCCGCTCTTTTCTTGCTCCCCCAGTAAAACTGGGGGATTATATGGTTACACCATACAAAAACTGCATACCCAATTGGGTATGCAGTTTTTATAAAAGCGTTGTATAAACTCTATGCTTTATAAATCTTGACCTATGTGTTTGAATTTCTATATATTTTTATTTGTAATTTAAAGTACATATATATCTACTATAAGAAATATTAGGTTTTGAAACAGTCTTTTCCTCTATATCAAAACCACATTTTTTATAAAACATAACTGCGTCGCTATCGGTTTCAGCAATTATTTCCTTTTTGCATTTTTTACTAATATAATGTATCAATTTTGTTCCTATACCAAGATGTCTTTTTTGAGAGTCAACTGCTATACCTATGATTTCTACAGCTTTATCAGTTTCTTGTGTGGATATTACACCAACAATTTTTTTGTTTAAAAAATATCCATACACAGAAACAGAAGAATCATTTTGCATTTGTTCTGTTTTAATCTTAAATTTATCGAAAGTAGGCTCAAACATACAAGCGGAATATATATTATAGATTTCTTGAGCACACAAAATACCTTTAATATTTTTTATCATTTATTCTCCTTTATTTAACTTGCTTTTCGCAGTTTTAATTGAAGCAATCAATAAAATGCGAATAGTTGAACAGGTTTTATCAATAGCCTTGTATGTTGCTTCATCAATGTAGTCAGATTTTAAAAGCATTTCGAGCCATTTACCTGTTTCGCTTGCTTCTTTTAATGCAATTTCAAGTTTTGCTATAAAATCGGCACGACTGTGACCATATTTGCTTTCTGCAATATTAGCACAAACACTTGTGGCACTTCTTCCAATTTGATTAGAAATGATAGTTTCTTTTTTGTGGCGAAGCTCTTTAACTAAATTAAGAACATCAACCGATAATTGCATTGATAAATTAGAGAGTTTATCTTCTTTCAAATCTATCACCTCGGGTTTATTATACTCCTCTTTTGCACAAAGTGCAACATCGTTGATGCGAAGCGTCACATCGTTTTTGCCGAAGGCAAAACACTGTTTGTGACTTGTCACAACATCATTTTGTGTCCAATAATGTGGAATGATGTTGTCCTAACGGTCAAATGATGTTTTCAACTACGTCGCAAAACGATGTTGTGTCCTAACGGACACAAACACAAACAAATAAGGACTTGCTTTCGCAAGTCCTTATTTGTTTGGTGCGCTGAGAGGGACTCGAACCCCCGACCTACTGGTTCGTAGCCAGTCACTCTATCCAGCTGAGCTATCAACGCACAATGGTTCCTTTTCGGAACTGCCATAGTATATTAACACAGTTCTTCAGAAAAATCAATAGTAAATTTCAAAAATTTTGAAAAAAATAAATTCATTATATTTTCTGACAAAATACATTAAAGAAAGGGTGGCAAATCGCCACCCTCTTTATAACCAATTAATACTTATTTATTATACGATGCTAAGAAGGATTTTAACCTCTCGGTTTTCGGGTTGCCGAAAACCTCATCAGGTTTACCCTGCTCGGCAATAACGCCGTCATCCATAAAAATTACGGTATCCGAAACATCCTTCGCAAAGCTCATTTCGTGAGTGACGACAATCATAGTCATATGCCCGTCGGCAAGTGACCTGATAACTTTTAATACCTCACCCGTAAGCTCGGGGTCAAGTGCCGAGGTCGGCTCGTCAAAGCACAAAATCTCGGGGTCAAGTGCCAACGCACGGGCAATCGCCACACGCTGCTGCTGACCGCCTGAAAGTTGGCAAGGATAACTGTCAATCTTGTCAATAAGACCGACTTTTTCAATCAATTCAAGAGCCTTTTGGCGATTATTTTCGTGAGTATCCTTTTTCAACAAATTGGGTGCAAGCATAACATTTTCAAGCACCGTATACTGGGGGAAAAGGTTAAAAGATTGGAAAACAAGACCGAAATGAAGCCTTTTCTTTCTCAATTCCTCATCCGAGCGTCCGGTTTTAACAGCACCGTCGAAAATAATTTCACCATTAACCGAAATTACACCGGTATCAGCAAATTCGAGCGAGTTAAGGCAACGCAAAAGTGTTGTTTTTCCACTGCCCGAAGAGCCTATAATAGACAAAACCTGACCCTTTTCTAATGAAAAGTCTATACCCTTTAAAACCTCGGTTTTTCCGAAGCGTTTGGTAATGTTTGAAACCTCTAAAACTGCCACTTCGGTCACCTCAATCCTTAAAATAGCTTAACTTCTTCTCTACTTTGCCAAGCAAAATTGTAAG
The DNA here is from genome assembly GCA_045649545.1 of Acutalibacteraceae bacterium. Classification (GTDB taxonomy): domain Bacteria; phylum Bacillota; class Clostridia; order Oscillospirales; family Acutalibacteraceae; genus UMGS172. The sequence goes on from JAZRQE010000008.1 coordinate 2,344, forward strand.
AAGACCGACAAAAATCAAATAAAACACGCCGGTGAAGAACAACGGCCAAATAAGTGCCTTTGTAGCGGCAAGCTCTTTTGCCTGCTTAATGATTTCCGGAATCATAATACAGTTTGCCAATGCGGTATCCTTAATGAGCGTAATAATTTCGTTAGACATCGGCGGAACAATACGCTTTACAACCTGCTTTAAGATAATTTTCTTAAACACTTGCGATTTAGAAAGGCCCAAAACAAATCCTGCCTCGTACTGACCTTTGGGTATGCTTTCTATACCACCGCGGTAAATTTCCGAAAAATAGCAGGCGTAATTTAAAGTAAACGCAATCAAAACAGCAACCAAACCTCCGGCGTTTATCATCAAAAGACGCAAAACACCGTCAGCCGGGATATTATAATTACTGATTATGTAGCGGTCGATATTACTGAAAAGCGGTGTACCGAACAAAAGACCCGGAACATAATAGATGATGAAAATCTGCAACATCAAGGGAATTCCGCGGACAATCCAAACCACAGTTTTGGCAACCGCACGCACAGGAGCAAACTTGCTCATTGAACAAAACGCAATCGGCAACCCTAACGGCACTCCGCAAATTAATGTGACGGCAAAGATTATCAGCGAAAATACAAAGCCGTCGGACAAAAACGAAACAACTTCCCAAAAACTCATACTGTATACTTCCTAAAAAATACTCTAAACATAACTTATGCAGACGGGATAAAAATCCCGTCTGCTTGAAACTTAAAACCTATAAACCGATTAAAATTATTATTTCTCGTCGTCAGTTACCTTCTGGTCAGAATAATCGGTAATAGCGGTAGTAGCAACACCGTATTTCTCTGCCAAGGTCTTGATTGTTCCGTCCTTGCCAAGCTTGTCGAGCTGCTCATTAACCTTTGCGGTTAAATCACTACCCTTTTTGAAGCCGATAGCATAGAACTCAACATCACTTGCAAGAGCATCAACAGTAGTAAGAGCAGTATAATCACCCTTACCGCAATAACTCTTTGCGAGCTGTGCGTCAACAACAGCAAAATCGGCGGTACCAGCGTTAACCTCCATCAAACCGTCGGTCTGCTTGAGAACGCCCTTGAAAACCATACCTTCGAAACCTTTTGCATAGGATTCACCTGCCGAGCCGCTTTCAGCGGTACCGATTTTGCCCTTAAGGTCAGCTGCTGCGGCAATGCCCGAATCATTTTTAACAACTACGACCTGTCTGTTTTCCATATAATTGTAAGAGAAATCAACCTTTTCGGAACGCAAGATGCCGTCTTTATCGGCAGTGTTGCAGGTAAAACCGTTCCAAATACAGTCAATTGTACCGCCGTTAAGGTCGGTATATTTGTTATCCCACTGAATTTCCTTAAAAATAACCTTGTAGCCCAAGTTGCCGAAAACCTTCTCTGCAAGCTCGGTATCGAAACCGACAAGCTTATTGTTTTCGTCAAGATAGTTCATCGGTGCATAAATGGTATAACCGACAACGATGGATTTCTGTTCTTGCTTCTTTTCGCCGCAAGCGGTGAATGCGAACAAGCACATAAGTACTGCGAGCATTAAGCTCATAATTTTAATTGCTTTTTTCATATTATTACCCTCTTTTATGTAATTTTTGAAATTTAGAAAGCGTCAAAACGCTTTAGCGTGCTAACATATTACCACACTAATACGAACTTGTCAATAGCTTTTCGAAATTTTTTATGGAAATTCAAGAATATTTGTTCAGTTGACTGTTTACTTTTTTAAAAATTTGAGGTAAAATAATACAGTATAGTATACTGGGAATTATAATTTTATCCTATAATTTTATTTGGAGAAATTGAATGATTGATAAAATAATCATCCGAGGTGCTAAAGAGCACAACTTGAAAAATATAGATTTAGAAATCCCGCGTGACAAATTAGTTGTTTTGACCGGTTTGTCAGGCTCGGGTAAATCCTCTTTGGCTTTCGACACGCTTTATGCCGAGGGTCAGCGTCGCTATGTCGAATCATTGTCGAGTTACGCACGACAGTTTTTAGGTCAAATGGAAAAACCCGATGTTGACAGTATTGACGGGCTTTCTCCTGCCATTTCAATCGACCAGAAAACAACCTCTAAAAACCCGCGTTCAACGGTTGGTACCGTTACCGAGATTTATGATTACCTCCGTTTGTTATACGCTCACGTTGGTATCCCTCACTGTCCCATTTGCGGACGCGAAATCGTAAAGCAAACAGTTGACCAAATTGTTGACCGCATTTTAGAAAACGGCGAGGGCGACCGCATTTTGGTTATGTCACCCGTAATCCGTGCCAAAAAAGGCGAGCATCAGAAATTGCTAGAAAAAATAAAAAAAGACGGTTATGTTCGTGTTCGCGTTGACGGTGAAATTTACGATTTATCCGAAGAAATCAAGCTTGAAAAAACAAAGAAACACACTATCGAAACCGTAATCGACCGCCTTGTGTTGAAAGAAGGCATCGAAAAGCGGTTGACCGACAGTGTTGAAACCGCATTAAAACTGTCAAACGGAATTGTTACTATTTCGGTAGTAGACGGCGAGGAATACACCTTTTCCGAAAACTATGCCTGCCCCGACCACGATGTAAGTATGCCGGAATTAGCACCGAGAATGTTCTCATTTAACAGTCCGTTCGGTGCTTGTCCCACCTGTACAGGACTCGGTATTTTTATGAAAATAAATCCGCTTTTACTTGTTCCTGACGAATCAAAATCATTAGCTGACGGCTGTATCAGAGCCTCGGGCTGGGGTACAACCGGCTGGGGTGCCAGAGAAGAAGGTACAATTGCCTTAATGTACTTTAAAGGTCTTGCCGAGCATTACGGCTTTAGTTTAGACACACCTTACCGCGATTTATCCCCCGAGGTTAAAGACATTATACTGTACGGCACCGGCGAGGAAAAGATTGAATTTACCCGTAACAACATTTGGGGTGCGGGCAAATTTACCGTTCCGTTCGAGGGCGTTGTAAACAATCTTGAACGCCGTTTTAAAGAAACCACGAGCGACTTTTCACGCACTGAAATTGAATCGTTGATGACCGAATGTCCCTGCCCGGAATGTAACGGTGCAAGGCTTAAAAAAGATATTTTAAGCGTAACCGTCGGCGGTCTTAATATTAAAGATTTGTGTGACTTACAGATTGTTGACTGTCTTAAGTTCTTCGACAATCTAACCCTCAACACACGTGACCAAAGCATTGCCGAGCCTATTGTAAAAGAAGTCAAATCAAGGCTTTCGTTCTTGGTAAGCGTCGGTCTGGACTACCTTACTCTTTCACGTGCGGCAGGTACGCTTTCGGGCGGTGAAAGTCAGCGAATCAGACTTGCCACTCAAATCGGTTCGTCGCTTATGGGTGTATTATATATTTTGGACGAGCCCAGTATCGGTCTGCACCAACGCGATAACGAAAAACTGCTTAACACACTTCAACAGCTTCGCGACCTCGGTAATACCGTAATTGTGGTTGAACACGACGAGGATACCATGCGTGCCGCCGATTATATTGTCGATATCGGACCGGGGGCAGGTGTTCACGGCGGTGAGGTTGTCTGTGTCGGCACGCCCGACGAAGTACAAAATTGCAAAAACTCGATTACGGGCGACTATTTATCGGGACGAAAGAAAATTGAAGTACCGATTACACGTAGACCCGGCAACGGCAAAGAAGTAAAAATTGTCGGTGCTACCGAAAACAATCTTAAAAACATTGACGTAACGCTGCCATTAGGTAAAATGATTGGTATTACCGGTGTTTCAGGCTCGGGTAAATCCTCGCTCATAAACAGCGTTCTTTATCAGCGTTTGGCTTGCGAGCTTAACGGTGCGAAACGCATTTGGGGTAAGCATAAGACCATTGAGGGATTAGAGCATTTAGATAAGGTTATTGAAATAAGCCAATCCCCGATTGGACGTACACCGCGTTCAAACCCTGCAACCTACACCGGCGTTTTTAATGATATACGCGAACTCTTTGCCGCAACCAAAGATGCCAAAATGAAAGGCTACAACGCCGGACGCTTCTCATTTAACGTTAAAGGCGGCAGATGCGAAGCCTGCGAAGGTGACGGTATAATTAAAATTGAAATGCATTTCTTGCCCGATATTTATGTACCGTGCGAGGTATGTAAAGGCAGCCGTTACAACCGCGAAACATTAGAGGTTAAATACCGTGACAAGAGTATTTACGACGTGCTTGAAATGACGGTTGAAGAAGGAATGTATTTTTTTGAAAGCCACCCGAAAATCTACCGTAAACTTAAAACCCTTTATGATGTAGGTTTGGGATATGTTAAACTCGGTCAGCCTGCCACTACCCTTTCGGGCGGTGAGGCTCAACGCGTAAAATTAGCAACCGAATTAGCAAAACGTCCTACCGGCAGAACAATGTATATTTTGGACGAGCCGACAACAGGACTTCACACTGCTGACGTGCATAGGTTGATTGATGTATTCAACCGATTAGTCGATGCCGGCAACAGTATGGTTATAATAGAGCATAACCTCGATGTAATAAAGTCGGTAGACCATATCATTGATTTAGGACCCGAGGGCGGTGACCGAGGAGGAAATATCGTGGTTTCCGGCACGCCTGAAGAGGTTGCAAAGTGCAAGAAATCCTACACAGGTCAATTCTTGAAAAAGTTGCTTTAAATCACTTTAATATTTACACATTATTCACTTGTCGATTGACTTTTTGTGTCATAATAATGAAATAGGTTAGGCGAAACAATCCTGTTTCGCCACAAAATCTTTGATTTTGCGACAAATTTTTACTAAAATTTGTCCTTTTTCATTGAAATGAGTGTCGTGCAAAATTAAATGTTATAATTTAATTTTGCTAAAGCCGCTTTACAAGTGGCTTGTTGAAACGCTTTTAGAGCGTTTCAACTGACTACAATCATTATAAGTAAAATGTAGTATATTCTAAAAGAGGTGAGGTTTTGTTCGGTTATATAAAGGTACACAAGCCCGAAATGAAGGTAAAGGAATTTGAAATTTACAATGCAATTTATTGCGGATTGTGTAGAAATTTGGGCAAAACCTACGGCGTTCTTTCAAAATTTAGTTTGAGTTACGATATGGCGTTTGTTTCACTGCTACAAACTGCTTTAAGTGACGAATTTCACGGGTATGAGCGAAAAAGATGCCGCGTAAACCCGTTAAAGAAATGCACTTACTGTAAAAATGACGGGAAATTTCACTCTTTAGCCGCCGCGGCAGGCGTAGCGTTAACCGATATGAAGGTCCGCGATAACATTGCCGACAGCGGTTTTATGAAGTCACTGTTCTACCGCTTTTTAAGGTTGTTTACAAAGAGATGGGCTAAAAAAGCCTACTGCAACTACCCCGAACTTGAAAAAATTACATTGGAATACTTTAACTCACAACAGATTGCCGAAAGTGACCCCGACTGTTCATTGGATAAGGCCGCCGAGCCGACAGCAAAAGCGGTCAGCAGTATACTGTCAATGATTGAATGTGAAGAAAAATATAAATTTGTGCTTCAAAGAATGGGTTATTGTTTAGGGAAATGGGTGTATCTTTGCGATGTGGCAGATGACCTTACTAAAGATATAAAAAAACACCGTTTCAACCCCTTAATAAAAGAGTTGCCAAACGACATAGACCCAAAAACATTTGCCGAGCAACGCCTTGTACCCATACTTAACACATGTTTTGTCGAGTGCTCAACCTATTCGGAATTGTTGGAGATAAAAAAATATAAGCCGATACTCGACAATATATTATATGAAGGGCTTAAAAATGCCCAACTGAAAATTTTTGATAAGGAGACCAAAAAATGAGAGACCCTTATGAGGTTTTAGGCGTCGGACGTGACGCTACCGAAGACCAAATCAAATCAGCCTACCGCGAAAAGGCAAGAAAATTCCACCCCGATAATTTTAACGATAATCCTGCCGCTGCCGAAATGGCTACCGAAAAAATGCAGGAAATCAACCAAGCTTATGACGATATTATCAAACGCCGTAAGCACAAAACTTCAAGCAGTTCCGGTTACGGAAATAACTGGGGCGCCGGAAACGAAAGTGCCAATTCTAATTTTAATGATGTTAGAAGACTTATTTCTTCCGGACGCTTCGAAGAAGCACAGGAAATTTTAGACGGTGTACCGCCCGAAAGCCGCGATGCCGAATGGTACTTCCTTAACGGTATTGTACTTTACCGCCGAGGATGGTTTGATGCCGCATTTACAAGTATGAATAATGCCGTGCGTATGGACCCCTCTAATGCCGAATACCGTGCCGCATTAAACCGTATGCAACAAAGCCGACATGGATATAACCCCTATGGCGGAGGCGGATACCAAACCACAGGTGCCGCTTGTACCCCTTGCGACTGCTGTATGGGACTGATGTGCGCAGACGCATGCTGCAATTGCTTCTGATATGAAAAATACTGTAAAAATCACTGTATGTGGTGTAATTTCAGCGTTAGCCGTTGTGCTGATGTTGGGTACAAATATACCTATAATGCTTTACACCGTACCGGCTTTGACAGGAATACTTTTTTTAATTCCAGCGGTAGAATTAAGCCCAAAATGGGGTTTTCTTTGCTTTGGAATAACTGCAATACTATCAATTATACTTCCCACCGAGCGTGAAGCGTTGATTATGTTCATAGGACTTTTGGGTTATTACCCCACTGTAAAACTCTTAATTGAACGCTTACAGTCACGCATTCTGGGAACGATAATAAAATTTATTGCATTTAATGTTGCAGTAACCGCTTGCTTCTTTGTAACATCAAAACTTTTAGGGATTAATATATTCAAAAACGAAAAGTTTTCGATGACTGTTATGATTGTAGCGGTGTATGTTGTCGGAAACATAGCATTTGCAATATTTGACTTTGCGTTAACCCGTATTTTAAACATATATTTTATAAAATTCCGCAAAAACGTTCGCAAAGCATTGGGAAAAAAATCAAAGTAATAATTTGCTAAAACCAAAATAAAACTTAAAATAAAAATAACAGTTCGGCACGGTAAAATTAATGTTTTAACCACGCCGAACTGTTGTATTTTCCACTTGACAATTAATGATAACAAAGGTATAATGACTCTTGCGGATTGAGTGAAAGTAAGTTTTAACTGAAGATAAGCTCCGCCGCGGATAGCCTCGCCGTGTAAAATTTAGAGGTCAAACTTAATATGCGGGTATGGCGGAATTGGCAGACGCGTTAGATTCAGGTACTAACGCGCGGAAGGCTCTTTCAGACCTCTGCTGTTTTCTCCGAAGAACCGCATAAAATCAAGGGGTTTCACGATTTTTGACCTTGATTCCTGTTTGTTCAAAAATCTCAAAAAAACACTTATTTCTAACGGATTTCTAACAAACCGTTTCGGTTCTAAGATTTCCGCAGGAATTTAAGTCATATATGCGGGTATGGCGGAATTGGCAGACGCGTTAGATTCAGGTTCTAATGGTCGCAAGGCTGTGCAGGTTCAAGTCCTGTTACCCGCACCATCATCTCTCAAACCCAGTATTTATGCGGGTTTGAGAGATTTTCTTTATACGAAAACCCATTAAAATTCAAGTAATTTTAATGTCAAAATCAAGGCGAATTTACCCCAAAACCCGTTAGAAATCTGTTAGAAATAATTTATGTATTGGACGGGTTTTACCCGTCCTTTGTCTTTTCTTCAAGGCTCAAGTTTTCTGCAATCTTGTTAGCAGACTTGACCTTGGTTCCATACTCCAAATGGCTATAAATATTTGCCGTTGTACTGAAATCCGAATGGCCTAACCAGTCTTGGATTTCTTTTAAAGATACACCGTTGGCAAGTAATAGCGAAGCGCAAGAGTGTCGCAAATCGTGATACCGAATATGTTTCAGATTGTTTCTTTTGAGCACGGTCTGTAAATGCTGCGACAAATAATCCGGTCTTAAAAGATTGCCCATATCGTCCACGCATACATAATCAAGAAATTCCTTGTTATATGC
>JAZRQE010000009.1:0-7943 GCA_045649545.1 Acutalibacteraceae bacterium
GACCCTCCCCTACAACACACCATTCAACCATTTCGTAGGGACAGGCGTCCTCGACTGTCCGTTATAAAAATCCCTCCACCGCTAACGCGGTCCCCCTCCCTTTACAAGGGAGGCAAAAAATCCCTCCGTCACCGCATTGCCGTGCCACCTCCCTTTAGGCAAGGGAGGCACAAAACACCCAGATTTACATTCTAGGGGACGGCGCCTACGACGTCCCGTCAGATGTTCACGTAATCTTGCGGACAGTCGAGGACGCCTGTCCCTACATTATGTCATTTAACCATTTTGTAGGGACCGACGTCCTCGGCGGTCCGTCAAAAATCCCTCCGTTACGGCGTTGCCGTGTCATTTCCCTTTACAAGGGTGGCGTTTGACCACAGTTTTTTTATTTACGCAAAATGTCGAAACGGTGGGAAAAGATAGATTAATTATCTTAAATTTCCTTGACAAAATTGAAAAAAGATATATACTAAATTAGTATATATGTAAATTATTGGTGGAGGTTTATGTTATGCTTAATAAAGATAAAAGTATGGATACCGTTGTGGCTCTTGCTAAAGGCAGAGGCTTTGTTTATGCAGGAAGTGAAATCTACGGCGGACTTTCAAACAGTTGGGACTACGGCCCTTTGGGTGTAGAACTTAAAAACAACGTAAAAAAAGCTTGGTTTAAAAAGTTTGTGCAGGAGTCTCCTTATAACGTAGGACTTGACTCGGCTATTATTATGAACCCCGAAACATGGGTTACCAGCGGACACGTCGGCGGTTTTTCTGACCCGTTGATGGACTGTAAGGATTGCCACGCTCGTCACAGAGCTGATAAGCTTATCGAGGATGCAGGCAGCCGTGCAGACGGTATGACCTTTGAGCAAATGTCTGACTTTATTAAAGAGAACGGCATTGCTTGTCCCGATTGCGGAAGCAAAAACTTTACCGATATCCGTAAGTTCAATCTTATGTTTAAAACCTTTATCGGCGTTACCGAGGATGCTAAAAATGAGGTTTACCTCCGTCCCGAAACTGCACAGGGTATTTTCGTAAACTTCGCTAATATTCAGCGTACAACCCGTAAAAAATTACCGTTTGGTGTTTGCCAAATCGGTAAATCATTCAGAAATGAAATTACCCCCGGTAACTTCATTTTCCGTACTCGTGAGTTTGAGCAGATGGAATGTGAATTCTTCTGCAAGCCTGATACTGACCTTGAGTGGTTCTATTATTGGAAAGATTACTGCAAGAACTGGTTATTAAGCCTTGGCATCAAGGAAGAAAACATCCGTATGCGTGACCACGAAAAGGAAGAGCTTTCTTTCTATTCAAAGGCTACTACCGATATTGAGTTTATGTTCCCGTTTGGTTGGGGTGAATTGTGGGGTATTGCCGACCGTACCAATTACGATTTAGGTCGTCATCAGGAAGCAAGTGGCAAGTCACTTGAATATTTTGACCCCGAAACCAACGAAAAGTACATTCCTTATGTTGTTGAGCCGTCTTTGGGTTGCGACCGCGTATTGCTTGCATTCCTTTGCGAGGCTTATGACGAGGAAGTTATTGATGCTGAAAAGAACGATGTTCGTGTGGTTTTGCGTTTGCATCCCGCTTTGGCACCTTTCAAGGCAGCTATTTTGCCGCTTTCTAAAAAGTTGGCAGAGCCTGCAGGCGAAATTTTCCAAAAGTTGGCTAAAGACTTTATGGTGGATTATGATGACGCCGGTTCAATCGGTAAGCGTTACCGCCGTCAGGACGAAATCGGTACTCCTTTCTGTATTACCTATGATTTTGAAAGTGAGACCGACGGTTGCGTAACTGTTCGTGACCGTGACACAATGGAACAGACCCGTGTGCCTATTGAAAGCTTGACTGAGTTCATCCGCTCAAAGCTTGACTTTTAATTAATTAGATATATTTTTACCGTATCATTAACCCCTTTCCTTTTGTTTTAAAAGGGAAGGGGTTAATTTTGGTGTTAATACATATTTATAATGGTTATTGTTAGTCGAAACAGATATGTTTCGACACAAAATCATTGATTTTGTAGCAAAATTTTAAAGAAAATTTGCCCATACCCATTGCAATGATTGTTATGCAAATTAAATTATAAAATTTAATTTTGCTAAAGTCGCTTGACAAGTGGCTTATCGAAACGCTTGTAGAGCGTTTCGACTAATTACAATCATTATAAATGTAAAACGGAAAGTATATTCTTAAATCAGGCACTACGAAATTGTCAAAATATACAAAAATCGCAAGCGGTTTTTGTCATAAAATGCTTAACAAAAAACTTGCAATTGTGAGTATTCTTTGTTATAATATGGTTAAGAGTGGCGGTGTATCTGCATTTTATGCTTATATACAGTTAGAAACTCAGTAATTTCCAAAAGGAGAATGTTTATGATGACCAGGAACATCAGAAAAATTGTCAGCATTATTTGTGCTGTCGCTATTCTTCTGTCTATTAGTGTTGTTTCTTTTACCGGTTCATCTTCCGCTAAGGTTGATGTTCAGGGTGATTTGACGAAACCCACAGTATCAGAAGAAGTCAACCTTACTTTCCAAGGCGAGAAGCCGTACGGTATTCCCTTCGGTCGTTGGATTAACGATGTTGAGTATCGTGACGATCAAGCTAAAGTAAAGCTCTCCACCGGGTGGATTTTCTTTGGAAAAGACGGCTCGGTAGGCCAAACCACTGTTATGCATAATGCTTCGGGGGCTACTGAAGCTATGGCTGATTTGTATAAAGTCACCACAGGTAATACTTATCACATAAGCTTTAAGTATAAGTATCTCGCAGGTGCTACTATTGCTAACCGTACCTTTACTGTCGGTGTTGCTACCAATCCTGTTGCGGGTGGAGCTGCAAATAACAACACTGTTTTAACTAATTTAAAAACTTCCGGTCTTACAACTGTGTGGAAGATTAACGGTGTTACTCAGACCAGTGGTAAATTGACGGATGATACTGATTGGCAGACAGCTACTGTTGAGTTCACATCTACTGCAGATGGTTATTTCGGTATTCAATGCGGTAATGTTGAGATTAGCGAGTATTTTGCCATTGATGATGTTGTAATCAATAAAGTTCTCGGTTCTTACGGTGTAACTAAGGTTACTCATGATATGGAAAGTGAAACATCGTTCGTTGTAAATGGCGGTGCTGCAACAGTTGAATCCTTAGGTGATGAACACGGAAAAGTACTTAGCTTCACTAACGGAAAACGTGCCGCTTTCACTGATTCTAGTGTTTTTCAAAAAGGCAAAAAATATTATATTTCCTTTGATGCAAAAGCAACCACAGGCAATACTAACAAAAACATTTTCCTTGGTTTTGCTAAAATCTCTGGTGGTGCTGATGGAAGTATATTCCAACCCAGATACTTTATTAACAATAATGGAGGTCTCGGCGGTGGTTTTGACGCTATTGCCTATGCTTTCCAATTCTATGTTAACGGCGAGAAAAAAACCGATATAACAGAATTTCTCCTTACCAATGATTGGCAGCACTTTGGTATCGTTATGGACCTCACTGATGAGTTTGTAACCACTATCTTGGAAGAACGTGCTGATGGTTCAGGATTATTCAGTGATCCGAAAGCTCTTTATTTCGGTCAGCAATATAGTCAGTACGACAACTTTGAAATTGTTAGTCTTGACCCCAACGCAACACCAGGTTATGCTTTCGTTGAGGAAGTTGTTGACGATAAAGTTAAGTATACAGCAATGGCTGTAGGGTCTAAGTATACTCTTACTACTCCTGTTGACACAAGCGGCGACCGTGGTTTCAAGTGCTGGGTTGACGCAGACGGTAAAGAAATTGAAGACCCCAACAACTATATTCCTTCCAAAGGATACAACAAGGTTACAGCTACTTGGACCGCAACTTATGTTAAGGTTACCTTCGTAGACGGCTCTACAACTTCTGCACCCACTCGTGTTGGTGTAGGTTCTAAACTTTTACCTCCTGAGAAACGTCCTGACGCAAACCTTTTCTTCCAGGGTTGGGTAGATGCAGACGGTAAGGTTTATACCGAAGTTCCTGAAAAGAATATCACTCTTTATGCTAAATATAACGGTACAGTGCTTACCTTTGATAAGGTGTATGCTACTGAAGGTCAGGATGGTACCGAAGGTAACGGTTCTTTAGTTGCCGATCCTGACAATGCACAGAACAGTGTATTTAAGCTCGTATCCACCAAATCAGCCCCCAGAATGGTTACTTTAGCTGCCGGCGACTATAGCGGTGCAAAGAGGTTTGAGCTTAAGACCAACACTAAATACACTTATTCTATCAGATATAAAGTTGGAGCAGGCTCTAAGGGTGGCGAATTCCGTCTTATTCGCGGTATTGGTATTTATAAGAGCAGTTCGTTAGAAAGAACCGATATTCCCGAAGTTCCGGCGGTTAAAGTTGCGGCTTCTGAAACCGCTTCTGAGTGGAAGACAGTTTCAGGTATATTTACAGTTGGTGATTCTCATTACCTCGAGCGTGTATATTGGTACTATCAGAATAACCTTATTTTAAAATCCACCGGTGATTTCGAAATTTATTTTGACGATATCGTTATTGCTGAAGTATTAGATGAAGGACCTGAGGGCACTTACGCAATCAACTTCGAAACTAATGGTCCAGAAGTTACCACTATTTACGGTTATCCCGGTGAGGCTGTAAGTTTACCTGCCGGTATAGTAAACGGCACAAGTAGATTATTAGGTTGGTATACCGATAAGAAACTTTCTGTACCTTATACTGCAACCGAGTTTGGTAATGAGGATATTACACTCTATGCAAAATGGGAAATTGAACCTTTCGTTATGGATCTTGAAAATTATGACAACAGTGGTCCTGCATCACGTTGCCATCTTGAGGTAGACGATAAGGGAAATCACTATTTCAACTGGAATAGTGACTTCAAACCTGAACAAGATTCTACAACTATGTACTCTCAGCAGGTAAATGCAAACGGATTGTATTGCACCTTGTTGCCTGGTGTTGAGTATACAGTTACCTTTAAATATAAGTTACTTAAAGGTTCATTTAATATCGGTGTTGTTTATAATAACGCCGGTGGCGGTTGGTCTGACCGTAGAGAAGGTGTTAAAGCTGTTGCTCTTAATGATGTTGACGAAAAGAATTGGAAGACTGCTTCCTTTACGTTCACTGCTAATTGCGATAATATTACCAATTACCTTAACTTTGGTGTAGCGGGTACTGGTAACTGCTACTTCGATGATATTATTGTTGAGTGTTCTGCTAATTTGCTTAACCTTTATGGTTCTACAATTATTATGTTTAACGCCAACGGCGGTAAGACTGTCGAACCTATATCCGGTGACCCCGGTGAGTTAATCGGCAAGCTTCCGACTTCAACAAGAGCCGGTTACCAGTTTGACGGTTGGTATACCGACGCTGAAGGTAAGACCAAGTTTACCGACAAGACTTTCGGTGAAGAAGGTTGCACTCTCTATGCTAAATGGATTATCGGTAAATTCAGCGAAAGCTTTGAAGACTTCCCGAAGACTATTACCTTGGCAGGCGGCTATAAGTTCTATAATGAAGCAGCCTTTAAGACCGATTTCGACAAGACAAATGTACAGAGCGGCAAAACATCAATATTCCGTAACGGTGCAACAACAGGTGATAAGGCATTTACCATTTGCCGTGACACTGCACTTTCTCTTACTGAGGGTAAGCAGTATACTGTAACCTTCTATGTAAAACCCACAAAGGTTGGTCAGGCTGCAGGTACTATCAGCCTTCTCAGTATGGATAAGTATGCTACAGGTGTTAATACGCCTTCTAATAAGGAAGTTATCACTACTGTAGGCGAGCTTAAGGTAGGCGAGTGGCAAAAGGTTTCTTACACCTTTACCGCAAGCGATAAGTATATCGGTATTTCAACTTCTACCGGTAATGATTTGTATCTTGATAACTTCACTGTAACTCTTAAGGGATATACCGGAACATCTACCGGTGATAACTCTGCAAATCCGATGCTCATCGTTATGATGATTATCTTGGCTGCAGGTGCTCTTACCGTTACCGGCAAAAAAGTTTTCGAGAAATAATTAATCCGTAATTTCAACTCCTCCGTGAAAACGGGGGAGTTGATTTTTTTGACAAAAGTCTACAAAAAGTCTGTTAAATTTTAAACAAATTTCAAGTTAGGTATTGAGTTTTTAATACAAATCGTATATAATTGTTTTGTTAAACCACGAAAGGAGATTTCATAATGGAATATTCACTTGAAGTTCAAAACATGTGTCCTTTAACAAAAGGACCGAACCACGGCCCTGCACCTATTCCTGAGGAGGGAAAATGGGTTCAGGCAAAGGAAATTAAAGACATTTCCGCATACACTCATGGTGTTGGCTGGTGTGCACCTCAACAGGGTGCTTGCAAGCTCTCTCTCAACGTTAAAGACGGTATTATCGAGGAAGCTCTTGTTGAGACTATCGGTTGCTCGGGTATGACCCACTCTGCAGCTATGGCAGCAGAAATTCTTCCCGGCAAGACTCTTTTGGAGGCCCTTAATACCGACCTTGTTTGTGATGCTATTAACACTGCTATGCGTGAGTTGTTCTTACAGATTGTTTACGGCCGTTCACAGTCTGCTTTCTCTGAAGGCGGTTTGGTTATCGGTGCCGGTATGGAAGACCTTGGTAAAGGCGAGCGTTCTATGGTTGGTACTATGTACGGTACTAAAGCAAAGGGCGTAAGATACCTTGAAATGACCGAGGGTTACTGCACAAGAATGGCTCTTGACGAGAACAATGAGGTTATCGGATATGAGTTCGTTTCTTTAGGCAAAATGACCGACTTCATTAAGAAGGGTATGGAGCCTAACGAGGCTTATGAGAAATCTAAAGGTACATACGGAAGATTCAATGATGCTGTAAAGTACATTGACCCCCGTAAAGAATAATAGGAGGTAATGTATAATGGCTAAGTTTGAAGGTTACGAGAGAAGAGAAGCCAAGATTTTGGCTGCTTTGAAAGAATACGGCATTAACTCTATTGATGAGTGTAAAGACATCTGCGATGCATACGGCATCGATCCCTACAAGATTGTTGAAGAAACTCAGCCGATTTGCTTTGAAAACGCAAAATGGGCTTATACTGTAGGTTGTGCAATCGCTATTAAGAAGGGTTGCAAAAAGGCTGCTGACGCTGCTGCTGCTATCGGTATCGGTTTGCAGGCATTCTGTATTCCCGGTTCTGTTGCCGAAAACCGTAAGGTTGGTTTAGGCCACGGTAACTTGGGCAAAATGCTTTTGTCTGAGGAGACTGAGTGCTTCTGCTTCTTGGCAGGACACGAGTCTTTTGCTGCTGCTGAAGGTGCAATTAAGATTGCTCTTAACGCAAATAAAGTTCGTGTAAAACCCTTGCGTGTTATTTTGAACGGTTTAGGTAAGGATGCCGCTTATATCATTTCGAGAATTAACGGCTTTACTTATGTTGAGACTGAATTTGACCCCTATACCGAAGAGGTAAAGGTTATCAGCGAGAAGCCCTTCTCAAAGGGACCTAGAGCAGATGTTAAGTGCTATGGCTCTGACAATGTTCCCGAGGGCGTTGCAATTATGCAGTTGGAGAAGGTTGGCGTTTCTATTACCGGTAACTCCACTAACCCGACTCGCTTCCAGCATCCCGTTGCAGGCACTTACAAAAAGTGGTGTAATGAGAACGGCGTAAGCTACTTCTCTGTTGCTTCAGGTGGCGGTACAGGACGTACCTTGCATCCTGATAATATGGCTGCAGGTCCTGCTTCATACGGTATGACCGATACTATGGGCCGTATGCACGGTGACGCTCAGTTTGCAGGTTCTTCTTCTGTTCCTGCTCACGTTGAGATGATGGGTCTTATCGGTGCAGGTAACAACCCCATGGTTGGTATGACTGTTGCTTGCGCAGTTGCTATCGAAGAAGCTAGCAAATAATAAGGCTTT
>JAZRQE010000010.1:0-6543 GCA_045649545.1 Acutalibacteraceae bacterium
TGTGTGCTAAACTATCTGTGTCAAGTTTCATACTTGATTCCTCCTTCGTCTTTTTGTTGTGGTTGGCAAACCCACTTCTATTTTAGACGAAGGAGGATTCTTTTTCTACTCATAGCTAAAGCTTTTTGGAACTACCAGCACAGCTGGTAGTATTCGTTACACAACAAAAAACACCCGCCAAAAACGGCGGGTGTAATCTTCAGTTAAGATTAACCGATAACCTTAATCCAACCTTCAGGAGCAGGAAGTCTGCCCATCTGAATGCCGGTCAAGGTATCATACAACTTTTTGGTAACAGGACCCATTTCGGTCATACCTGCGGGGAACTGAATCTCTTTACCGTGGTCAACAACCTTACCTACCGGAGAGATAACTGCGGCAGTACCGCAAAGACCGCACTCGGCAAAATTGGAAAGCTCGTTAACGTTAACCTCGCGTTCCTCAACTTCGAGTCCCAAATATTCTTTAGCAACAACCATAAGTGAACGACGGGTAATTGACGGCAAAATGGTATTCGACTTCGGTGTAACAACCTTATTATCCTTGGTAATAAAGATAATATTAGCACCGCCGGTTTCCTCAATATGAGTACGAGTAGCCGAGTCAACATACATATTCTCGTCATAACCCTGCTCGTGAGCGTCAACAATATTATAAAGGCTCATTGCATAGTTAAGACCTGCCTTAATGTGGCCGGTACCCATAGGTGCAGCACGGTCAAGGTCACTAATTCTTAAAGTAAGGGGCTTTACACCGCCCTTGAAGTAAGGACCAACCGGAGTTGCGAAAATTCTGAACTGATACTCGGTAGCCGGCTTTACACCGATAACGGCATTACTACCGAACATATAAGGACGTAAATAAAGAGTTGCTCCTGAGCCGTAAGGCGGAACAAAGTCAGCATTAGCAGCAACAACCTTTTCGACTGCCTCGACAAACTTATCAACCGGGAAAACCGGCATTTTAAGTCTTTCACAAGAGTCAGCCATACGTTGAGCGTTAAGGTCAGGACGGAAGCAAACAATCTTACCGTCCTCGGTAGTATAAGCCTTTAAGCCCTCAAAACAGGTCTGTGCATACTGCAAAACACCGGCACACTCATTAATTACAACATTTTCATCGGTAATGAGTTCGCCATCGTCCCACTTACCGTCCTTAAAATTAGCAACAAAACGATAATCGGTCTTAACATAACCGAAACCAAGCTCGCCCCAATTGATATCCTTTTTAGCCATTTAAAATTCCTCCTAAAGCACGCGTGACCACACACATCACGTTGTTTTCAAATAATTTACATTAAATTTTAGCACCATTTAACCTTTAAGTCAATATTTTAAAAACATTATTTTTTAAAACAGTCATTCTCTATCGAACAACCACCGCATTTTGTGCAACCCTCTTGACATTCGGGATTTAGGTTATACTGTCTTAACAACTCGCCCAAATATTCCGACATTTCAATAAGTTCTTGCGGGTTACAAGCCTTATTATACTTAAAAGTGCAATCGTCTAACGGTCTAAACGGCATAATTGTCGGAAAAACGCCCATTTTACAAAGCACTTCACACTCACGTTTTATGTCCGCCCAACCTTGAATTCCGCCAATCATAACACTGGAAACCTGACCGTAGCCGAACACCTTTACTGCTCTTTCCATTGCTTTATGATAATGCTCTAACGAAATTGCCGACTTGCCGGGGATAATCTCCCGCCTTAAATCAGAATCTACAATTTCAATATTCATAATTGCAACGGTAGCACCGGCTTCGTGCAGTTTATCAATCAAGTTTAGGTCCTTAGGCGGTGCAAATTCAACCGCAATCGGGCAATCTGAAAATTCGCGGATTTTACGGCAAAGCGTTGCCCAATATTCTACCATAATATCAGGACTTTTATATGTAGCACCGCTGAAATTCAGCGTATATCTAGGACATTGAGCCAACATTATTTTTAAACCCTTGCACAACTCGTCAGGGTCAATAGGCTCCTGTGTTTGAGGAACAAGCGAGCAAAATTTACACTTAATATCCGGCTTATCGTAACAACAGTTTGTACTCGGCCAAATGTTGATACAACCGTCAGCGTGCAACGTTGCGAGGTCATCCACCACCGTGCCTGTATGCGGTAAATCGGGGAAATACCGTACCGGACATCGCTCACCGTTATACATTATGAAATATCCGTTAGAATCCTTATCAATTTTATAATGCGAGTCTTCCGAAAAATTTTCGGCAATTGAAACACAGATATTCGAGCCTAAAATATTCATATTAACGGCATCAATAAAGCCTTTGTTAAAGAATTTCGGGCGTTCAATCTCCATTGCTTTTCTTGCGGTTTCGGACAGTACCGCACCCTCGCACAAAAGACCTGCTTTAAGTTTTAAAAACTCGAACTTATTCATAAGTACCTCTTATTTTAAATCAATTACCATTGGCAATTTCGTGCAACCGTTGTTATATTCGGGACAATCGACGCAGTCGGCATTCATATCAATCCCTTTTGGTGAGCCTTCATAAAAGCCTTGTCTTTTAAAAAATTCGGGGGCTTTGGCGGTTAAATAAACCTTATTAGCACCCAAAACCCTTGCTTCTTTTAAAATTTCACCTAAAATTTTCGCACCGACGCCATCACGCCGAAGTGAAACATCTACCGCAATGTAGTCTAAAATATAAATTCCAAGGCGGTTTGAAAGTGTTGCCGCAGCAAATATTTTATTTTCATTTTTTAACACAAAACTAACCACCGCACCGTCTTCTGATACAATGTTATCCGATACTTCGAGCGAATTCTCGCGATAAAACGGTATAATACTATTATGGTCTTGCGTTTTAATAAACTGCATATTTTCACCGCCAAAATAAACTAAAAATAATTTTACACCATTCCCACTTCATTTTCAAGCGTTTTAATGTAATATACTCTTGCAAAACTAAGATATATATGTTAACATATATGCGTTTTAAGTATCAATATATTTATATTTTTAAAGAGGTAATTTTTAATGCCTGATATTAAGAATGAAATTTTGCGTAGACGCACATTTGCAATAATCTCCCACCCTGACGCCGGTAAAACCACCTTGACCGAAAAGCTGTTGCTTTACGGAAGAGCTATTCAAAGTGCCGGTAGCGTTAAGGGTAAGCAGAACGACAAGCACGCCGTTTCCGACTGGATGGAAATTGAGAAAAAGCGTGGTATTTCGATAACATCTTCGGTTTTGCAGTTTGAGTATGAGGGTTATTGCATCAATATTCTTGTCACTCCGGGACACCAGGATTTCTCGGAGGATACCTATCGTACCTTAACCGCTGCCGACAGTGTTGTTATGGTTATTGACGCCGCAAAGGGTATTGAGCCGCAGACAAGAAAATTATTCAAGGTTTGTGCAATGCGTCATATTCCGATTTTCACATTTATAAACAAAATGGACCGCGAGGCTCGCGACCCGTTTGAATTATTAGACCAGCTTGAAAAAGAATTCGGCATAGGCACTTATCCTATGAACTGGCCGATTGGTTGCGGACGTGACTTTAAAGGTGTTTACGACCGCGAGCAACACCAAATCTTAACATTCTCTGAATTTCACGGCGGAAGCAACCGTCTTGAAGCAATCCATTGCGACATCACCGATACTGCCAAGTTAGATGAGCTTATAGGTGAATATTCGCGAGCAGACTTGGTTGACCAGGTAGAACTTTTGGACGGTGCAAGTTTCGACTTTGATTTAGACCAGATACGTTGCGGTAAACTGACACCCGTTTTCTTTGGCTCGGCTTTAAACAACTTCGGTGTTGAGCCTTTCCTTGAAAACTTTTTAAAGATGACCACAACTCCCCTTTCCTACCGTTCGGGTGAGGATTTTATTGACCCGAGCGACGAGCGTTTTTCGGCATTCGTTTTTAAAATTCAAGCCAATATGAATAAGGCTCACCGCGACCGAATTGCTTTTATGCGTATTTGTTCAGGTAAATTTGAACGTTCAAAGGAATATTTCCACGTTCAGGCTAATAAACCCATTAAACTCTCCCGTCCTCAACAGATGATGGCAGAGGAACGCGAGGTTATCGACACCGCTTACGCCGGTGATATTATCGGTGTATTTGACCCGGGTGTATTCTCTATTGGTGACACAATTTGTGAAAAGAATATGAAGGTTGAATACGCGGGTATCCCCACCTTTGCTCCCGAGCATTTTGCTATTGTTGAGCAGGTTGACTCACTTAAGCGTAAACAGTTTGCAAAGGGTATTACACAGATTGCACAAGAGGGTGCAATTCAAATGTTCTTCCTGCCCGGTACCGGTTTGGAGCGTGTATACGTCGGCGTTGTCGGTATGTTGCAGTTTGACGTTTTGCAGTTCAGAATGGAGTCGGAATACGGCGTAAAATACAGCCGAAGCGACACACCGCACAGCCTTGTACGTTTTATTGACGGCGATGTTGACCCGAAAACTCTAAATCTTATGCAAGCAACCAAATGGGTACAAGACTCTAAAGGCAGAGATTTACTTTTATTCACCGCTGAATATGAAATCAACTGGGCATTGGACAAAAACCCAGGCTTGATTTTAAAGGAATTCAGCCAGATGCAAGAAATGCAGTAATATATCAATTAACAGCCACAGTACGGCAATATCACACGCCGTACTGTGGTAAGTTGTTTTTATTTTTAAAATTTGTTAGAAAAGCTATTGACTTTAGCGTGCTAATGTGATAGATTATTAAAGTGCTAATTTTACTACCCACGGAGGGATACTATGGCTATAAATGAAGCCCTTTTAAAAAGTGAAGAAAAAGCGGTCTATGCTCTGCGTTCGCTATATAGCCGTCATGGATATAGTCAGTTCAAAATGAGCAAGTTTGAGGAATACGACCTTTACGTTAAAAATAAAGATTTTCTGGTTTCGGACGGTATCATTACCTTTACCGACACAAACGGCAGATTAAAGGCTTTAAAGCCTGACGTTACACTTTCGATTATCAACAACTCGAAAGATGCTTCGGGTGTGCAAAAACTTTATTATAACGAAAACGTCTACCGTATTTCGGGTAGTACGCATACTTATAAGGAAATTATGCAGGCAGGTCTTGAATGTGTTGGTCAAATCGGTGATTTTGAGGTTTCAGAAGTATTGATGCTTGCCGCAAAAAGCCTTGAAACTATCAGTTCCGACGCTTGCTTAGAATTATCCCATGTAGGACTTATTGAAGCCGCATTTGACGAATTGCAGTTGCCTTTAGAATTACGTAAAAAGGTTTTAACCTGCATCAGCCGTAAAAACAGCGACGATTTGAAGGTCCTTTCAGAAGAAAACGGACTTTCTTTAGAGGTTGCTCGCAGATTGTCGGTTTTCACCGCAAGTTACACTGATTTTAACTCAGCAATAACCGCCGTTTGCGATACTTTTGTATCCCTTAACGCCAACGCAGTCGCCAATAACTTTAAAACCTTAATCGAAACTTTAAAAAGCCTTACCGACATTAAAATCATTGTTGATTTCTCGGCAGTTGGCGGTATGAGTTATTACAGCGGTGTTGTTTTCAGAGGCTACATCAACAATATTCCCGACAGTGTGCTTTCGGGCGGACAGTATGACAAATTGATGAAAAAATTGCACCGTACCGATAAAGCAATCGGCTTTGCGGTTTATCTTGACAATTTACAGCATCTTGACCGCGCCGAAAAGGCTTATGATGTTGACATCGTTTTGGTTTACGGTGACAATATTAAATTGGCTTTGCAAAAGGCTAATGAATTGTCAAAAGACGGTACTACCGTTTATACTTGCAAGGAAGTTCCCGAAAATTTGCGTTATCGCGAAAAAATTACCCTTTAAAAGAAGGAATTATAATAATGAAAATGATAAATGTTGCCTTGCCGAAAGGAAGACTCGGTGAAAAGGTATATGATATGTTTGAAAAAAGCGGTTATCCCTGCCCCTCGATTAAAGAGCCTAACCGCAAACTGATTTTTGAAAACGAAGAAGTCGGTGTTCGTTACTTTTGGGTAAAACCCTCCGACGTTGCAATTTATGTTGAACGCGGTGCCGCCGACATCGGTGTTGCAGGCAAGGATATTTTGCTCGAATACAACCCCGATGTCTACGAGCTTTTGGATTTGAAATTGGGCAAATGCCGTATGGCTGTTGCCGCTAAAAAGGGCTTTAGAAACGACCGCAACAAAACCTTGCGTGTTGCCACCAAGTTCACCAACATAGCAAGTGACTTCTATTTAAAAAAATGTCAGGATATTGATATAATTCACCTTAACGGTTCAATTGAAATTGCACCGATTTTAGGCCTGTCCGACGTTATTGTAGATATAGTCGAAACCGGTAAAACCTTATTGGAAAACGATTTGGAGCCGATTGAAACAATACTTCCCATTAGTGCAAGACTTATTGCCAATAAATCGAGTTATAAATTTAAAACCGAAGAAATAGAGAATGTCCGTCTGGGACTTAAAAAGCAGGTGGAAAATAATGATTAAAATTTTAAAATACGGCGAGGTCAAAAATTCCGAAATCTTCGCCCGCGGCAC
>JAZRQE010000011.1:0-4617 GCA_045649545.1 Acutalibacteraceae bacterium
TGAGAATCTTCATACAATCTCTGCCGATGACGAAGCAGGCACCATCACAGTTGACGGTAAGACCCTTAAAATCTACGCAGAGAAGGACGCTAAGGACCTTCCCTGGGGCGAAATCGGTGTAGACGGTGTTCTTGAGTGTACCGGTTTCTACTGCTCAAAAGAGAAGAGCCAGGCTCACATCGACGCCGGCGCTAAAAAGGTTGTTATTTCTGCTCCCGCAGGCAATGACCTTCCCACTGTTGTTTACAGCGTAAACGAAAACATCCTCACTAAGGATGATACTATCATTTCGGCTGCTTCTTGCACCACCAACTGCTTGGCTCCTATGGCTAAAGCATTGAATGATTATGCTGCTATCCAGAGCGGTATCATGAGCACTATCCATGCTTACACCGGCGACCAGATGATTCTTGACGGTCCTCACAGAAAGGGTGACCTTCGCCGTGCACGTGCAGGTGCTGCTAACATCGTTCCTAACTCTACCGGTGCTGCAAAGGCTATCGGCCTTGTTATTCCTGAACTCAACGGCAAGCTCATCGGTTCTGCACAGCGTGTTCCGGTTGCTACCGGTTCTACCACCATCCTTACCGCTGTTGTTAAGGGTGCAGACGTAACTAAGGAAGGCATCAATGCTGCTATGAAGGCTGCTGCTTCTGAGTCTTTCGGCTACAATGAAGACCAAATCGTTTCTTCCGATGTTATCGGTATGCGTTACGGTTCTTTGTTCGATGCTACCCAGACTATGGTTGCTAAGATTGCTGATGACCTCTATGAGGTACAGGTTGTTTCTTGGTATGATAACGAGAACTCCTACACCAGCCAGATGGTTCGCACCATTAAGTACTTCGCAGAAATCTAATAGATTTTAAGAAAAATTTGAAACCTCCTCGGTAGAAATACCGAGGAGGTTTTTGATTTTACAACAAAAAAGAACGGTTGGGTTTCACCCCAACCGTCCTTTTGGTTATTTAACTAATTTGTCAAGACGCAGAACCGTCCACTATCCTATGTTGCATTTATTGTGGAAGTGTGATATTTACTTTTTTAAACTCAAAGGAGTTTAAATAATTCTCAATATTCTGGAAGAAGTAGTCCGCATCAGTATTATTAGCCTTTAAGTCACTATAAAAATTAGAATATAGTTCCCGCTTTGTTTCACTGGACAAAACCCCGTCTTTTACCGCGCTATCAAGATATTTTTCAGCAGCATCCGAATATCCAACATCCAAACACACCACCGTCTGGTCATCTAACTTTAAAGATATTAATTTAACGGTCTGCCATTTTCCTATTTCTTCATCAAATCCACCAATCACCAGACATTCCGTTTCTTTTCCATGAAACTGAATTTTAATTTTGGTCGATATTGAATAAAGGTCTGAATATCCAATATCCCAAAACGCTTCAACCGCAGTTACTTCATATTCTTCTAAACGTATTGGTAAAAAGGCAAGAAACTTCATGCAGTCACCATACTGTTCATCAGTATATTCCACAAAATATTCACAAAAAGACTCGGACCAATATCTACCATTCATATAATAATAATTAAAACGGATATTAAGTTCGATTGGTTCATACACATCTAATTTCTTTCCTTTATAATACACCTCGTATAATGATGCATTTAATATTTTTTCAGCCTCGTTATGGCGGTATTCCGGAGAATATGCTGGGCGCACATCTTGTCGTCCTTCATACTCTTTGCATTTACAAAATTCTTCAACGCCGTTGGCTTCAACCTTTGAAACCAATTCATCAAGGGACGTATATTTAAACTTGTCATCATAACTCCAAGAGCGTGTAGTTGGCAAAGAAACCGTTGATGGGGTTGTATTATCATTACCGGAAGATGTGTTATCTTTTGAACTGCATGAACACATAGTCAATATCATTGCAAAAACAAGTGCCAAAATTCTCAATTTCAAACAAACCCCTCCTAATTATATATTTTAAAATCTTGTTCGCATTTATTTAAGACATCGTTTAAACATCCGTCACAAATGCTTTTCCTTTCATCACCCATTATACAAAGTTCGTTATATGGTTCGGAGTCAGCTCCGTCACACGAGGTACATGTTGTCCTGTTACACATCACACCAACAGTGCCTTCATGATAATGGTCTTTAGCTCCCAGAAAATGATTAATTTCATGACGAAGAGTTATATAATTAATTTTTTTCAACATATACACACGTTGTTGATAATAAAAACTTCTATTTTCAAATGTGTCATCGTCATCCTCCTCGCTATTGTTACCATCATCAACTACGGTATATGTTTTATGTCCTGTAAAGAAAACATTCGCTTCATTTATGCCTAAATCAGAGACACACAGGGACGGTTCTCTGTGTCAAAAGAATTTTCTTATAATTTCAAAACTCATACCACTCTTTTACTTCTCATAACTTATTAGACGAATTTGTACATGAAAACTCTTAATAAAGTATAACATATTTTGGTATTTTCTGCAACATAAAAAGACTAATGTGTAAATATAAAGGATAGTTTTTTTGCATTTTATTTTGTTTAAACGTGTGCTAATACTGCAATAATATTAAAGGCGGTTAAAATAGCCATACTTTGCTTGACATTGAGGGCAAATTGGAGTAAAATATAATCTGTATAAATGTGCATATTTTGGAAATTTTAATATTTGAATATTTTTACAATATACATATACTATATATTCTAATTTAACTGTTTAATTTTAAAAAAGGAGTTTATTTAATGGCAGAAAATTTAAAGAAAAATGCCGAAAAGAAATCGAAGCAAACCAGTATTGATACCAAAAAGAAAAAGTATTATAAGACAAGTAAAAATTCTAATGAAAAGACACTTAAAAAGTCTACTTCAAGCAAAAAATCTGCTAACAAGGTCACTGATAAGGCTAAAAAGCCTAATGACAGCGTCAATAAAAAAACAACCGCACAAAAGCCCAATAAGCGTAGTAAAACTACGAAAGCACCTAAAAACCTTAAACCGTTGCGTATACTTCCGTTGGGCGGACTTGGTGAAATCGGCAAAAACATTACTCTTTATGAGTATGGTGACGATATGTTCCTGGTCGATTGCGGTATGTCATTCCCTGATGAGGAAATGCTGGGTATTGACATTGTGATTCCGGATTTTACCTATGTTAAAAATAATGTTGATAAAATCAAGGGTCTTGTTGTCACACACGGTCACGAAGACCATATCGGCGGTATCCCTTATCTTTTGAAAGAGTGCAACATTCCTGTTTACGGCACAGCACTGACCGTTGGTCTTATTGAAGGAAAACTTCGTGAGCATAAACTTATGGACAGTGCAAAACTTAATGTAGTAAAGCCCGGAGATGTTGTAAAATTTGGTGCGTTCAAGGTTGAGTTTATTCACGTTAACCATTCAATTCCCGATGCTGTTGCAGTTGCAATTGAAACACCGATAGGCACTGTTGTGCAGACGGGTGACTTTAAGATTGACACCACGCCGATTGACGGAGAGGTTATTGATTTGGCCCGTTTCGGCGAACTCGGTAAAAACGGTGTGTTGGCACTGCTTTCTGATTCGACCAATGCCGAGCGTCCGGGATTTACCCCGAGTGAAAGTATTGTTGGTGAGAGTTTTTCTAACCTTTTTAAAAAGGCAGAGAACAAGCGTATTATTGTTGCGACATTCTCTTCAAATATTCACCGTGTACAGCAGATTGTTGACGAAGCCGTACGTTGCGGCCGTAAGGTTGCTGTTTCGGGCAGAAGTATGGAAAATGTTGTGCAGGTTGCAAGTGAATTAGGCTATTTAACCGTGCCTGACGGCGTTTTGATTAGCATTGACAAGATAAGAGATTATCTGCCGTCGCAGTTGGTTATTGTCACCACCGGCAGTCAGGGTGAGCCTATGTCGGCTTTGCACCGTATGGCATTCGGCGACCATAGAAAAGTGTCGGTCGGAGCAGGGGACTTTATTATTATTTCGGCAACCCCCATTCCCGGCAATGAGAAGTTAGTTACCAAGGTTATAAATGAATTGCTCAAACTCAATGCACAAGTTGTTTATGAAAAAATGTATGATGTGCACGTTTCGGGACACGCCTGCCAAGAGGAATTAAAGTTAATTTTGAATTTGACAAAGCCTAGGTTCTTTATTCCTGCTCACGGCGAGCAAAAGCATCTTGTAAAACACGCAGGTCTTGCTGAATCGGTAGGGGTCAAGCACGAAAATATTCTTGTCACTTCTATCGGCAAGGTTATTGAAATTACGCCCGATTCAATGAAGGTTGTTGATTCCGTTCAGGCAGGAAGTGTTTTGGTTGACGGTTTTGGTGTGGGTGACGTCGGTAACGTTGTTTTGCGTGACCGTAAGCATTTGGCCGAGGATGGAATTATCGTTGTTGCCGTGTCGGTTGATTCGGTAACGCGTGAGGTTATTGCAGGTCCTGAAATCATCACTCGCGGATTCGTCTATGTAAAAGAAGCCGAGAGGCTTATGGACGACACGCGTGAGGTTGCTTGTGATATACTTGAAAAATGCTATATCAACAATGTTCGCGATTGGGGTACTGTTAAATCCCGCGTGCGTGACGGATTATCGCGTCACCTTTACGAGCAAACCGGACGCAGCCCAATGGTATTGCCG
>JAZRQE010000012.1:0-2858 GCA_045649545.1 Acutalibacteraceae bacterium
CTACATATCCGTTTGCTAATTGGTAAGAATAGTTAATAGAAAGTAAACGGAGGTAAGTTTATGTTTAAACACGAAAAGATGCTATTTCATCCTGTAGCAGTAGAAAAACCAAACCCGCAGTATGCCGCGCTTTTACAAGAACAGCTTGGCGGCGGTAACGGTGAACTAAAGGCGGCTATGCAGTATATGTCGCAGAGTTTTAGAATTAAAGACCCTGAAATTAAGGATTTGTTTCTTGACATTGCCGCCGAGGAACTCGGCCATATGGAAATGGTGGCGCAGACCATCAATCTATTAAACGGTCACGATGTTGATGCCGAAAAGGTGCCATCAGGTGAGATTCAGTCCCACGTGCTTTTAGGTCTTAACCCAGGTCTTATTAACGCTTCGGGCTACTCTTGGACGGGCGACTATGTAACGGTTACGGGTGACCTCTGCGCAGACTTACTCAGCAATATCGCATCCGAACAACGTGCAAAGGTGGTTTACGAATACCTTTACCGCCAGATTGACGATAAAAAGGTGCGTGAGACCATTGACTTCCTTTTAAACCGCGAGGAAGCGCACAATCAGATGTTCCGTGATGCATTTAACAAGGTGCAGAACTCTGGCTCTAACCGAGACTTCGGCACAACAAAGGCTGCTAAAATGTATTTTTCTATGTCAGATCCCGGTCCTAACGCCTTTGCTACCAACGATACAAAGCCTGTTTCTTTTGATAAGTAACCAAAAGCCGATGAGGAATCGCAAGATTTCCCATCGGCTTTTCTCATAACCATATTTATTTGCAATCTTTACAAGAGTATTCAGGGACGGTGCGCTCGTTTATGACCGATTCATAGAGCCGCCAACCGCCTGCAAGGTTATAGCAGTTGTAGCCGTTGCCTGTCAGTATTCGACAAGCAAGATAGGAACGAAGCCCCGAATGGCAATGAACATATACGGGTTTGTCTTTCGGAATTTCGTCAAGTCGCTCACGCAGTTCATCAAGCGGGATATTGACAAATCCGTCTATTTTGCCCTGCATCACCTCAAACGGTGTACGGGTATCGAGCAAGAAAGCACTGCCGTCACGGGGAAGATTTTCAACATCGTGCCAGAAAAACTGTTTTAGTTTTCCGCTGACGATGTTTTCGGCAACAAATCCGAGCATATTGACAGGGTCTTTCGCACTGCTAAAGGGTGGCGCATAGCAAAGTTCAAGGGTTGTAAGATCGGTGATTTTAGCACCGAAACGGATAGCGGTGGCAAGCACGTCCATACGCTTGTCCACACCGTCAAAGCCGACGATCTGCGCACCGATGATTTTAAGCGTTCTCTTATCCCAAAGCGCTTTTATTGACATCTGTGCCGCCCCCGGATAATAGGTGGCGTGGGATGCCGAATAGGTGTAGGTCTTATCGTAATCAATGCCTGCCAAACCGGCCGATTTTTCATTAAGACCTGTGGTGGCAACGGTCATATCAAAGAGTTTTAAAACTGCCGAACCTTGCGTTCCTGTATAAACGCTCTCGTATCCCGCAATATTATCCGCCGCAATTCTGCCTTGCTTGTTGGCAGGCCCTGCAAGTGGAATAAAGGCAGGTTTCTTTGTGATGAAATCCTCAACCTCAACTGCATCACCGACAGCATAAATATTCGGTATATTGGTCTGCATTTTATTGTTCACAATAACACTTCCGCGCGCATTGAGTTCTATTCCGCATTCCTTGGCAATGGCGGTTTCGGGACGGACGCCCACCGACATAATAATCATATCGGCAGTAATTTCGCCGTTTTGCAAGACAACAGTATTTCCGTTTATAGACTTTACACCGTTATTAAGGTGCAGATAAATTCCTTTGGATTTAATATAGCGGTGAACGTCTGCCGCCATATCAAAATCGAGAGGTGCTATAAGGTGGTCGGCAAGTTCTACGATTGCAACCTTTAGACCTGCCTGTGCTAAATTTTCCGCCATCTCAACACCAATATATCCGCCGCCGATCACCACAGCCGAGCGTGGTTTTGCGGTATTAATATAATTTTTAATTTTTAAGGTATCGGGAATGTTACGAAGTGTGAAAACATTGCTACCGTCAGCACCGTCAATGTTTGGTCTTATCGGCTCGGCGCCCATAGACAAAATAAGGTTATCATAGATTTCTTCATAGGTTTCGCCTGTACGAAGATTTTTGACGGTTACAGTTTTGGTATCGGGGCTTATCTTAACCGCCTCGTTTAAAACTCTTACATCAATATTAAAACGTGCCTTAAAGCTTTCGGGCGTTTGGAGAGTCAAGTCCTCGCGGTCAGTGATTACACCGCCGATATAATACGGTAGACCGCAGTTGGCAAAGGACACATATTCGCCACGCTCTAAAATAATGATTTCGGCTTTTTCATCCAGTCTGCGAAGTCGCGCCGCTGCCGTTGCGCCGCCTGCAACACCGCCTATAATAATGGTTTTCATTTGTGTGCCCTCCTAAAATTTAGTTTATATATTAATTATACCATTTCGTATGCTTTTTCTCAATACCTTATTCTTTGGACACAGGGATTGTTTGAATATCCACCTTTTAAACCATGAGAAAACGCACAACCAGATGTTCCGAGATGCATTTAACAAGGTGCAGAACTCAGGCTCTAACCGAGACTTCGGCACAACAAAGGCTGCTAAAATGTATTTTTCAATGTCGGATCCCGGTCCTAACGCATTTGCAACAAATGATACAAAGCCTGTTTCTTTTGATAAGTAATATTAAAACCGCTGAAAGTTTTACGCTTTCAGCGGTTATTTTCTGCAAAATATTACTTCGTTTTTAAATTGCTTAACGAATGATACATCATTACAAGTCCAGCGCTAAGTAATGCGCCGC
>JAZRQE010000013.1:0-12583 GCA_045649545.1 Acutalibacteraceae bacterium
AGAGTATGGCAGAACTCAACAGATGTCGGGTCGCCACCGTGCTCGCCGCAGATACCTACGTGGAGCTTCGGATTAACCGGCTTACCAAGAGTGATTGCCATATTCATAAGCTTACCAACACCGGACTGGTCAAGACGTGCAAACGGGTCGTTCTCGAAAATCTTTGCATCATAGTATGCATTGAGGAACTTACCTGCGTCGTCACGGCTGAAGCCGTAGGTCATCTGAGTCAAGTCGTTAGTACCGAAGCAGAAGAAGTCAGCATTTGCTGCGATTTCGTCTGCGGTCAAGCAAGCACGCGGAATCTCAATCATAGTACCTACTTCGTACTCGAGTGTTACGCCTGCAGCTGCGATTTCTGCATCAGCAGTAGCAACAACAACCGACTTAACGTACTTCAATTCCTTAACGTCGCCTACCAACGGAATCATAATCTCAGGTCTTACATTCCAATCGGGATGTGCCTTCTGAGTGTTGATAGCTGCACGGATAACAGCGGTGGTCTGCATCTTTGCAATTTCCGGATAGGTAACTGCAAGACGGCATCCACGGTGACCCATCATCGGGTTGAACTCGTGCAAGGATGCGATAAGAGTCTTAATATCCTCAACGGACTTGCCCTGAGCGTCAGCCAAAAGCTTAATGTCCTCTTCAGTAGTAGGAACGAACTCATGGAGCGGCGGGTCAAGGAAACGGATACATACGGGAGTACCCTCGAGAGCTTCATAAAGCTTCTCGAAGTCGCCCTGCTGGTAAGGAAGAATCTTGTTGAGAGCTACTTCTCTTTCTTCAGCAGTGTCAGAGCAAATCATCTCACGGAAAGCTGCAATTCTGTCAGCCTCGAAGAACATATGCTCGGTACGGCAAAGACCGATACCCTCTGCACCAAGCTCGCGAGCCTTCTTTGCATCAGCCGGAGTATCAGCATTGGTACGAACCTTCAAGGTTCTGAACTCGTCTGCCCAACCCATGATAGTACCGAAGTTGCCGGAAATTTCAGCGTCAACAGTCGGGGTAATACCGTCATAGATGTTACCGGTAGAACCGTCGATAGAAATATAGTCACCCTCAACATAGGTTTTACCTGCGAGAGTAAACTGCTTATTGTCCTCATCCATTGCGATTTCGCCGCAACCGGAAACGCAGCATTTACCCATACCACGAGCAACAACAGCTGCGTGAGAGGTCATACCGCCACGAACAGTGAGGATACCCTGAGAAGCCTTCATACCGGTGATATCTTCCGGAGAAGTCTCAAGACGTACAAGAACAACCTTCTTGCCGGCGTTGTTCCAAGCCTCTGCATCGTCAGCAGAGAAAACAACCTGACCGCAAGCAGCACCCGGAGAAGCGCCTAAGCCCTTACCAACCGGAGTAGCAGCCTTCAATGCCTTAGCATCAAACTGCGGGTGGAGAAGTGTATCCAAGTTTCTGGGGTCAATCATGCTGACAGCCTCAGCCTTGGTCTTGTGACCCTCAGCAACGAGGTCAACTGCAATCTGCAATGCTGCAGGAGCAGTTCTCTTACCGTTACGGGTCTGGAGCATATAGAGCTTCTCGTTCTCAACGGTAAACTCCATATCCTGCATATCATGATAATGGTTTTCGAGGATTTCGCAAACCTTCTTGAACTCTTCAAAAGCTGCAGGGAATTTGTTTGCCATCTCAGCGATAGGCATCGGTGTACGAACACCGGCAACAACGTCTTCACCCTGTGCGTTGGTCAAGAACTCACCCATGAGTTTCTTTTCACCGGTAGAGGGGTCACGAGTAAATGCAACACCGGTACCGCAGTTATCACCCATATTACCGAAAGCCATAGCCTGTACGTTAACAGCAGTACCCCAAGAATAAGGGATATCGTTATCACGACGGTAAACGTTTGCACGGGGGTTGTCCCATGAACGGAAAACAGCCTTAACAGCACCGATAAGCTGTTCCTTCGGGTCGGTCGGGAAGTCCTGACCGATTTTTGCCTTATATTCAGCCTTGAACTGGTTAGCCAATTCCTTAAGGTCTTCAGCAGTCAAATCAACGTCAAGGGTAACACCCTTTTTAGCCTTCATCTCGTCGATGAGCTCTTCGAAGTACTTCTTACCGACTTCCATAACAACGTCGGAATACATCTGAATAAATCTTCTGTAGCAGTCATAAGCCCAACGGGGGTTGCCCGACTTTTTAGCCATAACTTCTACAACTTCTTCGTTAAGACCGAGGTTAAGAATGGTATCCATCATACCGGGCATAGAAGCGCGAGCACCGGAACGAACGGAAACGAGAAGCGGGTTCTCAAGGTCACCGAACTTTTTGCCGGTAACACCTTCCATTTTAACGATATACTCCATAATTTCAGCCATGATAGAGTCGTTAATCTGACGACCGTCCTCATAGTACTGAGTGCAGGCTTCGGTAGAAATAGTGAAGCCCTGAGGTACAGGAAGACCAATGTTGGTCATCTCTGCGAGGTTGGCTCCCTTACCGCCGAGAATTTCACGCATATTAGCGTTACCCTCGGAGAAGAGATAGCAATACTTGTTTGCCATAATAAATCCTCCTAAAAAATATTAAACATCTTTAATTGGCACGTAATTCCGTGCCTGCCGCCCAAGCAAAATGGGCAGACTACTCCAACTTTTTGAAGTATCCGACTTATTATAACAGTTTCTAAATGAAAAAGGAAGAGGAAATTTCAATTTTTTAAAAATTTTTCCATTTTTACAATAAAATATGTTAAATATATCGTCTTTTTGGAGATATATGATAATTCGTATTGCAAAAAAACGCCCAAAACGGTTTGACCGCCTTGAGCGTTTTTTATTTAAGTTATATCAGAATGCGTTTCCTGAATCGAATTTTACATCAACATCGGTAATGAGTGCCGAAAGCTTTGAGCTATAACGGGTGTTGCTCACTTTAACTGTCAAAATCGAGTGAGTTTGCAACATTGACTTTAAAGAGTTGATAACTGCATCAACCATTTGCATACATTTCTCACCCGTCATCAATTTCGGCACACAAACCGTAAGCCTTACGGTTACGGTTGACGGTGCCAAACCTTCAGCTAATTTTGCGTCCTCTATCCCCTGTGCGGTTATGTCGTTTACACCAACCGTAACAATAGGATTCCTTAACGGTAAATCCTGCTTTTTATCGGGGAATTCAGGTGTAACGGTCACCCCTGCAACTTTCGATACAGCGTTGCAAACCGCCGTAACTAATGATTTAGAGTTCATCGTATTCACCGTCCTTAAGTCTTAAGGTTAAAACAGCCCAGATATACTGCGTTTTGCCACCAATAGCGACGCGGTCAGCGCGAGAAACGTTATAACTGCGGTCGTTTGTCTTTATCCAAGTGTTTTGTTCCACACCGGCAAAATCAACCTCTTTGGGTCCGAGATATAAAAAGCACTCACTGTCCTTAAAACCTAATTCGGTACGTTCCTGCTCTAAATAGAGTTTGTTTTTATACCGCATAGGTTGAATAATAGCGTGAACATTGTGTACCGTTTTATCAATGGTAACTGTTATCGGCTCACCTATTGATTGAAGCATTACGTCCACCTTTTCGGAAAAGTTCATAACCTACACCTCGGTTCCGATAAATGCAAAACGTTTAGGCTTTAATATTGGCTCAATTGATTTTATCGCATCCTTCATTAACGCTTCGGCAAAAGCCACCGATTTTTCCGAATTATCTGTAACGGTGATGTCACCTGCTTTAATCGAGTCATTTTCACCCGAATTTTTGAGTATAAAGCGATAATAAGCAATAGTTGCCGCCGCATACGAAATTTCTTCATCGTGCGGTGAAAGTTCTTTGTGTTTGTCTAACCAACTGTTGACAGTGCCGGCAGCCGTACGGCAAAAAATATATCCGTCAGCGGCATTGTCCTCGCCTGCTAAATTTTTAAAGCCCTCAACGACCTTGTCAATACTTACATCGTATCCCATAAGCTTTAATTTAAGCGCCGATATTAAGCACAGCCGAAGCGTCCTTGAAAATCTTGGCAAAACCTGCGGTAGTGGTAATAACTGCACGCTCTAACTGACGGTCAATCAACTTGTCGTAGTCAACATTAACGTCAGATGCCACAACCATTTCAAGTGCACAGCCTGCATCAAGACCGATAATCTTACCGTCAGCAACAGAATTTGAACGCAAAAGTTTTGCACCCAACGGGTTACCGGGATTACCTGTACCTTGGAAGTTGATACCGGTAAGCGGATTTTTGAACTCGTCAAGGCTCATAACCTTAAGCATTGTAGCCGGTGACATAACGAGTCGGTTTAAGGAATACGGGTCGAGCTTGTTATAAAGGCTCAAAAGGTCGGCATAGCTAAGAGTTTTGGCAGTTGCACAGTTGATAACATCAGCAGCGTTTCCGTTACCGTCACCGGAAATCAAAACATTAACTGCATCGGCAAACTGACTGCGTGCAATATGAGCACCAATCTGACGGAGAGTTACCGAGAAAAGGTCGATTTTCTGGAACTTCAATGCCTCATAAGAAGCAACCAACATTCTGCCACGCTTATGAAGAGTAACAAGGTTTTCTTGGGTACGAACAGCAGTTTCGGGAATTGTTTCACCCTCATCAACATCAACCAAAGATTTTTCCTCGTCGGTGGGAACAGATGCGATAGTGCGGTAATCAAGGCTATTGATATGGGTGGTAGTTGCTACGATAGAGGGCAACATATCAGCCTCTTCAATACCCTGCTTAACTGCACGGGAAACATATTCAGGGAAAAGTGCTGCAGACTGTGTGGTTGCAAAGAATTTGCGAACACTGTCACTACCTGCACCTGAAACCTTAATGTCAAAACGCTTTAACTGTCTGCCGAAAGCGTCAAGACCCTCATACTCTGTACCCTGATAGTTAGCACTGGGGTCAAGCTCCTCCAAAATATCGGAAAAGCTTTTTTCGGGGTGGGTATACATACCCTTTTCAAGTGTAATATTATCAAAACTCATAATTAAATCTCCTTTTAATTAAACTATAAAATAACTGTTTTTCTTGGATTCTTTTTTGATAGCACCGTTAAGCTGAACTTCGGCTTTTTCGGTAAGATTTTTACCCTCACTGTAAAGTTTGAATAACTCATCGGGTGGAAGATTAGACAACGCTTTTAAGAATACGTCTGCCGCTTTTTCGGAAGCATCGGTCACGAACATTTTAACTATATCCGCCTTTTTGCGTTGTAAAAATTCACCCGCCGCCAAGGCAACTGTTTGCAGCTCGGCAAACTGTTTAGAGATGCGTTCTGCCTCCTCGACAGTTACGGTGATTTCGCCGTCAGAAACCGACTTTTGCAAATCGAAAAATTCAATTTTCTTTCCGTCAAACGCCTTAACGACGCCTGCCGCAGGCTGTGCGGGAACTGCTACGAAGGACCATTCGTAAGCGTCAGCCGGGTCAGATAAATCAAAATAGCAAAGGGTTTTAGCACCGTTTTTACGGTAGGTTTTACCCTTTTTGTGCTGACAAACCCCTGCCGGCTGACCGCAAACCGAACAAACCGACGATTTCATTGAGCAACCGACACTGACTTCCTTTTTTATGCCTGACTCTATAGCCAAAATAAGCTCGTCAGAAGCGGCAGATTTCGGCATATAAGCACGGGCAAAAAGCTGCTTATACTGTTCGCCCAATCGATTTTTCTCGCCTTCAACCGCTTTAACCTCGGTGTAAAATACTCTTGCACACTGATTTCCTGCTTTATGAGAATGGTCAAAAATGCCGGTTTTACCCAAAAACAGTTTACATAACCCTTCTAAAGCCGAGTCGGTAAAACGCTCAAAATCGCGGTCAATCTCGTTGTCGCAGAGAACTACCGAAAAAGCATACAACTCGTCAGCCTTAAAGTCACGTCGGGTATATTTGTTAATTTCTTTAATTTCAGCCTCACTTGGCACACCGAAATCACTTAAATTTCCGTTTTTCATTTTATTTCACCTCTTCCCTTTCTAAAGCACTACTTTGAGCATTAAGCAATCTTGCTCTCGCCTCTTCAACTTCATCCTGCAGAGTAATTTCACTCCAGTTGATTTTAAAGTCAGAAGTATAACCCTCCTGCCTTAAGAAACTTCTGCAAATCTTTTCAATGATAGGTGTTAAAAGATCGCGGTAATACCACAGTTCACTTGTTAGAATGTCGGCCTGTTGGGTAGACATTCGCTCGGTAGTTGACCACGAAAGTCCCAACATGAAAGGCGGCAGTCCGAGTTTTGCGACAATCTGCTCTAAAATCTGGCGTACCGGGATTTCACTGTCGATGATTTGGTTATCGGCACCAATAACCTTGATGTCAACATCACCCACCGCAACAAAGTCGCGGACACCGTCTTTACTGCTCATAGCCGCCGACCACTCGCGTGCAATTTCCGAAGCTCTATCAGCACCGAAAGCCGCATCACTTTCATTTTGCGGACGGTAGGTCACAGCATAACGAAGATTACCAAGTCTCTCAAAATTCGTGCCTATGCTATCGAAAATTTTCAGTAAAATTCCCGTTACAAACGGCAGTCCGTCTAAGATTGAACGACCAAAAGGACTGTCGGTGGTAGGATTTACCGCCACCATAAAAACACGCTCGGGGTGTTTTACCGGTACAGACTTTCCGCCCGCACCGCGTACGGCGACTTGACAGTCAAACGGATTATCGCCTTTTAAGATTTCAATACCCTTTAGCGGTGCATTGTAAAGCCCTGCAATATGACCCGACCTTGTACAGGCAATTTCACCCACGGCTGTACCGTACATCAAAAGACTATCTAAAAAACTGCCCACAAAACTACCTATACCGCGGTTGCAAGCACCGGTTGGAATGTTATTTAAAAACAATTCCAACTCTCTTTGGGCAGATGAACTGTCACACTCAACCGTAAAATTACCTACTAAGCGGATAATTTTTTCAATTGCGGCACCGACTACCGGCACTGCCTCACGGATAGCATCAAACACCTCAAATTCAGGTCGCGACAGCACTGCTTTACGGTTCAATACCGAAAAAGGCTGACGTGATTCGCGGTCGGTCTCAACGACAGTTGCCGTTTTTTTATTCTCCGGTTTTAATTTTGTACCCATTGTTTTCCTTTCCGAAGTCTTACTGACTTCTTTTTGCGGCAACCGCAACACTTATCGGCTGAACTTTATACATAACGGTTGAAACAAAGTACCGTATATCGTCCATCGCGTGGTCGTTTTCCTTAACGGGACAGTCACGCAAAGCACCCTCGTCCCAACGGTAAAGCGAAAACTCACGCACTGTATCATCACAGCCGTGGCAAATCTTGATTTTCCCCTCTCTTAAAACATCCGACACCCGACGGATTCCGTCAAGCACATCATTTTTAGCGGGAATCACCTGAAATTCGCCCTTACGCCTTATTAACGTGATAAAGGATGCCGCCGATGGGTCACAAATAACCGCCGTTACGGGAAGTCCTCCTGCCAACTTTTTAAGTTCACAGTAATACTCCTCATCGGTTTTTTGTGCACCCTCACGACGAGATGCCCAGTAATACTCGCGAAGCCGATACCACACGCCGTCCCATAATCCCCAAAGTCCGAACGATGCCGGATTCACGGTGCCGTAGTCACAAGAAATGTAATATCTTGTACACTGCTCTGGGCAGTCGGCCATACACCTATTTCCAAACATCGGGTAAACTATACCGTCAGCCGCCACCCAGCGTCCCTTTACGAACCGCTCGTAAAAAGCACCCGAGTACATATTTTCATAACGCTCGAGCATCTCGCGGGAAAGTGACGGATTTTCGCTCATTGTGAAATGGAGATACAAAGCATTTTTACTGTCGGCCTTTTTTATCCATTCATTATAAAACCAATGAGATGGGTTTGACGGATTACAGTTGAACCAAAACTTTGAGCCTTCAATTGAACAGCGTGCCAAAGCCTGCTCGACAAATGAACGTGGCATTAAAGCCACCTCGTCAAACATAACTCCTGCCAAAGTCATGCCTTGAATAAGTGCGGCGGAAGTCTCATCCTTACCGCCGAATATCCAAAAGGTGTTTTCTCTGCCGTTCATTTCCACCGTTAATTTGTTTTGTGACATCTTGTATTGGCACTTTGCCCCTAACCCTTCTAAGACAGGAAGATACGGGGTTATAAGATTACGCCTGACAGATGACTGCGTGCGTCCGCAAATGGCGAATGACGCGTTTTGGAAGCTGCATCCCGCCCATGTTATAAAGGAAACGAACATACAAAGTGACTTTCCGCTTCTAACGGCTCCGTCGCATATTACGGCATCTTTTTCACAGTAAGGACTGTTAGGTCCCCACCAGCAAAGCGTTGCCAGTTGCTTTTTTGAAAAGGGTTTAAACTTCATCGCTGTCACTCCAACCGCCGCTTATTGCCGATGCACCTTTGAAAATCGCATCAACAAAACCTGAAGATTCACTTTTTTGTGACTCTTCGCCGGCAGAAATCAAAGCCTCTAAAGCCTTAATGCGGTCATAGAATTTGATTTCGGTACCCTTGTCGGTACGCTTAATTTCCGAAACCGAGTATAAATCGAGCGACTCAATATCGAGTGGCTCATCACTTAAAATAAGCCGCACTGCATCGGCTATTGAGCCGAAAGCAAGACGCTTTAAGCCGTCTACTGCGGCAACAGTCCCTTTAGCCGATACAGTCAGTCTCTCAATTTCCTCTCTTATCGATTCCTTGTCAAGCAAGCGGAGTCCCGACCTTTCCGGGAAAGCAAACCCCGCCCTTGCCGCCGCTTCCCTACCGTTACGGCAGGCGGCATAGTACCTGCAAAATTCATTTTCACGTTTTGTAAGTGACATAAAATCTATCCCCTTTCACAATAAGGGCATAAAAACTATGGTTGTTGCCCTTTTTTAAGCAACAACGGTACAACTTTTTGAAAAATAATTTTTTTAGGTCAATTTAATGCTTTTACTCTCATATAAATTAATCAAGGAAAATAAAATCCGACCTAAAACTTCAGGTCGGGATTAAGAGAGGTAATATTAAAATGCAAAGATATTTTATGCCCGAAGGCCGTTTGTTTACAACACTTGCTAACCGACGCAACCTATCCTCAAAAGTGAACATTGAGAATGCCGCCGAAAGAGGCGAGATTTTAGAGGGGTTAGCATTAAGTTGTGATGCCGCCCACAACCTTACGGTCGATTTAGGCTGTATGAAAGGCATCATCCCCCGACTTGAAGGTGCTATCGGGATAAAGGAAGGCACAGTCAGAGATATTGCACTTATTTCACGGGTAGGAAAACCTATTTGCTTTATAATTGACGGTTTTACCACCGATTCTCACGGTGAAGTGATTGCCATTCTGTCACGCCGAAAGGCACAGGAAATGTGCCAAAAGCACTACATAAGCCAACTGTCCTCAGGTGATATCGTGGATGCTCGCATAACCCATTTGGAAACCTTCGGTGCATTTTGTGACATTGGATGCGGTTGCGTTTCGCTTTTGCCGATTGATACAATTTCGGTTTCACGTATTTCCCACCCAAAGGACCGCTTCCACTGCGGTGACGACATAAAGGCAATAATCAAAAGTATAGAAGACGGCAAAATAACCTTAAGCCAGAAAGAACTGCTCGGCACTTGGGAACAAAATGCCAACCTGTTTTCAACCGGTGAAACCGTTTCGGGAATAGTAAGGTCGGTCGAAAGTTACGGTATTTTTGTTGAGTTAGCACCCAACCTTGCCGGACTTGCCGAATTAAAATCAGGCGTTGCCGTAGGTCAAAACACAAGTGTTTATATAAAAAGCATTTTACCTGATAAAATGAAGGTGAAATTGATTATCATAGATTCGTTTTTCTCGCCCAACACCCACCTGCCGATAAAATATTTTATTGATGAAGGACATATTGACTCTTGGCAGTATTCCCCTGAAAGCTGTAGCAGAATAATCACAACTGAATTTTGATATTATTTGTAATCAAATATACAAATATATTAATAAAGCGGGAGGTCACCCTCCCGCTTTATTTGTTTTATTTTTTACCTTCTATTGATTTTATCCCCTCATATAGACTCGGTTCACTGGAAGGCTCAATATAGTATCTGTCACGCTTTGGTTCTTTTGACTTTTTGTGAGGTTTAGGAATTCCTACATAAAGTGCCGCACTGACTACTGCCGTCAACGGTATTGCAAGCAGTATACCGATACTGCCGACTAACGCCTGCAACACATCGACAACTATTTTTTCCAAACTGAACATAGTTGAAAGCGAAGAACTGTAAACCACCTGCAACAGTGTTGTTGATAATTCACAGCCAATGTACGCCAACACCAAAGTGTCTGCCATTGTACCCATAATATCTCTGCCAATGTTCATTCCGGATTTAACTAAACCGCTAAATGTCGGATTTTCAACCTGCTCGTGAAGTTCTTTTAAGGATGATGAAATAGACACGGCAACGTCCTTTACCGCACCGACAGCACCTAAAATTATACCGGCAAAAATTATACCCTTTAAATCAATACTTTCAAAGTTCCATTTCAACTGTAGCATATCCGAGCCGGTAATGCCGTTCAAGTTAAGGAAATATGACATTATGACCGATAAAACACCGGCGACTACAACGCCCGATGTACAACCGATAACCGCAGCAAGCGTTTTCTTGCTGTATCCCTCGTTTATTAAAAGGCTCATAGCAATAATGTAAACACAGGTCAAAATCGACCACAAATATATGTTGCCACCCGACAAAACCGACGGCAGAAATACCAAAAATACCGCCGCAACAGTAAAACTCAAAGAAATAGCGGTGTTAATACCCTTTTTGCGACCAAAAATAAGTACAAGTGCTAAAAACAAGCCTAATAAGATTACCAACGGCAACGAACGGTCAAATGCGTGCAGATGCCAGTCGTAACCAAACTCACTCTCGGCATCCTCAGGCACCAAAGTTAAAAGCACCTTGTCGCCTATTTTAACCTCTTTTAATGCATCGGCATCGGTAGCGGCAATGCTTTCATAAGCCGTAACGGTTTGACCTTTATATTCACCGCTTTTAATTAAAGCCTTGAAAACGACGGTAATATCCTGACCGATATTTACCCCGTCAATAATATTGTCAACACGGTCTAAACTGACAATTTCAGTAACAGTAGCACGTGAAGCACCGTCCTCATATCCGCCTTGGAACATCGAGGTTTTATCATAAGTGATTTTATTACCCACAAAAAGCAACACCAATGAAATTAAAACGGTTATAATATAAAGTATTACATTTTTCTTGTTGTTCTTTAAAACACTAAAAAATCGGTCAAACATATTATCACCTCTTGAAATTTATTAGTACTTATGTCAAATTAGGGACAAATTTAGGCTCCATTGCCTAGGGCTAAAATTTTCGAAATGGCTCCCTTGCCTAAAGGGAGCTGGCAAAACCGTAGGTTTTGACTGAGGGATTTTAACAATGTAAGAATTCTTTAACATACAAATCAATATATTCACAAACCCCTCTAAAGTTTTTATTAACTTCATTATTCGGTATTCGAATCACTGTCAAGTTTCTGCTTTCGATTTTTTCTGTTCTGATTTTATCTTTTAGTAACCCTTTTTCCTCATAATGCTGTGAACCGTCAAGCTCAATTATAAGTCTCGCCTCATGACAGTAAAAATCTACGATGTAGTTATCAATAACTTTCTGTCGCAGAAATCTAATAGGATATGAACGCAAAAAATCATACCACAAATGCCGTTCTTCTTTAGTCATATTCTTACGCAAAAATTTTGCATTTTCAGTTAATTTTGTGTTATGTTTACGTTCCGTATTGTATCCCTCCGCCTCTCATATCCCCAGGCAAACGCTTTGCGTTTGCCAGCCCCCTTTAATATCCTCCCACCGTGCAAAAGCACGGTCCCCCCTCCTTTAGGCAAGGAGGGCAAGGGCCTTTTCGGGAGCCTTTCGTTGCGACAAGCATTTTCTTTTATCTAATATAACATTTCTTATAAGTATTTTCAAGTTATATATGTATTAGAAATTATACTAAAAATCCA
The DNA here is from genome assembly GCA_045649545.1 of Acutalibacteraceae bacterium. Taxonomy (GTDB): domain Bacteria; phylum Bacillota; class Clostridia; order Oscillospirales; family Acutalibacteraceae; genus UMGS172. The sequence continues at coordinate 12,020 of JAZRQE010000013.1, forward strand.
GTAGGAAACTTTGCCTTTAAACTGTGGAACCGCCTAAAATATAACGGTTATTCCTGACGTGCGTTTATTGAAGTCACGTCAACCTTGTTTCGATATAATGATTTTTTGGTAAGCCTATATTACAAGCATGGGTATAAATCTCTTTAGCTGTTTGTAAATCACCACTATATATAAAAGCATTTATTGCAGAGTTTATACCAACAACGGATTGCTTGTGTATGTCAAATGGTGTGATAAAATTTTGCCATTCGCCAATCAAAAAGCTATTAGTAGTTTCAGGATATAATAAACCATCAAATAAATTATCACATAAACGCTTTAATTCTATTTTGTCAAACGAGGAAAACCTTGATATAAGCGAAAGGTATATAACTTTATAAAACTGGTATTCCGGTGTGTTTTTCACTTTTTGAAGAAACTCTTCAAAGTTCAACTTTGCATGCTCAAGATTGTATTGTGTATGTGGTAAAATAGGATTTATATATAATGCAGCTCTGTGAGCATTAAACTCCGCAAAAAAATTATTACAATCAAGATTTAACTCTGTTGCCTCTCGATACAGCG
>JAZRQE010000014.1:0-4996 GCA_045649545.1 Acutalibacteraceae bacterium
AGGGCCTTTTCGGGAGCCTTTCGTTGCAACAAGCATTTTCTTTTATCTAATATAACATTTCTTATAAGTATTTTCAAGTTATATATGTATTAGAAATTATACTAAAAATCCAGTAGGAAACTTTGCCTTTAAAATGTGCAACCGCAAAAAAATACAAAATTTCCCCTACTTTATGTAAAAAGCTGTTTTATACCCTTGATATGTTTTTGAATTTGTGATACACTAATACTTGCCAAACAAACTGAATAAACAGATACAGGGATATTATTTTTATAGAATAATTATATCCTTTTCTAATAATACTATTTTTGAATTCGGTAAAACCGCAAATTCCATTTAATAGTATTGTTAGGATTAATATCCCTTTCTGTTAAAGTTTGTTTGGCGACAATCGGGGTTTGCGTTTTCGGTGCGACAACTTCGGTTGCCGCACTTTTTTATTTTAGGAGGAAAAATTATGTTTTGTGTAAAATGCGGAGAAGAATTAAAAGCCGAACAGAACTTTTGCCCTTCGTGTGGGCATTCCATCGAAAAGGAGGAAAAAGAGTTTCCACATGATATGTTAATACGAAGAGCTCATGCTTTTTCCAAAAAATATGACTCATCTCCCAATATTCTCGGTTTATCTGTATGGGAGTTTTCAAAAATAGATGAATTTGACCCGCTACATAAATTAACGTATTTTAAGCACGAATTAACGCATGACCTTATGGCTTTTTCAAAATATGAGTTTTCACAGGAAAAGATAGAAGAAATTGTAGAAGAAATATACCCTATTTCCCGAAAAATACTTTTATCAAATTTAAAAATGTGGTTTTGGGAGCAATGCAAAACATTTATTGACAAAAATGATGACGAATTCGTATACCACCATATAGAAATTGCTAAAAGCGATATAAAACAAATATATGGTCTCTCTAAATACCTAACTATCGTCAATTGTGAATTACAAGACTGGGAAGGTCTGCAATCTGTTAAAACCTTTCTTAAAACAGCCGAAGAATTTTACTGCAAAAATAAAGAAATCTATGGTCGTCAGTTTGTCAGAGAAGGGCGACTGCTTCACCTAAAAGAGTTTTCAGAGGAAAAACGCCGTTACGATAACTTACTGAAAAACATTAACGAATATATTGTGACATTCAATCCTGCTTTAAAAGACGAGATTGCTCAAGAAACAAAAGAAAACGCTGAAAATCAAAACAAAATTAGAGAAATGAATAAAAAAAGCGTTTTAATTCGGGTAATTTGCGGAGTGTTGTTTCCATTCTCACTTATACTTCAACACTTGATTTTTTCAGAATTTAATATTCAATATACTGAATTTTCGACTTTTGTAACTATGTTTACCGCAGCCACGTTGTGTGTCTTTGTGCTGCTAGCTAACATTAAAATCAGAAAAACTCCTCTTGTCATCTTCCTAAATATAATTAGTATGTTGTCGTTTTTCCCGATTTGTTGGATAATAACGACTCTCCTTGCGTGGTTATCTAAAATTTTTATGTTTATAGCCGGCGGATTTTTAATATTCATGGTGTTATTCTTTCATGGTGACAGAACAAATCCTTAATATCGAAAACATATCTTTTCAAGCACGGCGATGTTTTGCAAAAAATAATTTACATTTTCCTCAATTTGTGATACAATACCTTTGCGAGCGAGCCGGACGGCTGCGGGAGGAGTTCTCTCCCCTGAGGAAAGTCCGGGCTTCACAGGGCAGGATAACGGCTAACGGCCGCCGAGGGTGACCTTAGGGAAAGTGCAACAGAGATATACCGCCGTACAGCTTTGAGTTTTACTCATTGATAACGCTTTGCGTTGCCTGTGCGGTAAGGGTGGAAAGGCGAGGTAAGAGCTCACCGGCTGACGCGAGAGCGTACAGTCCTGTAAACCCTATCCGAAGCAACATCAACTACGGCTATACATTTGCCCGATGTGCCGTGAAAGATGGCGTGAGCGGTACGGCAACGTGCCGCCAAGAAAGATAGTCGTCCAAGACAGAACCCGGCTTACAGACTCGGTCGCAAAGCAAAGGTTGTCAATATGGACGAACCTGACAACAAAGAAAAGTGCTTGAAATTCCAAGCACTTTTCTTTTTTATATTTTTTCTAATGTTTGCAAAATCAAATCTCTGTCTGCCAAGCCTACTGAAAAGGCAGTAGCACTTCCCGACGCAGTGCCGAGTTTTAACGCACACTCGAAATCTTCACTTTCAAGATACCCCGCAATAAAACCTGCAAGCATCGAGTCACCTGCACCAACTGTGTTAACCGCTTTACCGGACACCGCCTTAACACGATGAACTTGACTTTTTTCGTCCAAAAGCAACGCACCGTCTGACCCTAAAGACACCAAGACGTTTAAAGCCCCCATTTTCTGAAGTTTTTCAGCACACTCGATAATATCTCGTTCGTCTGAAACCTCACCAAACAGTCCGCAAAGTTCCTCGAAATTGGGTTTAATCAAAAACGGCTTATATTTCAAGGCGTTGAGCAAGTGTTCACCCTCGGCATCGACGATAAACATAACGCCTTTTGAGTAAAGCATTGCCATAATGTTGCCGTAAATATCACTCGGCACACCTTTAGGCACACTGCCTGAAAGCACTAATATGTCCCCATTTTGAAGCACGTTTAAAGACTCATACAACCGTTCAATATCAGTCTTTTTAACTTCGGGGCCTATACAGTTTATATCGGTTTCACTTTCTGAACGCAATTTTACATTTATGCGTGACATTCCGCACTCAAGTTTTGTGAATTTTGGTGTCACCCACTCGGATTTTACACCGTTTTCGATTGCCTCACCAACAAAACCGGCAACAAAGCCCAGTGCCACCGACGGTATGTGCAATTCACCTAATATTTTTGAAACATTAATACCTTTTCCACCGAAATGAATTTCGGCAGCATCGGTTTTGTGTATTTTCCCAACAGTAAGATTTTCCACCTGCAAGACATAATCAATTGCAGGATTTAACGTTAATGTATATATCATTTCCAAAATTGTGTTTCGTCCGTCAAGTCGATATCCTCAGCCACAAAGTGCGGGTCTTTGCCTTGCTTTTTCTGCTTGCAGTAATCATCAAGGCATTTTGCCGCAGGCTTCATCAAAAGAAGAATAACCGGCATATTTACAAGTACCATCAAACCTTGTGTAAGGTCTGCCATATTCCAAACAAGGCTTGCCGTAGAAACCGAGCCTAAAAAGACTAATCCTGTTGCAATAACTCTGAAAATTGTTATACCGGTTTTGCCAACCTCACGCTTAAAAATGAATTTTAAACATCCCTCACAGTATGCATAGTTGCCAATAAGCGTTGTGAAAGCAAACAATGTCATTGCGACGGAAATAAATATCGGTCCAAAATCACCCAAGGTTGATTTTAAAGCCGATTGCACATAGGTTGCACCATCGGTATCGGCATTGAAGCCTATTCCTGAAGACAAAACCATAAAAGCGGTGCAAGTGCAAATAAGCAAGGTGTCAAGGAATACCGAAAGCATCTGTACCAAGCCCTGCTTTGCAGGATGCGAAACATCAGCAGTTGCGGCGGCGTTAGGTGCCGAACCCATACCGGCTTCGTTAGAATAAAGTCCTCTTTTAATTCCGTGCATCATACAAGAGCCTGTGAAACCGCCTAAAATTGCTTTAAAATCAAATGCATCGGTAAAAATCATTTTAAACATTGTAGGAATTTGTTTAAAATTAATACCTAAAACAACAATTGCCACTGCAACATATAAAAATCCCATAACCGGCACTAAAACACCAGTTATTTTAGAAAGACGTTTAGCACCGCCGATAACAATAGCACCGAAAAGCACTGCCAAAATAACACCAATTACGGCAGAAGTATACTTTCCGTAAAATGAAAACGGCTGAAATGTCGACTGCAGGTTATAAGAAGCCAGCATATTGTAACCGACAGCATATGTAACAATAATTAAAACCGAGAAAATGACACCCAACCAACGGCTTTTTAGTCCATCCTGCATATAAAAAGCCGGACCGCCGTAACTTGAGCCGTCGGGATTGCGTTTTTTATAAATTTGAGCCAAAGTAGACTCGCAAATTGCCGAAGCGCCGCCGATTATGGCTGTTACCCACATCCAGAAAACAGCACCTGCACCGCCCATGCAAATAGCGGTTGCAACGCCGATAATGTTACCCGTGCCAACACGCGACGCTGTCGAAATCATCAACGCACCAAAAGATGAAATGCTGTTTTCGTTCTTCGGCTTTTCGCCTATAATTGAAAACGAATCCTTAATAAGACGCACCTGCGGAAACTTAAACCGCACTGTTAAAATAATACCGCCTAAAAGCAAAATCAACGGAACGCACCACGGTTGATATAGCACATTTGTCACCGCACCGATTGCTTTATTAATCATATCAAGCATACTCTAACCCCTAACAATATAAAAATTCACAATTTTTGATATTATACACCATTCGCCTTATTAGTGCAAGTAAAGATTGAATGCAGAATATTAGATATAGACGTGACAAATAAAAATTATCAATTAAAACTAAAATAATACTTGATTTTTTGATAACTACCTATTATAATAGTCGGGTAGCGTATAGCATATGGAGAAATCGCGTAGTTGGTCGAGCGCGCACGATTGGAAATCGTGTAACCATTAAAAGTGGTTCGAGGGTTCGAATCCCTCTTTCTCCGCCATTAAAAAGCACCTACCCTTTTGGGTAGGTGCTTTTTAATTGTGATGTTATGAGGGTGAGAAGCCTCGGGTTCGTCGAAGCAGTCAAAACACCGCGTAGGTGTTTTGAGCTGTGAAGTCTCGAGTACACGAAATTTATCGGGCACCGCCCGTAGCGGTCGATAAATTCGTGAACGCAGAGTATCCCTCTTTATCATTACCCACTCTACCCAATCGGGTAGGTGCTTTTTAATTGTGATGTTATGAGGGTGAGAAGCCTCGGGTTCGTCGAAGCAGTCAAAACACCGCGTAGGTGTTTTGAGCTGTGAAG
>JAZRQE010000015.1:0-52343 GCA_045649545.1 Acutalibacteraceae bacterium
CTGAAAAAGATGAAATGGTTTCAAGTCGAAGTGCAAAATATTTTGAAAACAAGCCTAATGTTTTGGTGAACAAACTTAAAAAATCTGGACATTACTATTATGACAAAGAAGATTTTGATTTTTTAATAACTGAATTTAAGAAAATTCTTAATATGGAGAGTTGATTTCAAAGAAAATTAGGTTTTTCACCCAGTTCTTTTTCGGACACGAATGACAAAAAATCTCGTTCTTCGGAACGAGATTTTTTTATCCATTGCGAAAGCAATGGCATATCATCAACACGGCGTTGCCGTGTTGTATCTCATCAGTCCGTTAGGACTGTATATCATCACGCTTTAGCGTGTATCAAAACGCTTTCGCAATGATGATATACAATTTCTTCGAAATTGATGATATGCAAAACTTCGTTTTGATGATATACAATGCTCCGCATTGATTTGTCACCGCTTTTATGCTATGCTTGTGTTATGGTAGGAACAATAATTATAAATAGTAAATTTTATGATTGGCTGAGAGTTTTTATATACATACCCGTCTAATAGGCGAGGAGAAACAAAAGAGAGGGGTACTAAATGGATAACGGTGCTTGTAGCTACCGCCGTTTCCTTGATGGTGATGATGAAGGGTTAACCTTAATCATTAAAGATTATAAAGATGGCTTAATTCTTTATTTGAATGGTTATGTGAATAATATTTATGTAGCCGAAGAGATAATGGAAGAAACTTTCTTTAAACTTGCGGTAAAAAAACCTAAATTTAACGAGAGATGTTCATTTAAAACTTGGATTTACACCATTGGGCGAAATGTTGCAATTGATTATATAAGGCATAATTCAAGGGTTTCTGTGTCTTCAATAGAAGATATGGAAAATTACTTGAAAGATGAAACAAATATTGAAAATCAATACATAAAAAACGAACGAAAAATAATTTTACATAAAGCTTTGTGTGATTTAAAACCTGAATACTATCAGGTTTTATGGCTATGTTATTTTGAAGAGTTTTCGAATCAGGAAATTGCACAGATAATGGGTAAATCTAAGCGTCAAATTGAAAATTTGTTGTACAGGGCAAAACAATCTCTTAAATCGTTACTTGATAAGGAGGGATTTCAGTATGAAGAGCTATGATGAAATAGCAAATAGTATTTTTGAACGCAGAGACAAATATGTAGCAAAGCAAAAAAGGAAAAAGCAAATTATTATATGTACTGTTACACCTGCAATTTGTTGCTGTATTGTTTTAATTACAAGTTTCGGCTTGTGGAAAAACGGATTTTTCAGTGATGATATTAACTATTCAGACGGATTGCAAAATGTATCTGACAAGAATTCTTCGGTAACCAACAATCAAAACAATTCTTCTTTGGGAACTTCAAATAGTAATGATAGTAGCACTACATCAAGTTCTGATAAACAGAATTCTAACGAGTCATCAGTTAATACTCCTTCAAACAGTGTTTCAAGCAATCCGCCGGTTGTAAATACGAATTATTATATTGACAGTGTTGATAAAATCAACTTTTATTCAGCCAAAAAAATTATAAATGAAAAATCACTTTTGCCAATTGGAATGGATTTCAGAAAATATTCAATGACCAACATTCTTCCGTTAAGCAATATTTATGTAGAATATCCTATTGACAGAAATAAAGTGTTTACAACAACAATGGTAACCTATTTTACTATTGAGCTTAATGATGAAAAAGGATTTTTGGCTCAAAAACTAGGCGGAACAGGTTTGGTTGAGGTTGTTGTTACAAACAACAATATCGACGATATGGGAGCAATGATAACCTTTAAGCGTGAGGAAAAGTATTATACGTGCCTTAGAAATGGCGGTGGATATGACTTTGATACCAGTCTGACTAGGGCTGAGTTTTCTTCGCACAAATATATTGAAGGATTCAACATTGTTAAAAATTTCGAGCAAGAAAACTATAAGTTTACGGTTCGTTATGAGGGTTCAAAGGTTGTGGGGTTTGAATGTGCACCTTTCAGTAGCACCCCAAAAAATTATGTTGCAGATGATGTAACATTCATTGAAGATTTTTGTGTTGTTCTTTACACAAAACAAACCTTTACCATTGATGAGTTAGAAATGTATTTCCAAAATGAAAAAGAGGATGAAACTTTATGAAAAAAGCACTTGCAATCACAATGACTTTAATGCTTATGCTTTCTTCTGTCGGTTGTAAAGAAGTTGACACAAATAAAAAACAAGACTCTTCTAAACCTGGAAGCAGCCCTCTTTTTGCAGAAAGTGACTCATCAAAGCAAAACAATGGGGTGAATAGCAGTTATTCCTCTAACACCTCCTCTGGCAACAAAACGTCATCAAATAGTGGCACACAAGAAAACTGGTATTCTAATGATGATACTTTAAGTGGTATCACAACAGAAAATGTAAAAATAAACACTTTAGATAAGTTGAATTTCTATGCTGTTAAAAAAGCAATAGCCGGAAATGATGTCACATTGCTGTCTAATACATCACAAAATGTTAAGCCAATGGCGTTAGCTAATAACAGCGATTTTGAAATATTAAATCTTGCAAACTCTACTGCAACCGATATAAACGTTAATACAACCTTTACAATCACTATGTATAGTTATTTTACTATTACTTTAAATGACACCAGGGGATTCCTGGCACAAAAGCTTGGTGGGACAGGCTCAGTAGAGGTGGTTATTACACAAAATAGTTTCAGTAATATGATAACCTTTAAAAAGGGTGAACGATATTATTCTTGTTTGCAAACTTCTTTAACAGAGAAGGCTATGTCCTTTTCGTCGCATAAATATGTTAATGGGTTTAAATTGGTTGAAAATTTTGACCAAGAAAATTATGAATATACCGTTTATTTTGAGGGGGACAAAGTTATCGGTATTAATTGCGGCAGATTTGAAGGGAACGGGAACTATAAATATGTTGCCGACGACATAAAATGTAATGATAACTTTTGCTTCGTAATTTACAAAAAACAAACTTTTACCGCTGAGAAATTAGAAGGTCTATTCGCTTCTAACAATTCGTTTGTAGATGATGGTATTGTTTTAAATGACGGAACTGTTTTATTCGGTGAATCATCTGTAACCAATAATATTGTAGCTTTTAAAAACAGTTCGGGGAAATCCATTATAACTAATAACGACATTATAAAAGTCGGTGCTATGTACAACGATAAATTCGGATTTTGTATAAGACTTGAGTTGACTGCAAGCAATGGCATTTCAGGAGACACAAATCTTACTTTCTATCTTAATAATTCCAAAGATAGAGAGATTACCTTGCGAAAGAATGGTTCTGCGGTTTATATTGTCGATTTAAACAACAAATCCCGAATGTCTGATATTTTTTATAAACTTACCGCTATTAAAACAGGCAATAAAATAGGCAGGATTATAGACCATGAAGATTTTGTGAGGGAAGCTTCTAAAAGGCTTAACCTTAACGATTATGATGTTTCGGTAGAAGACCATAGTGCAAGTTTTGGCAATGGACTTAAAATTGTGGATTATACCTATGATTTGAAATCTAATAAATCCATTAGTCATAAAGTCTCAAATTATGATGTGACTATTGACGGTATAACTATTACTATGCCTATAAAGGTTTCTGAATTCTTAAGCAAAGGCTTTACTGTAAAAGAGAAATCTTTTGAAGACCGTATTTTACAAGGTTCAGCTGATTTCAATACACCAAGCGGTAATGTAGTTAGTGCATTTATAATGGATTTTTATGGAACCTCAAAGAGTTTTAATGATTGTTATATAACACAAGTTTGCTTTTATTGTTATGAAAAAGTGTTTAAATATCAAGAAGGCATAAGTCCGACCCGCCCTGATTTTGAAATGATTGAAGGAATAAACAAGGATTCTACGCTTGATGACATAATTTCAAGACTTGGAGAGCCAAACAAAATAATTCTTATGACTACAGATAATCAACCTATGGATTATAAGGATTGTATTATTCAGTTATATTACAAGGTTTATATACCCTCTTTACCGAATGGTCGGTTAGTTTTCAATCTTCAACCTGTTCTTAATAACACTGTACCGTCAGATTATTTGACAGATATTAGTTTCGTTTTACAATAGTAACTTGTCTTTGAATTTACGCAAGTATATTGTAAGGTTTTAAACAGGAAAACAATCGGTGCATAAAGAAAATCAGACTTTCAGATATAATTATTGATTGTTTACGCTTTATATGTTATATTTTTAATACGAGGTGAGTTTTATGAAAAAAGTTTTAGTTATTATTTTAAGCGTTTTATTAGTTTTTTCACTGACTGCATGTGATAATGCAACAAAAAATACCGATTCAGATGTAAACGACATATCACAAACTGCGAATACAAACAGTGTTGTTTCGGAAGAAAATAAGCCTAATAACACTAATAAAAACTCGTCATCGGAGTTAACACATTCTAATGATACAAACAGTAACAAAAATCAATCAACACAAAATAACTCTTCTAAAGGCACCGTAACAAGTAGTAATAATCAGTCAACACAAAATAATTCTTCAAAAAACAGTGCCGGAACGCCTTCTAAAGGTACTGTAATAAGTAGCAATAATCAGTCAACACAGAATAATTCTTCAAAAAATAATACGGCGACATCTTCTAATAACACTGTATCAAATAACACAACTTCCGAGAATATTGATAACGGTGTTTTGGAAAAGGCAACATCTCAAAAAATGAATGTGCCTGAAAATATGAAACTGTTAGGTACAAACAAAGCCAAAGAAGAAAATAATTCAAATACCATAAAAGCCACCGTTGGATTATATCAACTTGACGGTGATGTAGTAAATTGGACGACTGAAAATGATTTGATTTATGTGATAACATCAGGAAATAACAGATTAGTTATCATAAATTCCAAAACAATGAGGGCAGTTTCTAATGTTCCGCTTGCAGGAGAACCAGCAGAAATAAATCTTGTTGGGGATAGAATTTATATTTCGTTGCCCGATTTATGCAGAATTGATATATTTTCAAAATCTAACCTTGCCAAAATTTCTTCGCTTTATTTTGAACATGAAGTTTCATCTTTTTGTATTGATGGAAACTATGTTTATTATTCCGAACACGACCAACATTGTGAAGTATATAAAAAGAATTTAACTACAAATGAATTAATAAGAATTATTCCTGATAAAGGGTCGACATTTTATCAACCGAAATTGTATTTAAATAGACAGGATAATATTTTATATATCGGTGAAACCGGCACTACCGGAAGTGATTTGTTTTATTTCGATGCAACAACTCTCCAACTTATGAGTGTATTCAGGAAGAACGATTATGGAATAATGAATCATACCCGGGATATTTTCCATGTTGGAAATGAAATCTTTTGGGGCAATTACCGTCTTTCGGATACAGACGCAAAACAAATTGTCGGTAGATATGGCCAAGGGGTTTACGGTAGCGTTAATTTTGCGTCTGAAGAGTTGGTTTCGACATATGAAGGTGTTTTCTTGACAGATACTTATGAATGTATTGTGAATTATTTCGAAGCAGGCTTTAAATTTCAATATATACTTGTAACTGAATCGTATAATGTTTTCTTTAGAGCAAGAAGCATTGATAAAAATATAATTTTAGGCGTTAATTTTAGTATGCAATAATTCTCAAAGAAATTCTAAGTATTGTGAATTACAGCGTCAAGACAAGTGTTTTTTAAATGTCATTTCCGAAAATCCCGAATGCTAAAGCGTTCGGGATTTTTGGAAAGTAAGAAGTAACAGGTGAAAGGTAATAAGTATTGCGGCTTCGCCGCTTTTATGCTATAACATAGCCCCGTTTCTTTACAAATTAATTCTATTAAAGAACGGTTGGTGTAAAACCAACCGTTGTTTAATATTTATAATACAGATAATACGATTGTATAGTTTGAGCTTAATAATTTATGGATGCAATTTTCGTTACAGTCTTTTGTGGAATTTATCCGAATTCCACTTGCTAACAGTGAAAATATGATATATAATTGTAGGGAATTCTTAAAAGGTGGTTTTTTAGTGCGAAAGATAAACTACAAAATGATTGTTTCCGACTTTGACGGTACTTTGGTACAAAGTGACGGCAAGGTTTCGGAAAAGAATATCAAAGCAATCAACGAATATATAGATGCAGGCGGAGTTTTTGTTATTTCAACCGGCAGGTCAACCACCGGAATTTTGCCCAAAGCAAAAAAGTTGGGTCTTAAGGGCTTGATTTCCTGCTGTCAGGGCACCATTATTTTGGATATTGAAAGCGGTGGAGTTTTGTTCGACAAACGCTTGTCACAGGAAACCACACTTGCCGCCTGCCGTAAAATGGAAGAGTTAGGCTTGCATATTCACGCTTACGATTTGTGGGAATATTACTCAAACGTCGATGACGAAATGCTATTGAATTATGAAAAAATCACCGAGACCAAAGCAAGTCTGGTTTTAAATGAGAAGATGTCGGACTTTCTATTAAAAAAGAAAGTCGGTGCATATAAATTACTCGCTATGGTTTTGCCGGAGGATAACTCAAAAATAGTTGAGGAATTGAGCAAGGCAAAATTGCCTGATTGTGATATCACAAAAAGTGCGGCATTTTTAGTCGAAGTTGTGAATGATAAATGTTCTAAAGGCAGTGCCGTTTCGTTTTTGGCCCGACATTACGGAATTGAAATCGAGAAAACCGTCGGAATAGGCGATAACTACAATGATATTTCGATGATTGATGCTGTAGGTTTAGGTGTTGCGGTTGCCAACGCAGAGGATGCTTTAAAACAAAGAGCAGATTACGTTTGTGAAAATTCAAACGAGCAATCAGCCGTTGCAGAGGTTATAGAAAAGTTTGGATTTTGTTGATATATTATATTTTTTAAACAATTTTGAAATTATATAATGTAAAAAAATGTAGAAATTCTGTTTGTTTATACAAAAATAATATTGAAAAATGCCACGGCATATGATAAAATACAAGTAACAGGTGATTTGCCTGAATATTTTAGCTCGAGGCTATTGAGGAGAGATTTTATGAACAGAGCAGAATTAAAAATGGCTGCGAAACAGCAAATTAAGGGCAAAATCGGAATTTTATTTGTAATTACTTTGGTGATTGCAGTTGTTTCCGGCATTGCAGGTTTTGTTTTGGGGCTTATCCCGGTTGTTGGTTCATTGGCAGCATCTATTATCGTCACACCTGCGTTTGCACTGAGCACTATAAGGGTTTACCTTAATGTTGTTAAGGGTAATACTCCTGAAGTTAGTGATGCTTTTACCGGTTTTGACGATTTTTGGGCCGCTTTTAAGGTAACCTTCTTGGTTGGCTTCTTCACATTCTTGTGGTCATTATTGTTCTGGATTCCCGGTATCATTAAAGGCATCTCATATTCGATGTCAATGTATGTTTTGGCAGAAAACAAGGGCAAACCTGCTCTTGAGTGTATTGCCGAGTCAAAGAAAATGACCAATGGTCATAAAATGGAACTCTTTGTTTTGGCATTGTCATTTATCGGTTGGGCATTTGTTGGTGCAATCACTTTAGGAATTGCATTTATTTGGATTACTCCTTATATGCAGGCAACCATGACAAATGCTTATAATTACTTAAAGCCGGCACCTGCTGAGGTTGAGGTAGAGGCTCCTGTGGTTGAGGCAGAATAATTACTGTTTGTCAATGTGAGTATCGGGCTGTGGCGAAAGCCACGGCCCGTTTTTATTTTATTTCGTTTAAAACTTGACAAATTGGAAATAATAGCATATAATATCAAGGATTAAAGGCGTTAAAAGTGACCGAGTAACTTTTTTCTTTTTTCAGAGAGTCGGCGGTGGGTGTGAGCCGATAAAAAGATTTTGGTGAAAAACAGTCATTAGCCGACGGAAGAAAGGCATTTTGCTTATTAGACCCGTCCGTGAGATAAGCGTTAATTTCTTTAAAGTGAACTGTGTTTTAGCAGTTAAATTGGGTGGTACCGCGGAAGTCGTCTTTCGTCCCTTGAAGTTAGGGATAAGACGTCTTTTTTTATTTTATTTTGGGAGGTAAACAAAATGCAGATTACCAAAGAATTGGTCGAATACGTTGCAGAGCTGTCAAGAATTAAGCTTGACGAGGCATCGGCCGAAAAAATGCAAAAAGAACTCGGTGCAATCGTTGATTATATGGAAATTTTAAATCAGCTGGACACCGAAAATGTTGAGCCGTTGTCACACGTTTTCAACATTACTAATGTAATGCGTGAGGATGAGGTTAAAGCATCTTATGATAGGGCTGAAATTCTTAAAAACGCACCTGAGCATACTGATGAGACCTTCATCGTGCCGAAAACCGTAGAATAAGGAGGGCAAAAATATGGATATTTTAAATATGACCGCCCTTGAAATCGGTGCGGCAATAAAGAAAAAAGAAATCACCGTAGTTGACGCTGTAAAGGCTGTTTTGGATTCAATTGCTAAAACTGATTGGGCAGTAAACGCTTATATCACCGTCAACGGTGAGGAAGCCTTGGCAAAAGCTAAGGAAGTACAGGCAAAAATTGACGCCGGTGAGCTTACCGGACCTTTAGCAGGTGTTCCGTTTGCAATCAAGGATAATATCTGCACTAAAGGTGTTAAGACCTCTTGTGCATCTAAAATTTTGGGTGACTTCGCACCGGTTTACAATGCAACAGTTATTGAAAAGTTGGAAGCAGAGGGTGCAATTGTTTTAGGTAAGGTCAATATGGATGAATTCGCAATGGGCAGTACATCCGAAACCTCTGCTTATGGCGAAACCAAAAACCCGTGGGATTTAACCAAGGTTCCGGGCGGTTCTTCAGGCGGTGCCGCAGCTTCGGTTGCCGCTAAAGAGGCTGTTATTGCATTAGGCTCTGATACCGGCGGAAGTATCCGTCAGCCTGCCGCGTATTGCGGTGTTACAGGCTTGAAGCCCACCTACGGCACTGTTTCCCGTTTTGGTCTTATTGCTTATGCTTCGTCGCTTGACCAAATCGGTCCTATCGCAAAGGACGTTGCCGACTGTGCTGCTACAATGGACGTAATTTGGGGTGTGGATAAAAACGACGGCACTTCTTTGGATGTTGGAACTCCTGATTATTTAAAGAATTTGACCGCTGACGTTAAGGGTATGAAAATCGGCTTGCCGAAAGAGTGCTTTGAAACCAAAGGTCTTGACCCTGAGGTTGCAGAATCGGTAAAAAGCGTTGCAAAAGTTTTAGAGGAAAAGGGTGCGATTGTTGAAGAAATCAGCCTCCCGTTCCTTGATTATGTTATTCCTGCATACTATATCATCGCCGCTGCCGAGGCAAGCTCAAACCTCTCCCGTTTTGACGGTGTAAAGTACGGTTTCAGAGCAAAGGATTACGACGGCTTGGTTGACCTTTATAATGCAACTAGAAGCGAAGGCTTTGGTGACGAAGTTAAAAAGAGAATTCTACTCGGCACATTCGTACTTTCAAGCGGATATTACGATGCTTACTATCGCAAGGCTTTAAAGGTTAAGGCGGTTATTAAGCAAAAGTTTGATGAGATTTTCCAGAATTATGATTTAATTTTGTGCCCCGTAGCACCGACCACTGCACCGAAAATCGGGGAAAGCCTTTCTGACCCGATGCAGATGTATCTTTCTGATATTTTCACTGTTTCGGTCAATATTGCAGGCTTGCCGGGATTGTCTGTTCCTTGTGGATTTGACAAATCGGGTATGCCGATTGGTGCACAACTTATCGGTCAGGTTTTGAGTGAGCAAAAGGTGTTAAATGCCGGCTACGCTTTCCAAAACGCTACCGATTTCCACAAAAAATACTCGGAGGTGAAGTGAGATGGAATGGGAAATAGTAATGGGTCTTGAAGTCCACGTTGAGTTGGCCACCAAGACAAAAATCTTCTGTTCCTGCACAACCGAATTCGGCGGTGCACCTAACACTCACTGCTGTCCGGTTTGTACCGGTATGCCGGGCACTTTGCCTGTACTCAACAAAAAAGTGCTGGAATATGCCGTCAAAGCAGGTCTTGCTTTGAATTGCGATATTACACGTTACAATAAGTTCGACCGTAAGAACTATTTTTATCCTGACTTGCCGAAAGCTTACCAGATTTCACAGTTGTATTTGCCGTTTGCAAGAGACGGTCACGTTGATTTGGTAACACGTTCAGGCAAAGAGAAAACTATCAGAATTCACGAAATTCATATGGAAGAAGACGCAGGTAAGTTGGTTCACTCGGCTTTCGGCGAGGCAACCTTCCCTGACTATAACCGTTGCGGTGTTCCGCTTATCGAAATTGTTTCGGAACCTGATTTCAGAACCGCAGAAGAGGTTATCGCATACCTTGAAAAGTTGAAAACCACCTTCGAATACCTCGGCATTTCCGACTGTAAGATGCAGGAGGGTTCAATGCGAGCCGACGTTAACTTGTCGGTACGTCCTATGGGCGCTACCGAGTTCGGCACACGTACCGAAATGAAGAACATTAACTCGTTCAAGGCTATCGAGCGTGCAATTGCATTCGAATCGGCACGTCAGATTGAGGCTATTGAAAAGGGTGAGAAAATCGTTCAGGAAACCCGCCGTTGGGACGATAACAAGGGTAAAACCTTTGCAATGCGTTCAAAAGAAAACGCACAGGATTACCGCTACTTCCCTGAGCCTGATATCCCGCCGATTTCTATTGCTGACGAAACTATTAAAGAGTATACCGACGCTATGCCTGAGTTTGCTTCCCAAAAGGTAAAGAGATATGAGGCAGAGTTCGGCATTGCCAAGGCAGACGCCCAGATTATCGCAGGCTCGAAGTATTTGGCAAAGCTCTTTGAGGACACTGTTGCTTTGTGCGGTGACGCTAAAGAAGTACGTTACTGGATTATGAGTCAGATTATGTACTTTATGAACGAAAAGGGTGTTCAGCCTGAGGAGATTACTCTCTCGGCAGAGTTGTTCGCACAGTTTGTAAAAATTGTGCTTGCCGACCGCATTAATAAGCAGACCGGTAAGGTTGTTTTTGAGGAAATGTTCTTTACCAAGGGCGAGTTCGACCTTGAAAAGTATATTAAGGACAACAATTTAGAGCAGGTTGACGATACCGATGCTATCCGTGAGGCAGTAAAAATTGTATTTACTAACAATCCTAACACTGTTGAGCAGTACAAAGCAGGTCAGACAAAGGTTGTCGGCTTCTTTGTCGGTCAGGTTATGAAACAGCTTCGCGGCAAGGCAAAGCCCGATACAGTTAACAAAGTAGTAGCCGAAGAATTGGCCAAATTATAATTTGAGGAGGATATGGAAATGGAATTTTTGAACACCGAAAAAAGAGTTGATACCACCGAAATCGCATATATTATTGACGGTTTTAAGGCAGGCACCATCAAGGACGGCGACAAGGTTACCGTCAAAGGTACTATTCACAGAATCAAGGAAATGAGCGGTTTTGCTTTTGTTATTATCCGTACTGCAAGACAGCAGTTTCAGTGCATTTGGGAAGAGGGCAAATCGGCTATTGACGTTAAGGATTTCTCGGTTGAGGAATGTGTTGTTATCGACGGTACTTTGATTGCCGAAGAGCGTAGCCGTTTGGGATTTGATATCCGTATTGACGATATGACCCGTATCTCCGGCAAGGCTGAAATTCCGCCGGTTGAAATCGGTAACGACCGCAAGATGGAAAAACTCAATCTCGCAACCTTGCTTGATAACCGTATTGTGTCACTTCGCAACCCTAAAATCCGTGCAATTTTGAAGATTGCTGACGGTGTACAGTATGCTTTCCGTTCATTCTTGCGTGAGGAAGGCTTTACTGAGTTTGTTCCGCCGAAAATGGTCGAATCGGGAGCCGAGGGCGGTGCCGATATGTTCGAGGTTGATTACTTTGGCAATAAGGCATACTTGAACCAGAGTCCGCAGATGTATAAGCAGATTATGGTTGGCGTATTCCAGAAGGTTTATACTGTAGGTCCGGTTTTCCGTGCCGAAAAGTACAGCACCAACCGTCATATTAATGAGTTCCAGGGTATGGACTTGGAAATGGGCTTCATCAATTCTTTTGAAGATTTAATGGAATTGGAAGCAAGAATGTTCCAGTATATGTTCAAGGTTTTGAATGAGCAGTATGCTCCCGAATTGGAGATGTATTTAGGCAAAGATGCAAGATTGCCCGAGCTTACTACATTCCCCAAAATCAAGTTTATGGAAGCAAAGCAGTTGTTTGCCGACCATCACCCCGGCGAGCAGGGCAAGCGTGCTTTGTTAGAGCCTGACTTTGCACCTGAAGAGGAAAAATGGCTCGGTGAGTATTTCTTGAAAGAGTACAATGCACCTATCGTTTTCGTAACACATTATCCTACCGTAAAGCGTCCTTTCTATGCAATGGAGGACCCCACCGATACCAAGTTCACCTTGAGCTTCGATATGTTGCTTAACGGCTTGGAGGTTACCACTGGCGGTCAGCGTATTCACGATTATCAAGAACAGGTAGAAAAAATGAAGAAACGCGGTATGGATATAACAGAGTTTGAGGATTACCTTACCATGCATAAGTACGGTATGCCTCCTCACGGCGGTATGGGATTGGGACTTGAGAGAATTGTTCAGAACATTTTGGGTCTTGACAATATCAAGCAAGCAACCGCATTCCCGCGTGACAGAGACAGACTTCGTCCGTAATTCAATATAATTAATCAAACAGCGAGTGGGCTTTGCCCACTCGCTGTTTTGCGTTTTGTTGACAAATTTTAATAATTTGGTATAATAACCATATCTATATCAATGTTTTGATTGCGAGGATGACAATGGAGAAAGAAAATAATATTACAGCTCGTCGCAACCCAAAATTAATAACTATAATATTATGCACGGTACTGCTGGCGGTTGCTTATGCGACGCTTTTTGCCGTGCGGTGGTATACTGTCACATACGGCGAAACCGGATTTGATTCAGTATGGTTTACACTCACAGGCGGATTGGACGGTGTTCAGTCCGGTCTTGTGACGAGTTATCTAATAAAAGGGTTACTGCCAACCGTTATTTTTACGGCAGTTACGGCGTTTTTGCTCTTTTTCTGTCCCAAAAAGGACATCAAGATATCGCTTTTTAAAAACAAAGAATTCAAAATTTATCCGCTTGGACGAAAAATCAAAGTTATTGTGGCTTTGGTGCTTTCGGCGGTGCTTTTAAGCTCGGCAGTAATAAAAATTGAATTAATAGATTATGCTATTTATCAGTTGTGGTCAAGCAATGTTTTTGAAAAATACTACGTTGACCCCAACACTGCCGAAATAAAATTCCCCGAGCAAAAGAAAAATTTGATTTTTATTTCGGTCGAGTCGCTTGAAACAACCTATTCTGATAAGTCCCAAGGCGGTGCGTTGGACTACAATCTTATTCCAAACGCCACTAAATTGGCAGAAGAAAACATTAATTTTTCAAACAATTCCGGTTTCGGCGGTAGCGCTTCGGTTGCCGGTACAACATGGACTGCCGGTGCAATGGTTGCACATACGGCGGGCATTCCCTTAAAGGTGCCGCTCGGCTTGCAGGACAACTCATACGGCAAGGACGGATTTTTACCGGGTGCTGCAACTTTATATGAGGTTTTAAGGGATAACGGATATTATCAGGCAGTTATGATGGGTTGTGACGCACATTTTGCCAACTCTAACGTGTATTACACACAACATGGAGTCAACAAAATTTATGACTATTATGCCGCACGTGACGACAAATTGTTCCCTCAAGGTTATAAGGTTTGGTGGGGCTTTGAGGATAAACTGCTTTACACTTATGCCAAGCAGGAACTCACTAAAATCGCCGCGGGCGATAAGCCGTTTGCATTTTCTATGAAAACGGTTGACACTCATCATATTGACGGATATGTTTGCAGTGAATGTAAGAACGAATATTCCGAGCAGTATGAAAATGTAATTGCTTGTGCCGACCGTCAGTTGGGTGAGTTTGTCGAATGGATAAAATCACAGCCGTTTTTCGAAAATACTGCGGTGGTAATTGTTGGCGACCATACGACTATGGATGCAGGATATATTAACCGAAATGTTGATGAAGATTATGAGCGGTTTGTTTATAACTGTATAATCAACTCGTTGGCTACGGCGACTAATGAAAAGAACCGACAGTTTTCGGCTATGGACATTTTCCCCACAACATTGGCGGCAATGGGTTGCGAAATCAAGGGTGACCGATTGGGATTAGGTACAAATCTCTTTTCATCGACACCGACGTTGTTGGAGGAAATGGGATTTAAAAAATTAGACCGCCAATTGACTTATAAGTCCAAGTATTATAATAAAAATTTTATTTATTATAAATAAATTGAAATAATTAAAACAAAAATAAAAACAAAAAACACCCATCTTGCGATGAGTGTTTTCGTTTTCTGGTGACCCGGACGAGAATCGCCCATAGGGAGATAAATCTCCCGTCGGCACGCACGCGAGCACCATAACAGTCCACCGGACTGTTATTCTCACTTCGTTCGTGCTCTGTTCGATTCTCTTTTCATTTCAAGAAAAACAAAAGCACCCAACAGAAGTTGGATGCTTTTTGTTTTTGGTGACCCGGACGAGAATCGAACTCGTGTTACCGCCGTGAAAGGGCGGTGTCTTAACCGCTTGACCACCGGGCCAAACAAATCCGCACTTACTAGCACGGACCGTTATTGGTAGCGATAGTCGGATTTGAACCAACGACAAACCGGGTATGAACCGGTTGCTCTAGCCAACTGAGCTATATCGCCATATTTTGCGGTCACTATTGCGACTCCGCCATTATAATACGATAATCGCATTTTGTCAAGAGTTTTTTTAAAAAATCTTTAATTTTACCTTTGCCACGTGCTTTACTGTAAGTCTATAATTTCCCAACATAAATTTTCTTGCTTTATTGCCCTTGGTACAGTATAATAAATAAAATGTGTAAGTATGCAAATTTTTTGATATAAGGGTGGATTTTATGAAAATTAGGGTTTTGGCGTTGGTGTTTTCTATATTAATGCTGATGTTAAGTGTCGGTTGCAGTGTTGACGACAGTAGGGTGCCGTCTGATATAACCTCAAGCGTGCCATCTGTCGATGGTAATACGACTTCTTCTGAAAATGTCAGTTCAGACACCGCTTCGTCACAAATTAAACTTCCCACTGATATGACCCCCGGCTTTAAATTGCAAGAGGGTTGGCTTTTCTATGTAACCGAAAACAAACAACTTTTAAAAGACGGCAAAGTGGGTGACCTTTACTTTGATGCTGACGGACGCTACACCTCCGGCAATGCCGAACTGGATAAATTGGTAGCCGATACCCTTACAAAACTTGTTAACGAAAACCCCGACAAAAAGGGTGAAGATTTATTACGTGTAATTCACGTTTACTGTCGCGATAACTTTAAGTATTTAAGAAGAAAAGACGGCGATTTGGACTACGGAGCTACCGGTTGGGCGGCAAACAAGGCATACGAAATGATGTCAACCGGACGTGGAAACTGTTATAACTTTGCGGCAGCCTTTTGGGCGTTGTCTCGCGGCATCGGTTATGAAACCTACGCCATAAGCGGAACCTGCACAAAGACTAATCAGCCACACGGCTGGTGCTTGATTAATATCGACGGTAAGGACTATTTCTTTGACTGCGAATGGGAATATGCCTATTATTATGACCGTGTTCAGCACCCAGAACCCAGATATGAAATGGATATGTTCAAAATCCCTATGAGTAAGATTTCCTATTGGAAATATAAGTGGGATAAGTATTAATTTTTTAGGAGTAGTTTATGAACGTTGACAGCATCTTTTTTATAAGCTGTTTTTTGCCGTTTTCGGTTGTTTTATATTATCTTGTTCCGAAAATCAAGTTTAAAAATATTATAATGCTCGTACTGGGACTTTTGTTTTACAGTTTCGGTAGTATTTCAGGGCTTATTACCTTAATTTTAGCCGCAACGGTTAACTATTTACTTGGTTTGTGGCTTCAAGGTAAACGGTTTCGCAAAGGAATTTTAACGGTTGGTATAGTTGCAAACCTGCTGTTTTTAGCGGTTTACAAATACCTTGGCTTTATAATTAACGAGATAATAGGATTAAAGTCTTTTGAATTTAGTCTCGTAGTGCCGTTGGGCATTTCGTTTTTTACCTTTAAAAGCATTTCTTATTTGATTGATACATATAAAAACCCCTCGGTTGGCACAAAATCGTATTTTGATTTGCTTTTGTATATCTCATTTTTCCCGCAAATTATGGCAGGCCCGATTGCACGGTTTACGGACTTCGGACCTCAATTACAGACTCGCGAACTGTCAATTGAAAATGTTGCGACAGGTGTTCGTAGATTTATTGTAGGTCTTTCTAAAAAGTTGATTTTTGCAGGCACTTTGGGTAGTGTTGTTGATACTGTCTTTGCACTTGAAGAAGGGCTCGACATTCGCTTGGCTTGGTTGGGGGCTATCGGTTACAGTCTGCAAATTTACTTCGATTTTTCAGGCTACAGTGATATGGCAATCGGTCTTGGTAAGATTTTTGGGTTTAATACTTTGGAAAACTTTAATTATCCGTATATTGCTTCGTCGGTGGGCGGATTTTGGAGACGTTGGCATATCAGTCTGTCCTCTTGGTTTAAGGACTATTTGTATATACCTTTAGGCGGTAACCGTAAGGGTAAGTGGATGGCGGCACTTAACAAGGCAATTGTTTTTACCCTTTGCGGAATTTGGCACGGTGCAAACTGGACATTTTTGCTTTGGGGATTTTGGCACGGATTATTGTCAGCAGTAGAAAGCCTGAAGATTGTTCCAACAAAAAAACTGGACGCATCAAAAGGTGGACGCATTGTGGGTCGCATTTATACCTTGTTGGCGGTATGTATCGGATTTGTAATGTTCCGTGCTGCCACTGTGGGCGAGGGCTTCAATGTCATCGGTGCAATGTTCACCGGATTTTCGTCAACAGACGCTTCAACCGTACTGCTTCATTCCTTGCTTAACGGCGAAACCGTCACTGTGTTAGTATTAGGTATAATTTTCAGTATGCCGGTAAAAAGTTGGCTTGAAAGTTTCACAAAACTCAAACCCGTTTTTGAGGTTTTGAGTTACGTTGCGGTGTTGTTACTCTTTGTGCTTTGTGTAGGCAAACTCGCTTCAGGCGGTTTTGCACCGTTCATCTATGCACAGTTTTGAGGTGGGCTATGAAAAGAAAAATTTTGTTAAGTGTATTTTTAGTTCTGTTTTTCTCAATTAGTCTTATATTCAGCCTTGGAATGGTGGCATTCGGTGAGTCTAAAGCCGGTGGCAATGAGGTTTTGAGCAATGTCCCGCAGTTGAAAACCGAGGACGGCTCTTGGAATGAAAACTTTTTTGCCGATTTGTCAAGTTGGATAAATGACCGATTTTTTCTCAGGCAGGAAATGATTACGCTGGACAACGTCGTCACAGCAACAGGTTTTGGCACTTCGGGTGAGAAAAAGGTAATTGTCGGTAAAGACGGGTGGCTTTTCTTTAACGATACTTTAAAGGACTATACCGGCACATCACCTTTGACCGAGCGTGAATTGTTCGGTGTTATAAAAAACGTTGAACTTATGAACGAATACTGCAAACTGAACGGCAGGGATTTTGCGTTTGTTATTGCACCCAACAAAAACTCGGTTTACGGTGAATTTATGCCTGATTATGGGGTAAAATCCGATTATAGAGATGCTATAAAAGTTATGGCAGCATTAAAGCAGTCAGGCGTTAAAACACCCGACCTTTTCAGTGCAATAAATGGTAAAAATGAGCAGTTGTATTTTAAACACGATTCGCATTGGAACACCAAAGGTGCGGCTTTAGGTGCCGATGTTATAAACAAAGCATTCGGCAAAAGCACTAACTTTTTCGGCGATGAATTCTCAAAAAGTCGGGTTAACGAGGGCGACCTTTACGGTATGTTGTATCCTGCACTTCGCGATACCGAAAAGGATTGGCGTTTAGACCGTGAGCGTGATTTTATATTCACTGGTGCAGGTAAAACTCCCACAAGCATTACCATAACTACACAAAGCGAGCAAGAGGGTAAGCTGTTGGCTTATCGTGATTCTTTCGGAAGTTTATTGTTTACTTTCCTTGCCGAAAGCTACGGCGAATGTCATTTTTCGCGTAAGACTGCCTATGATTTGACAATAGAGTCGGATTATGTTATGGTAGAATTGGTCGAGCGAAATCTCAATTATTTGTTAAAATATGCACCTATTATGCCGTCGCCCGAGCGTGATGTTCAGGTGCCGACAACCGCAATCGGTACCGTTTTACAAAAGGCAAATGCAGGAACAGGCACACCTGACGGATGCCAGCGTGTAGAGGGTATTTTGCCGGTTACTCCTGACGGTAATTCGTCGGTTTATATCAGTGCAAACGGTGCGGTATACGAAGCGTTTTTGTCAGAGGATAATGGATTTGTGGCGTATATTCCTGAAAACGCTGAGGCTCAATCGGCGGTGGTTACCGTAAACGGTCAGTTGGCAAGATATGATTTTTGAATTTAAGAGGTAATGAAAATGAAAAAACTTTTAGTATTATTGCTTGTAGCAGTTTCGTTGCTGTTGGTTTCGGCATGTAAGGGAAACGATGCAACAGGTGGTCAGTCGAGCGGCACACAATCAACCGTCAGCACCGAAAAGAGCAAAAAGGAATTAGCAGAAAGTTGTATTGATAAGTCGGTCGATGAACTTAAAGCACTTATCGGTGAACCTGAAAGTTCAGAGTATGTTCCAAGTTGCTTAAGCCCCGGCAAGGGTGAGGACGGCAACCTGTTTTATGACGGATTTACAGTTTATACCTATCGCTATGAGGGTAAAGAATCCGTTACTTATGTTGAGTAATTTGAGATATTGTTAAAGTTTGCGGTAATCGGCGTTTTAAGTCGGTTGCCGCTTCTTGTTTTATAGCAAAATTAATTTAAAAAAATTTGTAAATTATTCAAAAAACTATATGAATTTTTGCTCGGTTGTGGTATAATTAAGCTGTGTATTTATGTAATGTGGAGAATTTTAGTTTCGTTTGAAAAAAATTAACGGAAAGGGGTCGGTTTAGTATGAAAAGAAAGTTTCTTTTGGCAATTATTATAGCAGTGTGCTTGGGTTTATCTGCCTGCTCAATGCCGGGCGTCAGTGTTACCGACAGCCTTTCACCGCCCAAACCCTCGGGTGAG
Source organism: Acutalibacteraceae bacterium (assembly GCA_045649545.1). Lineage (GTDB taxonomy): Bacteria > Bacillota > Clostridia > Oscillospirales > Acutalibacteraceae > UMGS172. The sequence continues at coordinate 19,167 of JAZRQE010000015.1, forward strand.
CTTTACGACATTCAAAAAGCACTTGAACTGTCAGCAGGTCACGACGTTGATTTGGTGTATCCTTCAGCAGGAGAATATCGCTCGGCGATTATAACCAAAGATATTGATTCCGACGGTAAACTTGAGGTCTTTGCTTTCTATAGCACCGAAACTGACGACAAGACAACCGTTATGCACATAAACTATATCCGTTGGATTAACGGAAAATGGTCATCGGTTACTGATTTACAGGTTAATGTGCCGGGGGTTGAGTCGGTTGATTTTGTCCGCCTTGACAACGACCAAACCTTGAAAGTTCTGGTTAATTGGGAGCGTTATTCAGCCACCAATAAACAGCTTTCGGTTTACAGCATAACCTCGGGTGAATTATTAGAGGTTACAAAAGCCGATTACTCGGTTTATGCTACCTGCGATTTTGATAGTGACGGCATTTCGGAAATAGTTGCAGTTTATTTGGACGCCGAGAAAAACACCTCTACCGCCACACTTCTGGCGTTGGGTGAAAACGGCTTTTCGGAACGTAGCTCTTGTAAACTTGACCCTACGGTTACTTCATATTTCCAACCCGTTCTTTCTAAATTTACGAACGGACAAACTGCGTTGTTCATTGATGCAGTGAAACCCAACGGAATGATAACCGAAATTTTAAGCATAGATAAAAAAGGCAAGCTTTACAGTGCGTTGCCACATACTGCGAATTTTGGGAATGTTAATTCATTGAGAGCATCTACTGTGCATATCGCAGATTTTGACGGTGACGGATGTGTTGACATCCCGTTGGCTCGCCCGCTTCCGATGGTGTCATCTGAAAACGGTGAGCAAACTGCTTATATGACCATTTGGAACAGCTTTGACGGAAGTGAATATACCGCCCTTGGACACACGATAATCAACTATACCGACGGGTATTATATCAATATTCCTGCTGACTGGGTGGAAAATATAGCCATTGAGCGTCGGCTTAGTAACCGCCAACGTGTGTTCTACCGTTGGGACCCGTTGACCTTTGAAACCGGCGAGGAAATTTTGAGGATTATGGCAATACCTCTGAAAAGCTTTGACTCAAATCCTGATGATTACAAGGAATACACGGAATACGCAAGAAACTCGGAATTTGTGTTTGCTATTAAGTTTTCGAGTAGTGCATTGACCCCTGATAAGGATTATTTCAAGCAAAATCTTAAACCGATTAACCCTGTAGAATAAAACTAAAGGAGAAAGCGATGAAAAGAATACTCATTGTTGAAGACGAGCAGAATATTCGCGAGTTTGAGGTTATAAACCTTAAACGCGTAGGCTATGAAACGGTCGAGGCAGGCTCAGGCGAAGAGGCTTTGCAAATTTATGATAATGACCGTCAGGGTTTTGACATTGCTTTATTGGATATTTCAATGCCGGGAATGGACGGTTTTACTCTTTGTAAGGAGTTACGCCGCCGTTCGCCTAAACTTGGTATTATAATGCTGACCGCCCGTGCTCAGGAAATGGACAAGGTCAGCGGTTTGATGCTTGGGGCTGACGACTACATTACAAAACCGTTCAGTCCTACTGAACTGAACGCCCGCGTTGATTCGCTTTACCGCAGAATTGAGCTTATGGGTAATACACAGACTGCTCTTTCGGAAGAAATTCGCCATGGCGAGTTTGTGCTTAATATGAGACGTCGTACTTTGTCGAAGAATGATAAAAATATTGAACTCACACAGGTTGAATTCCAAATTATCGAGTATTTGTTCACTAATCCTGATACCCCGCTTGACAGAAACGACATTCTTACCCGCGTTTGGGGTGAAAGCTATTTCGGCGAGGAAAAGATTGTTGACGTTAATATCCGTCGCTTGAGAATGAAAATTGAGGACGAGCCGTCAACCCCGCGTCATTTGGTAACAGTTTGGGGTATGGGCTATAAGTGGTGCACAAATCAGGATTAAACAAGGATAAATTTAACTGAAAGGCGGTGTAGTATGGAAACCAACATAAAACTTCACAGTATAACCAGACGTTGGATAATGAACGTTGTGATAATTGACTTCATAGTTGTTCTGATTTGTGAGGTCTTTATAGGTGTTTTTCTGTTTAACTACTACCGCAATATGGTGGCAAACGCCGCAACCGAATATGTCAGAGATATAAACGTGTTATCGCTTTCGGATGAAGAGGGTTTTCCGTCTGCTGCAAGAGGATATGCTCAAAAGTTTTCGCACCGCGAAAAGATAGAGGTGCAGATTTTTGATAACAACGATAATATGCTGGTTACTACTAATGGATTTGCTTCGTCGGGCGTGGCACAGGTTGCAACCGATTACGCCGAAGCAAAACGCTCGGGCAGTGAGGCTTGGTGGTACGGCAAAAACAATAACGGCGAGCGCGTTTTGGCAATTTCCAACGTCTTACCCGATTTAGGGAATGGCATTAACGGTGTGTACCGTGTTTTGGTTTCCATGGAAGATGTTATTGACAGTTACGTTGCTGTGTTAATAGTTGCAATAGTCGTTGGATTATTGGTTTTGGGATTTTCGGTAATTTCGGGTACATTCTTTGTCCGTTCAATCGTCCGTCCCGTGCGTGATGTTACGGCAACTGCCCGCAAAATTGCATCGGGTGACCTTAAAACAAGGCTTGAAGTTACTCAAAACGATGAAATAGGTGAGCTTTGCGACACGATAAACTATATGGCGTCAGAGCTTGAAAATAACGGAAAATCTAAAAACGATTTTATTTCTTCGGTTTCGCATGAGTTGAGAACACCGCTTACCGCAATCAAAGGTTGGGGTGAAACGGTAAGGCTTTCAATCGGCGAGGATGATGAGATTGTCCGTCACGGCGTCGATGTTATGCTAGGTGAGGCTGACCGTCTTTACGGCTTGGTTGAGGAATTGCTTGATTTCTCGCGTATTGAGTCGGGCAAGCTTACCATCACGCCGTCGCTTAACGACCCGGTGGCAATTGTGGGCTCGGTGGTTGATATGTATGAGGAAATTGCCCATAGACAAAAGATTTCCTTGGTGTTTACTAAACCTGAAACCAATGAAATGATTATGGCTGACCGCGACCGTATCAAGCAGGTTTTCATTAATGTTATTGATAACGCTTTGAAGTATACCGAAGCCGGCGGTCATGTTGTGGTTTCGGCGTTTAATGAAGAGGGTTGTATCCGTGTTACAATTTCAGATACCGGTTGCGGCATCGCCGCAAAAGACCTTGACCACGTTAAAGAAAAGTTCTTTAAGGCAAACACCAATGTACGCGGTTCGGGAATAGGTCTTGCTGTTGCCGATGAAATTATAAAAAGTCATAACGGGTTGATGTTCCTTGAAAGTACCGAGGGTGAGGGTACTACCGTTACGGTAGTATTGCCAACCTTGACGGTATCCGAGGACGAGGTGACCGAGGTTATTTTCCCGCCCGAGAAGGAAGGATTAGAATGAGCAAAAAAACATCAATAGGCGGTCAGGCACTTATTGAGGGCATTATGATGAAAGGCCCTTATAAGACGGCAATGGCCGTAAGAAAAAAAGACGGAACTATTGATATTAGTGACGTCGAAGAAAAACATTTAAAAGATAAATACAAATTTTTCGGGTTGCCGTTAATAAGGGGTATGGTTAATCTTATTGAGTCGATGATTATCGGATATAAAACCATGATGCAGTCGGCTGAAATTTCAGGGTTCGCCGATATTGAAGACGAGCCGAAAAAAGCTGATACCGAAAACACTGAAATCGACAAAGAAGAAAGCCCCACTGATGTCAAGGGTGAAAAAAAGGAGACCCTTTTAAGCGGTGCGGTTATGGTTATGAGCGTTGTATTGGGCGTTGCTTTGGCGGTAGTGCTGTTTATGTGGTTACCGTCGTTGATTTTTAAAGGTATTCAATACATAGCAGGTACCGACCTTAAGTATTTTAAAGGACTTATTGAGGGCATTGTCAAAATTGCGATTTTTGTAGGATATATCGCATTAACTTCAATGGAAAAGGATATAAAACGTGTTTTCCAGTACCACGGTGCCGAGCATAAGACCATTTTCTGTTACGAAAGCGGCGAAGAATTGACGGTTGAAAACGTAAGAAAGCATACCCGCTTTCATCCCCGTTGCGGCACATCGTTTATGTTTTTAATGTTGGCTGTGGGAATTTTAATCAGCAGTGTGTTGGTTGTTATATTGCCCGAGTTTATAATCAGCCGCAATTATATTTGGGTGCCTATTAAAATTTTACTTTTACCGCTTACCTGCGGTATCGGTTATGAGTTGATTAAGATTTGCGGCCGTCATGATAATATTTTGACACGTATTATCGCAGCCCCCGGACTTTGGGTACAGAGATTGACCACAAAAGAGCCGGAAGACAGTATGATTGAGATTGCGATTGCCGCAGTTAAAGAGGTTATCCCCCCTGACGGCTCGGACGCAATCGGATGTTGTAATAAGAAATGACCAAGCAGGAGTTAATAGAAAAAATAGCCAAAACCTTACGCGAGGCGGGTCTTGAAGCCGCACGTTTTGAGGCAACGCAGATAGTCGAGTTTTTGCTTGGTGACGGTGGTAGCGTTACCGCCGAAACTGAACGGCAGGCAGAAGAATTGGTAAACCGCAGGTTAGAGCGTGAGCCGTTGCAGTATATTTTAGGTGAGTGGGAGTTTTGTGGCTTGCCGTTTTGTGTGGGCAAGGGTGTGTTAATCCCAAGACCTGATACCGAAACAGTTGTCGAAACGGCAATTAAGTTGCTTAAAGGCAAACAAAACCCAACAGTTTTCGACCTTTGTGCCGGCAGCGGTTGTATAGGTATTACGTTGGCACATTATACTGATGCAAACGTGAAATTGTTTGAGAAAAGCGTTGATGCTCTGCAGTTTATCTTTAAGAATATTAAGTTAAACGGTGTTGAGGCGGAAGTTTATGAGTGCGACGTTTTGGACGAGCCGCCACTTTTGGAACTTGCCGACTTAATAATTTCCAATCCGCCTTATATTAAGTCGGAAGTTATTGAAACATTAGAGCCTGAAGTTAAATGTGAGCCTATAATGGCACTTGACGGTGGTGAGGATGGGTTAATATTCTATCGCCACATATCAAAGGCGTGGAAAAAATCACTCTGTAAGGGTGGTTGGCTTGTGTTCGAAATCGGTTTCGACCAAGCCGAAAGTGTCACAAAAATAATGCAGGACGAAGGTTTCTGTGATGTCAAAGTAATTAAAGATTTGGGCGGCAACAACCGAGTCGTGCTGGGACATATATAAATCAGTAAATTATCGGTCACAAGACCAATCATATATTAAGGAGAGATTATTATGGCAAACGATAAGTCAAAAGCACTTGCTACGGCACTTGAACAGATTGAAAAAACCTACGGCAAGGGTACAATTATGAAGTTGGGCGAAAACGCTCATATGAATGTCGACCACATTTCGACCGGCTCAATCGGTCTTGATGCCGCTTTAGGTATCGGCGGTATGCCCAGAGGCCGTATTGTTGAAATATTCGGACCTGCATCTTCAGGTAAAACCACTATTGCACTTCATGTTATTGCCGAAGCACAGAAACAGGGCGGAGAGGTTGCATTTATCGACGTTGAGCATGCTCTTGACCCCGTTTATGCCGCGGCTTTGGGTGTTGATATTGACTCTATGTTGGTATCCCAGCCCGATACCGGTGAGCAGGCTTTGGAAATTACCGAGGCGTTGGTTCGTTCTGGTGCTTTGGACGTAGTAGTTGTTGACTCGGTTGCAGCACTTGTGCCCAGAGCCGAAATTGAGGGTGATATGGGTGACTCGCACATGGGTCTTCATGCACGTTTGATGTCGCAGGCTTTAAGAAAACTTGCCGGTGCAATTTCAAAGTCCAACTGTGTTGCAATTTTCATTAACCAGTTACGTTCAAATATCGGAGGCTACGGTGCCGCAGAGACCACTACCGGCGGTAGAGCATTACGTTTCTACGCTTCGGTCCGTCTTGATATTCGCCGTCGCGATGCTATTAAAATCGGTACCGAGGTTGTAGGTAACAAGACCGAGGCAAAGGTTGTCAAAAATAAGGTTGCACCTCCCTTTAAAACTGCCGAATTTGACATTATGTACGGCAAAGGTATTTTCCGTCCGGGTGAAATTATTGAACTCGGTATTAAACTTGACATAGTTAAGCGTTCGGGCGCTTGGATTTCTTATAATGACGAAAAGATTGCTCAAGGACGTGATAATGCTAAAATGTATTTGGCAGAGCATCCCGAACTTGCCGCCGAAATTGAGGAGAAAATTCGTGTTGCATTAGCCGAGCAGGCACAGACTGTCGGTAAATCGGCTAAAGAAGCCGCGCAAATCAAGGCTGCCGAGTTGGATGCCGTTATTGCCGCTGCCAATGCCGAAGTTAAGGCAGAGGGCAGTGAAGAAGCACCGACAAAGGGTCGTAGAAAATCTAAAATTAATATTGACGTTGACGTTGAGTGATGAAAATTTTAGAAATTAAACCTCGGCGTAAACAAATCAGCGGAATTATTTTTGACTGTGAGGTTGACCCGAAAGAATGGGGTGCCGACCCCGATGCCGCAGGGTATTTAAGCTTAGATAGTGAACTTTGCGAAATCAAGGGGTTAAAGGCAGGAATGTCTTTAACTGATGAACAGTTGGAAAATTTAATTTGCGAATCACACACAAAACGTGCTAAGTCACGGGCTATGTGGTATTTATCACGTTCTGATTGCTCGAGGGCTATGTTGATTGAAAAGTTAAGCAAAGCGTTCCCGAAATTTGCTTGTGAAACCGCTGCCGACCGTATGGAAGAACTGGGTTTTCTTAATGACGAAAAGTATGCTCGGCATAAATTCGAGCGTATTTTGGCTGAAAAACGTGTGTCGGTGGGCGTTGCAAAACAACTGTTAAGGCAAGAGGGTATAGACCGCGAGTTGGTTGATATTATTGCCGAGGAAATAGAGGTTGACCCCATAGAGCCGATAGTTGAGTTGATTGAGAAAAAATATAAACTTAAATTAGGCGGTTATGAGGAAAACAAAAAGGTTATCGCCGCTTTAATGCGAAAGGGTCACAGATACCCCGATATTAAAGAGGCTTTAAGTAGATTTAATATTGAAAACGAAGAAGACTACAGCGAGGATTATGATGTTTAAGGTTGGAATGGTAAGTCTCGGGTGCGACAAAAACCGTGTCGATGCCGAGATTATGCTAAAAAAACTGCAGGATGCAGGGTATGAAATTGTCCCCGAAGAAGCAGAGGCTGACGCTATAATCGTCAACACCTGCGGATTTATTGAAGACGCAAAAGCCGAAGCGATTGAGAATATTATCGAGTCTGCGAAATACAAGCAAGAGGGCAATTTGAAAGCACTTATTGTCACCGGTTGTTTGGCAGAACGTTACCGCGACGAAATAAAAGAAGAATTGCCCGAGGTTGACGTGGTTGTTGGCATTGGTTCAAATTCCGAGATAGTCGAGATTGTTAGAAATGCTTTAAACGGTAAATGCGAAAACCGTTACGGTGAGAAAGAGGCTTTGTGTTTAGAGGGTGAGCGACTGCTCACAACACCGCCCTATACGGCGTATGTCAAGATTGCCGAGGGCTGCGACAACCATTGTACATACTGTGCAATCCCTAAAATTCGCGGTCGGTTCAGGTCGCGTCAAATGGTCGATATTTTGTTTGAAATCGGTCGTTTGGCTGAAAAAGGTGTTAAGGAAATAGTGCTTATTGCTCAGGATACCGCTCGTTACGGCGAGGATATTTACGGCACACCGCAGTTGGCAACACTTCTTAAAAACATTTGTAAGATTGAGCAAATAAAGTGGGTCAGAATGTTATATACCTACCCCGACCGTATCACTGACGAACTGCTTGATATAATGGCGAAAGAGGAAAAAATCGTAAATTATCTCGATATTCCTTTACAACACTGTAACGGCGACGTGCTGAAACGGATGAACCGCAAGGGCAATCGCGGTAGTTTAGAGGTGCTGATTGATAAAATTCGCACAAAAATTCCCGATATTACACTTCGCACAACTATGATTACCGGCTTCCCCGGTGAAACCGAGGAGCAGTTCGAGGAACTGTGCGAGTTTGTGAACGAGATAAAGTTTGACCGCTTGGGTTGTTTCGCTTATTCGGAAGAGGAGGGAACTCCCGCGGCACAGTTAACTGACCAAATTGACGGGCAAGTAAGGGTTGACCGTGCCGAAATTATAATGAACGACCAACTTCGAATTGCAAGTGAGAAGAATGAATCAAAATATGGCACTTTGCAAGAGGTCTTGATTGAGGGGTATGACGACTATATTAAGTGTTACTTTGGCAGAACGCGTGCCGATGCCCCTGAAATTGACGGTAAAGTGTTCTTCACCGTTACCGAACCTCAGGAAATAGGAACTTTTGTTAATGTAAGAATAACCGATTCGCTTGAGTATGATTTGCTCGGCGAAATGGAATAAAGGAGAAAAACTTATGAATTTACCGAACCAATTAACCGTTGCAAGAATTATTATGACACCGCTTTTTATGGCGGCAATGTTAATCAATTTCCCGCACCATTATCTTGTTGCACTTGTGTTGTTTGCCGCTGCATCGTTTACCGATTTTTTAGACGGCAACATTGCCCGTGCCCGCGGTATTGTTACTAACTTCGGCAAATTTTTAGACCCGTTGGCAGACAAAATGTTGACCACTGCCGCTTTCCTTGCTTTCTTGGCAAAGGGCTTCGGTTGGGGAATTGCTTGGGTACTCTTTATCGTACTTTTCCGTGAGTTTATGATTGCATCGCTTCGCCTTGTTGCCGTTTCGTCCGAGGTTAAGAAGGTTATCCCTGCAAATATGTGGGGCAAGGTTAAAACCGTTACTCAAATGATTGCGATTATTTTCGGTATTGCATTGTTGTATTTTGCCGAGTCGATTTTGCCCATGTTAAATCTTTCGTGGGATGTTGCAGTAAACCTTATAAATGAGTTGTATATCGTTTATTGTGTTTTATTGTGGGTATCGACCGTTGTTGCAGTTATATCGGGTGCAATTTATATGAAAGACAGTTACGAGTTTGTCGACCCGTCGAAATAATAGCACTTTAAATTGAATATTATTTTATAATGGTAGTTGAACGTGGAAATGACCCTGAAAGGGTCATTTCCACACCAAATCTTCGATTTGTTAACAAATTTTCAGAGAAAATTTGACAACGACCATTACAATGATGTAGAAAAGCAATCGAACTTCACGAAATTTGATTGCTTGAAAGCCGATTTATCGGCTTTTGTGGAAATGTTTTGCGTTTCCACGTTCTATAATCATTACAATTCGGTTTATATGTCATAAAATTTAAAATGATTTTTTTACAATTCACTGAGAGTTTTTATATACATATCCGTCTAATATTAGAACTATGGCGTATAAGCCGTAGTTGCTTTAAGGAGGTTTTTTATGATTTGTAAAAAATGTGGAGAAAATTTACCCGATAACGCTCGTGAATGTTTTACCTGCGGTGTAAAGGTTAAGCGTGAAGTACCCGTTGTGAATGCTGACGGAGAGGTTGTAAAGCCTTCGAAAGTTAAGAAAACTGCGGGTGAGTTTTTCAAGGAAATGTTCTGCGGTTACGATTTTATGATTATCACCGCAATGGTTTTAATTTTTGGCGTGATAAGCGTCATTTCGGGCGTTTTAGAGTTTTTTAGTTATGATTGGTCTGAAATTAAAGGCGGTGCAATCGGCATCGTTTTCGCAAACGCGTGTATGTTAATTGCCGTAGGACTTAAAGTTTTTGCTGCGGTTTGGCTGTCAATAGCGGTTGTAAAAGCATACAAAACCTCGTCAAATAAAGCTGCGGATTACATAAAACCTTTTAATATGTTTCGTATTTATACCATAATCCGTATGGTTGCATTAGTTGTTGAAACCGGCTGGATAGTTGTTTTAGCAACACTTATTACAGCCGTTGCAGACGGTGTGTTTTCAAGTATCGCCGGCGGAATTTTAACAATGGTTATATATTTATTTCCCTACATAATTGCCAATAAGTTTACATCGTCATTGGTCAGAAGTGCAAAGTTAGACCGAGTTGAAATTCAAAATGCCAGCACAATGAAGAATTTAACGATTGTATTTGGCGTAATTATTGTCTTGTTCGGAGGAATTGTCGGAATTATCGCAACTGTCATAATACTTTTATCCTCGTCCGGTGCTGAGTTGTTCTCAAGTATTGCGTCGATTCTGTCGTCGGTAGCGACGGTTGCCTTGTTGTTCAAAACGCATAGCTGGTTTAAATCTATGAATGAAAAAATTGAGTGGATGAAATAATTTATATCAATCATTGCAATGACCGTTGTCAAATTTTCTTTGAAAATTTGTTGACAAATCGAAGATTTGGTGTGGAAATGACCCTGAAAGTGTCATTTCCACGTTCAACAATCATTATAATGAAATTTGTTGAGGAGGTAACAGTATGTTTTGTAAAAAATGTGGAGCTCAGGTTGATGACTGCTTTAAATTTTGCAGTATCTGCGGTGCTGAATTAAGCGAAAGTGGAAACGGAAACGGAAATACAAACACCGGCTTTGCCGAAGTAATAACCAAGGCGTTTTCATCGAATTTATTTTTGGTTATTGCCATTTTACTTTCGGTTGAAGCAGGCTTTTCGTTATTGTTCGGCTCGTTGCCCGTTGTCCAGCTTGCCGCAATGATTATAATGTGGTTTATGTATTCTGCCGCTAAACTTGACGACGGTTTGGCTAAACTCGGCGGTTATTTTAAGGGCATGAGGGTTATTACCACCGTTGAATGGGTTTTGAATTGGATTGCTTTCGGCGTTTTGGCGGTAACAAGTGTATTGTTGATTATAGGTTTATCAACCGTACAGTTTGGTGTTATGCCGATTGACAAGTTGATGGAGTCGGCAGGTGCAAGTCTTGTTGAAATAGATTATCTTCTTTCAACTTTGGGAATTTCCGCAAGCCAGATAATAGATTTAGATTTTATACTTATAATCATTACTGTGGTGTTGGCAGTGATGGCAGTTTGGATTGCCCTTTATAACATATTCTATGTCCGTTATTTGCGTAAGTGTGCTAAATCGTTTGAGGTTTCGGCAGCTAACGGTACAAATAACCTTCAATGTTTAAGCGCAGTTAAAAACTGGCTTATGGTTTTAGGTATTCTCACCGCTGTCGGCGTGTTGGGAGCAAGCGGTATATCTTTTGTTGTTACTGCTTCATCTGCCGCACGTATGATTGTTTTGAGCGTTTGGTTAGGTGGTCTTGAGAAAAAGTTGGCTCAAGTTAATACTAATTCATTTGAATGTGAGCCTGAGGTTAAAAATAACGATTTGGATAACGTAGAATAACCCACAACATTTGAAAAAATAATAAAAAATAGTAGACAAATTTGAAAATTATGCTATAATGATTGTAAGATGTCGAAACGCTTTCAGCGTTTCGACAAGCCACTTATAGTGGCTTTCGCAAAATTAAATTGCATAATTTAATTTTGCACGACAATCATTACAATGGGTATGGACAAATTTTCAAAGAAAATTTGTTGCAAAATCAAAGATTTTGCGTCGAAACATAATATTTTTCGACTAACCATAACCATTATAATGTACTAAACATCATATAAATGCGTTGATTTGGGAATAGTAGCTGTAGCACTTTAAAACAACAGGGACGGCACTGCACTGACTGAAACGGTGTCGGGTTTTAAATACGGTGAATGCACCCGAAAAGCAGGCAGGGGGAATAATAGTATCTCTGCACGGGTAAGGTCCGTTAAAGTCTTGTCGGTTTTGTGACCGATTGAGTATAATTTCGAAGTGGAACCGCGTTTATAACGCCTTCGAAAGCCTTTATTGGCTTTCGAAGGCGTTTTGTTTTTATTAAAATTTAAAAATTTATTTCTGTTTGGAGGAAATACTTTGTTTAAGAGAATAAGAGAGGATATCAGGGCTGTCAAAGAACGTGACCCTGCGGCAAGAAGTTCATTGGAAATTTTCTTTTTGTACCCAGGTGTTAAGGCGTTAAGGTATTACCGTTTGGCACATTGGTTGTTTTTGCATAATATGAAATTTTGGGCAAGGCTTGTGTCACAGTCGGCGGCACGTAAAACCGGTATTGAAATTCACCCCGGTGCTACAATCGGTCACCGCTTGGTAATTGACCACGGACACGGTGTGGTTATCGGCGAAACTGCCGAAATCGGTGATGATGTACTGATTTATCAGGGCGTCACCTTGGGCGGTACCGGTAAGGACGTCGGCAAACGTCACCCGACAATCGGCAATAATGTTATGATTTGCAGCGGTGCTAAGGTTTTAGGCCCGTTTAAGGTGGGAGATAACTCACGCGTTGCTGCTGGTGCCGTTGTGTTGGAGGAGGTTCCGCCTAACTGTACAGTTGTCGGCGTGCCGGCAAAAATTGTGCGACAGGACGGCAAAAAAATCGCACCGCTTGACCAGGTTAATATACCTGACCCTGTAGCACAGCAGTTAAATGAAATGAATCAGAAAATCAACAAGTTGACTGAACAGCTTGCTAAATTATCGAAATAAATAAGAGGTAAAGAAAATGAAAATTTATAATACTTTAACCCGCACTAAAGATGAACTTAAAACGGTTGACGAGGGTCAGGTCAAAATTTACGCCTGCGGACCTACTGTTTATAACTATATCCAAATCGGTAACGCAAGACCTTTGTGCGTATTTGATGTTTTACGCAGATATTTAGAGTGGCGTGGACTTGACGTTCGTTTTGTTCAGAACTTTACCGATATTGACGATAAGCTCATCAAAAAGGCAAACGAGGAGGGTATTACCGTTCCCGAGGTTGCCGAAAGATATATTAAGGAATTTTGGGTTGACGCAAAGGGTATGAACATCCGCGAGGCTACCGTTCATCCCCGCGCTACCGAAAATATTGACGCTATTATCGGCATTATTACCGAGCTTATTGAAAAAGGTTTTGCTTATCCTTCTAACGGTGACGTTTATTTCCGCGCAAAGAAGTTTAATGAGTACGGTAAGCTTTCACATCAGCCACTTGAGGATTTGGAGGCAGGTGCACGTATTGACGTAACCGATATTAAGGAAGACCCGATGGACTTTTGCCTTTGGAAAGGTGCAAAACCGGGCGAGCCTTTTTGGGAGTCGCCTTGGGGTAACGGTAGACCTGGTTGGCATATCGAATGCTCGGCAATGGCAGGCAGATATTTAGGTAAAACCATTGATATTCACTGCGGCGGTCAGGATTTGATTTTCCCGCACCACGAAAACGAAATTGCACAGTCCGAATGTGCTAACGGTTGCGATTTCTCACATTATTGGATGCACAACGGCTATATTAATGTAGATAATCGCAAAATGTCGAAGTCTTTAAATAACTTCTTTACCGTGCGTGAGGTTGCAGAAAAGTTCGGTTACGAGCCGATTCGTTATATTATGATTTCTTCGCACTATCGCAGTCCGATTAACTATTCGGTTGAGATTATCGAGCAGGCTAAAAATTCGCTCGACCGTCTATATCGTTGCCGCGAGGGATTGGAGTTCGCGATTTCTCACGCTCAAGAAGGTGGAGAAGTTCCGGCATTTTTAGAGGAATATAAACAGAAGTTCATAGAGGCTATGGATGATGACCTTAATACCGCCGACGCTTTGGGCGAAGTATTCCAAATGGTACGCGATATTAATAAATTAGTTGCTGAAAATGTAGGAAAAACAACATTGGAAGCCTGCTTAAAGGCATTCAATGAACTTTGCGATGTTTTAGGTCTTTTGTATGTGCAAAAAGACGACAGTTTAGACTCGGAAATTGAGGAATTAATAGCCGAGCGTACCGCTGCTAAAAAGGCAAAAGACTTCCAAAAGGCTGATGCAATTCGCCAGCAGTTAAGTGATATGGGTATTATTTTAGAGGATACCCGCGAAGGCACAAAGTGGAGCCGCAAGTAATGGCTGATTTAAAAAAAGAGCCGTTAGGCAAGTTCAGTATTTTTGTGAGCGACGAGCATACTTTTGGCACTGACGCCGTTTTGCTTGCCGATTTTGCAGGTAAGAAAAAATCGAATAATGCGTGCGACTTGGGTACAGGTTGCGGAATTATACCGCTTCTATTACTTAAAAATGGTGCAACTGAAAAGGTAAGCGGTGTTGAAATTCAAACTGCTGCCGCCGAAATTGCCGCTAAAAATATTGAGCTTAACGGTCTTGAGGGCGTATTTAACGTGTATAATGCCGATTTAAAAGAAATTAAGTCGGTTTTGCCGAACGGTGAGTTCGATTTGGTGACCTGCAATCCGCCTTATAAAGCAGACGGTGCAGGAAGTCAAAATTTGAGTGAGGCTGAAAGGATAGCCCGCCACGAGGTTAAGTGTGTTTTTGCCGATATAGTAAAGGCGGCAAAGCATTTATTGAAGTTTGGCGGCAGACTTTGTGTTTGCCATCGACCTGAAAGATTGACCGATATTTTTTCTGAAATGCGAGCCAACGGGATAGAGCCGAAAGTTTTACGCGAGGTTATCCAGCGTGAGGGTAAAGAGGCGTGGCTCGTGTTGGTTGAGGGTAAAGTTGGCGGTAAAAACGGATTGACGGTTATGCCGCCACTTTATGTCGAAAAAGACGGACAACTCACTGACGAAATGATGGAAATTTACGGCGACTATAAGGAAAATCACGGTCGCGGAATTTGAAAGGAATTAAAATGAGCGGGAAACTGTATGTTGTTGGCACGCCGATAGGCAATTTGGGTGACTTTAGCCCAAGGGCTGCCGAAACACTCGAAAATGTTGATTTTATCGCCGCCGAGGACACTCGCGTATCGGTGAAATTACTTAATCATTTTGGAATAAAAAAGCCTATGATAAGCTATCATGAGCACAATAAAATTGCCCGCCGTGAGGAAATTGCCGAACGTATTTCGGCAGGTGAATCTTGTGCTATTGTGACCGACGCCGGAATGCCGGCAATATCTGACCCGGGTGAAGATTTGGTGCGATATTGCCGCGAAAAAGGGTTAGAGGTCGAGTCGGTGCCGGGTCCAAGTGCATTAATTACTGCCCTTGCAATTTCGGGTATGCCGTCAGGCAGGTTTTCGTTCGAGGGGTTTTTATCGGTTGATAAAAACCGTAGACGTGAGCATTTGGCTAAAATCAAGTCGGACGACCGCACATTGATTTTTTATGAAGCGCCGCATAAATTAGCTAACACTTTGGCCGATTTGTTAAAGGTTTTCGGTGACCGCGAGATTGCATTAGTAAAAGAGCTCACAAAATTGCACGAATCCTGCGAGAGAACAACTTTATCCCTTGCTAATGAAAAATATTCTGACGGCAGTGCTAAGGGTGAGTATGTGCTGATTGTTTCGGGTGCGGCCACAGAATCTACCGAAAAGGAATATACCCTTTCTGATGCAGTTAAAATGGCAAAAGAGTTTATAGAAAACGGTATGAGTCCTACCTCTGCCGCCAAAAATGCCGCAAACGCAACCGGACTTCGCCGAAACGAGATTTATAAAGAATTGATATAACAAAGGATAAACCAATGGCAATTAAAAGGCTTTTAAGTATAGTTTCCGTTATGATGTTGTTGAGCGTGTTTGTCGGGTGCGATGACGGATATGAGGTTGATTCAACATTTTTTCAGAACACCTTTGTTACCTCGTCTAAAGAGAGTGCTACGAGTTCTGAAACGAACAGTTCATCAACCGTTTCTTCAAGATATGAATCATCTGAAAATGAGAGCTTATCATCTAAACAGTCGACAAGTTCAAAACTTAACGAGAGTCAGGAAATAACCTCATCAGAGGTTCAAAGTTCAGAGGTTTCAATCATACAAGAAATCGAACCAACGTCGCAGACAGTTTACATAACACCCACCGGTAAGCGTTGGCACCTTGAACAAAGTTGTGCTGGTAAAAATGCAACCGCCACAACGTTGGAAAAGGCAGAAGAAAAATCTTTAACACCTTGTAAGAAATGTGCATCGTAAATATAAAAATTTCAAAAGCGGCAGAAAGTGATTTCTGTCGCTTTTAAGTTACTAAAGATACGTAAAAAAATAACACTTGACTTTTTGTTGTCTTTTGTATATAATAATGGTCGTTGAACGTGGAAATGACGCTTTCAAGGTCATTTCCACACCAAATCTTTGATTTGTCAACAAATTTTCAAAGAAAATTTGACAACGGCCATTGCAATGATGTAGAAAAGCAATCATTATAACCCTTGCAGTTAAAATGGACGTTTAGCTCAGCTGGTAGAGCACCCGCTTGACGTGCGGGCGGTCGAGGGTTCGAGTCCCCCAGCGTCCACCAAAAGAAAAAGCAACATCGAAAGATGTTGCTTTTTTCTTTTGGTGTTTGTGTCCGTAAGGACACAACATCGTTTTGCGGTAAAACCGCAAACATCATTTGACCTTTAGGTCAACATCATTCCGCTTTGGCGGAATAGATTTCACATTTCCTCACACTCCCCAAAAAGAACAGCATTACAATACATAGTAATATAAGACTTAAAGCGGCGAACGGGCTTGTGTGAACGGTGGCGGTGTCAGGTTGTATGTTAAATGTGCCGGTCATGAGGTCACGTGGGAGGAAAATCTCAAAAATTATCGTGAGAGCATAAGATAAACCGCCGTGCAAAAGTCGGGACAACAGTAGAATGGTAAATTTCGGGCGTAAACTTTCTGCCGATGATATAACCTGAAAAATCACCGATATTCCGCCGAATCCTAACAAAAATGCCGCGAATGGCAATTGACTGCGTGTTAAGTTTGAAAGACCGGAGGTCACCTCAAACAATGATGTCAGGTAGTTAGCGTTGGCAAGGTTAAAGGCTGAAAACCCACCGATAAGCCCTGCGAAAAACACAACAAAAACTGTTACGTTAAGCATGGTTTTACCTGCTTCCAGAACACTTAAAACAAATATATCACTCAAAGCAGACCGTTCATTTTTTGAAAGGGTCTGCTTTTTTATTTCGGTTTCTTGAGAAAACAGTCGGTCGGGCAAAAGTCTTACGGCTATGGCTAAAATAAGGGTGGCTAAAAGGTGGCAGATAAGCAAGCGGGAACCGTCATTTCCATTTTTTAAAAAACCTTGACCGACGGTCACAATTATAAATGCAGGCCCGGCATTTACTGAAAAGGTTAGCATTTTTAAGGCTTTGCCACGCGAGATTTTACCGTCTATGTAAAGAGAGTTTAGCAGTTTACCACCAACCGGGTATCCTGCAATTGTAGATATTAAGAAAACGGCGGATTGGTCGGCGTCAAGCCCTAACAACGGTCGGGCGACGGGGGAGATTAATCTGCCTAAAACTTGCCCTGCACCGCTTTTTATAATAAAAAGTGAAATCGCAGTGAATATAAAAAGTGACGGAATTACCGAGCAAGCCGAAAGCGACAGTCCGTTTTTTACCCCTTGTCTTATTTCGTTGGAAAACAGTAAAACTGCTATCGCTATCCCTACAGTCGTCGCCGTTAAAATTGCTTTTTTAAGTTTCAGCGTATAATTCACCATAAAATTCACCGCCCATTTAGTAGAATATATGCCGTATTCTGAGAATGAATACACCGACAATTTAATAAAATAGATACTACAAATATTTAAGGTGAGTGAATATGGCTAAAAAACTAAAACCCGACATGAAGACCTCGAAACCAAAATTAAGATTGTTCGAACCGTTGCCCGGGATTACCGGACCGATGATAAACTTAAGTTCTAACCGTGAGGCTTCGGTAGACGGTTGCCGCGGAGTTGTCGATTATTATGACGACCGTATTAAGTTGAGTATTCAAGGAGGGTCGGTGACGTTTTTCGGTCAGGGGTTGCATATTACCTCGTTTACCGAAAATTCGGCAGTGCTTTCAGGTCTACTGCAAAATATTGAGTTTCAAGTGAGGAACGGCGACAATGATAGTTGATTTTTTGCAGAACTTATTGGGATATGTGCGGTTTTCCATTCGCGGTGATTTCCCTGAAAGGTTACTTAACCAACTCGCGTTAAGTAAAGTTTCGGTGTGGGGGATTGAGCGTCGGGGTGATGAAATCAGAGCCTCAATTTTAAAAAAAGATTACCTGAAAATCCGTGAATACCGAAGAAGTAACCGAGTATTCACCAAGGTTTTGTCGCGTCACGGTCTGCCTTTTTCGGCTCACCGTTACCGCTATAGAGTTGGGTTCGCGGCAGGACTGGTGCTTTATTTTTCGGCACTTGTTTTTATGTCGAGTTTTGTGTGGAACGTTCGTGTGGTGGGCATTGAAAGCCTTACCGAGCAGGAAGTTTTGTCTGCTTGCCGTGAAATCGGACTTTATGAGGGTCGATTTAAGTCAGGTCTTAACGCTGAAGAATTACGCACCCGACTGGCGTTGAAATTACCCGAAATTTCGTGGGCGTCGGTCAACATTGAGGGTGTTAGAGCCACTATAAACATTTCGGAGATTTCAACTCTAAAAAACCCACCGCAACCGGACTGCAACCTTATAGCCGAGCGTGACGGTGTAATCACAAAATTAGGGGTTACGGCGGGGACGATTAAGATAAAACTCGGACAGACGGTTAAAAAAGGTGACCTGCTTGTTTCAGGTATTACCGAGTACAAGGACGGCACTTATAAATTCGGAGTCTCGTCGGGCGAGGTTATAGCCGAAACGGTGCGTGAGGTGCAACTGTTTGTTCCGTTTAATCAGCAAAAAACAGTTAGAGTGTCAAAACCTTATACCCGTCGGGTGTTATCAGTGTTCGGGGTTCATGTGCCATTTTACTTGGGAAGCGTCAAAGGTCCGTATGAAGCGGAAACCAAAGAAATCAAATATCAAAACAGTGAAATGTATTTGCCGGTCAGAATAACCGAAACAGAATTTTTCAAAACTGCAGTAGAGGAGTTTACCGTAACTAAAACCGAAGCTGAGCAAATTGCATTAACCGAACTCGAATTGATAGAGCAAACTGACTTCAAAAACGCTGAAATTTTAAGCCGCGAAACTGAAATTGAGGTAACTGAAACGGGGTTGAAATTAAAAGCACAATATAAATTGAGAGAAAATATTGCAACTGAGGATTTATTGTTGATTTTAGATTAAAAATAATGTAAAATAAATAATGAATAAGTATATATTTTGTCTAACAGCAAAACAGACGTAAAAAGGCAGTGTGAAAATGGCAACAGAGCAGACAATTAACATTGAACGTGTTGAATATGTTTACGGATTGTTCGGTAATTTGGATGAGAATATCCGTCTTATCGAACGCGAGTTTTCGGTGACGGTTTCTTTGCGGTCGGGCGAAATCAAAGTTTCGGGCGAGCCGGAGGGTGTTGACAGTGCGGTACGCACAATTAACGGACTTTTGTCACTTATCAGCCGAGGTGAAGCGTTAACCGAGCAGAACATCCGTTATATTATGTCGCTTGCCGCCGAAAAGGATGACAAAGGCATTGAAAAATTAAGCGATACCGACTGTATTTGCATTACTTCAAAAGGCAAACCGATAAAGGCAAAAACCATAGGTCAAAAAAGATATGTTGAGGCGATAAGGGACAACACCGTTACCATCGGCGTCGGCCCTGCCGGCACCGGTAAAACATATTTGGCGGTAGCAATGGCGGTGGCGGCTTTCAGAGCCAAAACAGTTAACCGTATAATTCTTACCAGACCTGCTGTTGAAGCGGGTGAAAAATTAGGCTTTTTGCCGGGTGATTTACAACAAAAGGTTGACCCATATTTAAGACCTTTATATGACGCGCTTTTTGATATGCTCGGTGCTGAAAATTTCCAAAAATGTCAGGAACGCGGCGATATTGAGGTTGCACCGTTGGCTTATATGAGAGGTCGTACTTTAGACGATAGTTTCATTATTTTAGACGAAGCACAGAATACAACATCCGAGCAAATGAAGATGTTTTTAACACGTTTAGGCTTTAACTCAAAGGCGGTTGTTACGGGTGATATAACCCAGGTTGACCTGCCTGACGGTAAAAAGTCGGGACTTAAAGAGGTTTTGAACATTTTAAAAGATGTTGACGATATTGCAATCAATAAATTTTCAGAGCGTGATGTTGTCCGTCACCGACTTGTTCAGCAGATAATCAAGGCGTATGAAAAATACGAGGAAAAGAAACAAAGAGGGTAAAAAATGGAAAACGAAAAGGTAAGGGTAGCTATAACCAATAAACAGAAAAAGGTGAAAATCCCGACAGGGATAAGAATGCTTGTACGTCGTGCTTGTGTTGCTGTTTTAAAAATGGAGCAGTTTCTGGATTCGGCCGAAGTTGAGGTGACATTTGTCGATGATAACGAGATTCACGAACTTAATAAAGAGTTCCGTAATATCGACCGTTCGACCGATGTTTTGTCTTTTCCTTTAGGTGAAAACGGCGTGTATGATACCAATCCTGCAACCGGTGCTAAAATGTTGGGCGATGTTGTTATTTCTTTAGAGCATGCTGTGGCTCAAGCCGAAGAATACGGTCACACCTTACAGCGTGAGGTTGCCTTTTTAACAGTACATTCGATGTTGCATTTGTTGGGTTATGACCACGTTAACGGTGGTATTGAAGCCGAGACAATGCGTGAAAAGGAAGAAGAAGTTTTGGTTAAAATGGGCCTTTCACGCGAAGTTACTTTTATAACGGTTACAGAAAGTCGAAATAATGTTTAAAAGCATTATTTAGACACCAAATCTTAGATTTGGTCACAAATTTTCTCTGAAAATTTGACAGCGGCCATTGCAATGATGTAGAAAAGCAATCCAATTTCACGAAATTTGATTGCTTGAAAGCCGATTTATCGGCTTTTGTGGAAACGTCTTGCGTTTCCACGTTCTACAAGCATTATAATCATTATAGATTGAGGAATTAAAAATGGATAATCAAAAAGCGGCATTTGTTGCCATTGTTGGACGTCCGAATGTTGGAAAATCGTCCTTACTTAATAAAATTTTGGGTCAAAAGGTGGCTATCGTTTCAAATAAGCCACAGACCACCCGCACCCGCATAATGGGTGTTAAAACACTTGATGAAACTCAAATTGTATATATCGACACCCCCGGATTTCATAAGCCTAAAAATAAATTGGGTGAAAGAATGATGGACTCGGTTTCACAAGGCTTAAGTGACGTCGATGTTGTAATGCTTGTGGTTGAGGCTCAAACGAAATTTAAACTAAATCCCGAAGATATGCCGAAAGCCGAGCTGGCTTTGATTGAAGAAATCAAAAACCGCCGTTTAAAAGCAATTCTTTGCATAAATAAAATTGATTTACTTACCGATAAAAGCGATTTGTTAGAGGTTATTTCAGCTTATCAAAATCTTTATGAATTTGATGCAATTATTCCTGTTTCAGCTTGGTCGGGTGACGGCGTTGACACTCTGGTGGACGAGCAGTTAAAGTACGCAAAAGAGTCACCCCATTTTTTTGCCGAAGATGAGGTTACTGACCAGGCTGACAGCGTTATGGTTACCGAGCTTATCCGTGAAAAAATGTTGCATTTATTGGACAAGGAAATCCCGCACGGCGTTGCAGTAGGGTTGGAACGCTTTTTCGAGCGTGACACTGTATCGGGCGAGCCGATTATAGAGGCTGAAGCAATAATTTACTGTGAACGTGATTCTCATAAGGGCATTATTATCGGCAAGGGCGGTGCTTGTTTGAAAAAAATCGGCACCTTGGCACGCCAAGATATTGAGGAGTTTTTCGGTTGCAAGTGCAATTTAAAGCTTTGGGTTAAGGTTAAAGAGGATTGGCGTAACCGCGACGGACTCATTCGTTCGTTCGGACTTGACAATAAATAACAACTTTTATTTTGGGGGTTCCGACACACAATAATTTTAAACAAATTATTCGGAGGTCGGGGCTGTGACTTTAGAAAATTTATGGAACAATTTTTATAATTCAGGCAGTGTTTTTGACTATTTAAAATACTGCCAAACGTTAGAGAAAAAGGAGCAGAACGGCATTGAAGTTCACGACCGACGGATTGATAATAAAAGAAAATAATGTCGGTGAAAGTGACCGCGTTGTCGTTGCACTGACAAGGGATAAAGGTTTAATAAGTGCCTTTGTAAGTGGGGCGAGAAAGCCGAAATCTAAAAATGCCGCCTCAACGGCACTGCTCGCATATTCGCACCTTTGTATTACCCAAACCAAGGACACTTATCGCATCACCGAGGCAGAGGCTATTGATGTTTTTTTCGGCATTAGAACCGATGTTGAAAATCTTAGCCTTGCTCAATATATTTGCGAACTGTGTCAGGCTTTAGTGCCGTACGAAGTTGAGGGCGAGGACTTTTTACGCCTTGCTTTAAATTCACTTCATTACATAGAAAAGAAAAAAATGGATGTGTATTCCATTAAGGCACTGACCGAGTTGCGATTGATGGTTATAGCCGGCTTTATGCCTGATTTGGTCGGGTGCAGAAACTGCGGAACCGACCGCGATTTCCCGCTCTGGTTGGATTTAAACGGTGGCGATATGCTTTGTAATAGGTGCAAAAGTGCTGTGGTAGTGCCGGGTGCTTTTGTAGAACTGGACAAGACCACCTTTGCTGCTATGCGTCATATCGTTTATTCCGAATTTTCAAAACTTTATTCTTTCACTTTGCCGCCGCAAAATGCCAAGTATTTGAGTTTTGTGACCGAGCGATATTTGTTGGCTCAAACTGAGCGTAGATTCAAAACGTTAGACTTTTTCCACAGCCTTGAAGTAAGGCTTTAAGGAATTTAGGAGATATAATGAACACATTACACCATTTAGAAGCGTTAGAACTTGATAAGGTTTTAAAAATGTTATCTTCCCGTGCCGCAATGGAGGACGCGAAGGAGTTAGCATTATCGCTTCAACCTGAAACCGATTTTAAAAAAGTAGAAATATTGTTAAACGAAACTGACGATGCATTCAAATTGTCGGCAGGCTTCGGTTCGCCGTCTTTCGGCAGTGCAAAAAATGTTGCCAACCCGTTGGCAAGGGCTAAAAACGGCGGCGTTCTTTCTATGCGAGAGTTACTTGACATTGCCGAGGTTTTGCGTATTATCCGTTCGTTAAAGGAATGGCGTGCACACTGTGAAAACACTGACTCGCCTTATGTAGCAAAGTATTTCGATGTGCTAATACCTAACCGCTATTTTGAGGATAGAATTACCACTTCAATCCGTTCCGAAGATGAGATGGACGATAACGCATCGCCCAAACTGAAAGATATTCGCAGAAAAATACATTCAAGTGAATTAAACGTCCGTGACCGACTTGAGAAAATGATACGCTCGAGCAGTACCTTAAAATTTTTACAAGATGCGATTATCACCCAACGTGACGGCAGATTTGTAGTACCTGTAAGGGCCGACAGCCGTAACGAAGTGCCGGGACTGTTGCACGATACTTCGGGTTCGGGTGCGACATTGTTTATCGAGCCGATGGCGGTTGTTGAAATCAACAACGAAATTAGAGAGTTGAAAATTAAAGAAAAAGAGGAAATCGACCGCATTTTGGCTGAACTGTCGGGTGAGGCGGCAGGCTTTGCACCTAATATTGCCACGTCTTATGAGGCAACGGTTAAACTGTGCTTGATTTTTGCCAAGGCATCATTGGCTTTTTCAATGCGTGCCAGCAAGCCAAATTTAAACCAAGAGGGCAAAATTTACCTTAAAAACGCCCGTCATCCGTTGCTTGACCCCAAAACCGTCGTACCGGTGACCATTCCTTTAGGAATAGAGTACGATACGCTTATGATAACCGGACCTAACACCGGCGGTAAAACCGTTTCGATAAAAACGGTCGGTCTTTTGACGTTGATGGCTATGTGCGGACTTATGTTGCCGGTGTCTGACGGCAGTGAAGTGTCGGTTTTCAAAAATGTTTTAGCCGATATCGGTGACGAGCAGAGCATTGAGCAATCATTGTCTACTTTCTCATCACATATGAAACGAATTATTGATATTATGGCAGTTGCAAACGAGCAGTCGCTTGTGCTTATTGACGAGCTTGGTGCAGGTACCGACCCTGTTGAGGGTGCGGCATTGGCACAGGCAATTTTGATGAAATTACGCGAGAAAAACGCAAAAATTGCCGCAACTACCCATTATGCTGAGTTGAAGTCTTATGCATTGGAAACCGACGGTGTTTGTAACGCAAGTTGTGAGTTTGATGTGCAGTCGCTAAAGCCTACGTATAAACTTAATATCGGTCTGCCCGGCAGGTCGAACGCTTTTGCGATTTCCGAAAAATTGGGTTTAGACAAACAAACGGTCGAAATGGCAAAAAGTCTTGTTTCAGACGAGGACGCACGTTTTGAGCGTGTTGTTGCGGCACTTGAAACTGCAACAAGAGAGGCTGAAAAAGACCGACAAGAGGCAAGCCGCTTAAAAGGTGAAATGGAAGCCTTGAAGTCGTCACGTGATGCCGAGGCAGAGGAACTCCGTAAAGCACGCGACAAAACAATGGAAAAAGCACGCGAGCAGGCTAACGCTGTAGTGGATAGAGCAAGGGCTGAGGCGGAAAAGCTTTTGTCAGAGTTGGAGGCTTTGAAAAAGAGCCAAGATTCTGCCGAGGAACGTATCAGGAGAGCCAGAGCCGAAATGCGAAGCGGCTTAAAACGTTTAGAGGACGTTGCCGACCCCGTTGAAGCGTCAGAAATTTCAGGCGGCGGTTTTTCGGCACCGCTTAAAAAGGGTGAAAAGGTTATTTTCCTCGACCTTAAAAAAGAGGTCACGGTTATCAGCGACCAAAAGGGTGACGAGGTTGAAATTTTAGCCGGCAGCATCAAAACCAAGGTTTTAGTTTCGCATTTAGCACCTAAACCTAAAAACAAAGGTACTGTTGCCAAAACACGTACTGTCAAAAAAGCGGCAAATCCGGAGGGCAACGTCCGCTCGGCACAGTCCGAAATTGATATTCGTGGGTTTACGGGTGATGAAGCAGCATTAGAGCTTGACCGATTTATCGACAATTCGGTTATGGCAGGACTTAATACCGTTTGGATTATCCACGGCAAAGGCACCGGTGCATTAAAAAAGGCGGTACATGCTTATCTTCGCACAAATAGAAGTGTTAAAGATTTCCGCTTCGGTCAGTACGGCGAGGGTGAAGACGGTGTCACCGTTGTCACCTTGAAATAATTGACAATTATAGATATAAGATATATAATTAAGACGATATACTGAAAAAAGAGGTGCAAAGTTGGAGAACGAAAAGCGTTCCTTTTTTAAGGATTTCAAAAAATATTTACCCTTACTGCAAAATTTGGCAGGTAAGGATTTCAAAATAAAGTATCGCCGAAGTGTTTTGGGCATTGCCTGGAGTATTCTTAATCCGTTACTCACAATGCTTGTTTTAACACTTGTTTTCGGCTTTATGTTCGGCATTAGGGATTACCCCAATGTTGCCGATTTCGCTTGTTTTTACATTGTCGGTGCGGCTATGTGGAACTTCTTTGCAGAGGCGACCTCTGGCTCTATGACCTCGGTTTTGGCTTCGGCATCACTGATAAAAAAGGTGTATATTCCAAAATATATTTTCCCGCTTGAAAAATGCCTTTTTGCATTGATTAACTTTGCATTTTCGTTGATTGCCGTTGCAATTGTTATGGCTATCCGCTTTGAACATATCGACATAGGGTTTACTTTGGTGATGTTACCTTTGCCGATAATTTATTGTTTACTTTTTGCGGTTGGCTTGAGCCTTCTTTTATCGGCGGTTAGTGTGTTTTTCCGCGATATTATTCACCTTTACGGCGTAATTTTAACCTTGTGGATGTACCTTACAACCTTGATTTATCCTTTAAGTATGATTGAAACAAGGATTGACAGGTCTTCCGCATTGCAGGTTGCGGCGTTGAGTCTTATTAAGTATAATCCTATGTCGGTTTACATAAACACATTCCGTGATGTTGTTTTGAATAATACATGGCCGACTTTAGAGCAGCATTTACTGTGCATTGGCTACGGTGTGGTTATGCTTATTATCGGCTCTCTTGTTTTCCGCAAGTTACAAAAGAAATTTATACTTTATATTTAATTGAAAAGGAGGGGAACTGAATGCAGGAAAATTATGCAGTAGAATTAAAGGACATTGAAATGCACTTTAATATGAGCAAGGAAAAACTGCAAAGTTTAAAGGAATACTTGCTGAAATTTTTAAAGCGTGAGCTTCAATATGAAGATTTTATTGCTTTGAACGGTGTTACTTTAAACATTGAAAAAGGTGATGTTTTCGGTATTGTCGGTCTTAACGGTTCGGGTAAATCTACCTTACTTAAAATCATTTCCGGCATTTTAACCCCGACTAAAGGTACCATTGTAACCCGCGGTGTTATTGCACCTTTGATTGAATTGGGTGCAGGTTTCGATTTGGAACTTACAGCTCGCGAAAATATATATTTAAACGGCAGTGTTCTAGGCTTTTCAAAGGCTTATATGGACGAGCATTTTGACGAGATAGTCGAGTTTTCCGAAATGCAGGATTTTTTAGATACCCCGATGAAGAACTATTCTTCGGGTATGATTGCTCGTATAGGCTTTGCAATCGCCACAATGACCGTCCCCGATATTTTGATTGTTGATGAAATTTTGGCTGTTGGTGACTTTAAGTTCCAAGAAAAGTGCGAGGCACGTATCAATGAAATGATGAATAACGGTCACACAACCGTTATTGTTGTTAGTCACTCGATGGGACAGATTGAGCGTCTTTGCCGCCACTGTGCTTGGTTAGAGCACGGAAATTTAAAAATGGTGGGCGACACTGAAACGGTTTGCAACGCGTATAAATCGGCGTATTAATAAACGAATAATTATTTTAAAGGCGTGACGAATTTTATTTTGTCACCTTAGGTAAAAATTTATGGAAAAACAGAAAAGAATAGCCGCAATACACGATATTTCGTGCTTCGGTAAATGTTCTTTAACGGTTGCATTGCCGATAATTTCGGCAGCTGGTATTGAAACGGCGGTTATACCGACTGCGATACTGTCAACTCATACCGGTGGTTTTAAGGGCTTTACTTCGCTTGATTTGACCGATGAAATGCCAAAAATTATTGACCATTGGAATAGTTTAGATTTAAATTTTGATGCAATTTACAGTGGATATTTGGGTTCTACACAGCAGATTGACATTGTTTGCGATTTTTTTGATAAATTTAAAAAAGACGGAACGTTGGCAATTGTTGACCCGGCTATGGCGGACAATGGAAAAATGTACGTGCTTTTTGATTTAGGTTTCGCCGCCGAAATGAAAAAGCTTTGCATGAAGGCGGACATTATCGTGCCTAATGTAACCGAGGCTTGTTTTATGTTGGGTAAGGAGTATATGCCGTCGGGCTACGGTGAGGATTATGTTGCCGATATATTGCATCGCTTGGCAGAGTTAGGGCCTAAAAAAATAGTGCTTACCGGTGTGCGTTTTAACGATAAAACGGTGGCGTCGGTCAGCTTTGACAGCGAAAAGGACGAAATCCATACTGTTTCGAGCGAACTGATTGAAGGGATGTTCCACGGCACGGGCGACGTTTTCGCAAGTGCTTTAACTGCTGCATTACTTCGCGGTAAAGATGTTTTTGAGGCTACCGAAATTGCGGTAGATTTTACCGTCGGTAGCATTAAACGTACCAGCGAGTCGGGTGCCGAGCATTACGGCGTCGATTTTGAACGCGGTCTTTATGATTTGGCAAGTAAGTTGAATAATTAAAATAATACAAAAAGCAACGGTCTTTGACCGTTGCTTTTGTTCATAGTTGCACTTGAAAAAGTGTTTAAAAACGAGTATAATTATCGCATAGTAAAATTGTCGTAGAAATTTTTCAGAAAAGGTGTGATTTTGGGTGAGTTTCTTGAAATTTGGTTTAAAATATATAATAGAAACTGCTTTGAATACAAGTCTTTTTGAAGGTTTTTGCCCTATGGCTAAAAAATATTATAAAAAACTTCTCTGTTAATTCAAAAAAATCTTGTAATTAAGTTTATTTTAAGGTAAAATAATTTAGTGATATTCCGCAAGGCTAATGCCTTGTTCCAATTGGAAAGGAAAGTGTATTATTATGACAAAAGAACGCAGAGTCGGTACAGTATCAAGAGGTATCCGTTGCCCCATTATTCGTGAGGGAGATGACCTTGCTAAAATCGTTGCCGACAGTGTGCTTGAAGCCGCTGAAATTGAAGGATTTGAGCTTCGCGACCGTGACGTCATTTCTTTGACTGAGTCGATTGTTGCCCGTTCGCAGGGTAACTACGCATCGGTTGACGATATTGCTGCCGATGTTAAGGCAAAACTTGGCGGAGAAACCGTCGGTGTTATTTTCCCGATTTTGTCGCGTAACCGTTTTGCAATCTGCTTAAAAGGTATCGCAAAGGGTTGTAAGAAAATCGTTCTTATGTTAAGTTATCCGTCTGACGAGGTTGGTAACTCGTTGGCAACTTATGATTTGATTGATGCCAACGGCATTAATCCGTATTCTGACGTTTTGACTTTGGAAAGATACCGTGATGTTTTCGGTGTTCAAAAGTTGCAGTTCACCGGCGTTGATTACGTTGAGTATTATCAGAATTTGATTAAGGACTGCGGTTGTGAGGTTGAAATTATCTTTGCTAATCAGGCAAAGGCAATTTTGGATTATACCGACTGTGTTCTTACTTGTGACATTCATACCCGTGCAAGAACCAAGCGCTTG
Organism: Acutalibacteraceae bacterium; assembly: GCA_045649545.1. Lineage (GTDB taxonomy): Bacteria > Bacillota > Clostridia > Oscillospirales > Acutalibacteraceae > UMGS172. The sequence continues at coordinate 47,793 of JAZRQE010000015.1, forward strand.
TTGAAAGCCGCCGGTGCTAAAATCGTTTGCGGTCTTGACGATATTCTTAATGCATCCGTTAACGGTAGCGGCTGTAATGAGAACTACGGTTTGTTAGGCTCTAACAAGTCGACCGAGGATAAGATTAAATTGTTCCCCCGCGAGTGTAAGGACTTGGTTTTGGATATTCAAAAGAAAATCAAAGATGCAAGCGGTAAAAATGTTGAAGTTATGGTTTATGGTGACGGTGCATTTAAAGACCCCGTAGGTAAAATTTGGGAATTGGCTGACCCGGTTGTTTCTCCCGCATTTACTGACGGACTTATCGGCACACCGAACGAGTTGAAGTTAAAATACCTCGCCGATAATGATTTTAAAGATTTGTCGGGTGACGAACTTAAAAAGGCTATTTCGGATTCAATTAAGGCGAAAGACGGTTCGAGCTTGGTTGGTAATATGGCTGCTCAAGGTACAACCCCCAGACAGTTGACCGACCTTATCGGTTCGCTTTGTGACTTGACCTCCGGCTCGGGTGACAAGGGTACTCCTGTTGTTCTCGTTCAGGGATATTTCGATAACTATACTAACTGATATATTGAAAAAAGACAGGAGGAAATAAAAATGGATACAAATGTACGTCCTGAGTCTATGGCTCGTATCACAACATTCGAGTTGGCAAATGCTTTTATCGAGAGCCAAGTTAAAGCCATTCGCGAGCAGGTTAAAGACGGTAAAGTTTTGTTGGCTTTGTCCGGCGGTGTTGATTCTTCGGTTGTAGCCGCATTGCTTATTAAGGCTATCGGCAAACAGCTTACCTGTGTTCATGTAAACCACGGTTTAATGAGAAAAGATGAGTCTGAAAATGTTGTTAAGATTTTCGGCGATGAGCTTGATGCAAATTTAGTTTATGTTGACGCTACTGATAGATTTTTGAACTTACTTAAAGATGTCAGCGACCCCGAAAGCAAAAGAAAAATTATCGGTAAGGAATTTATAGAGGTTTGTGCTGACGAGGCAAGAAAATTAGAAGGCGTTGAGTTTTTGGCTCAAGGCACAATTTATCCCGATATTTTAGAAAGCGTTAAGCAGGCAGAGGGCAAAAAGGCAGTTAAGTCACACCACAACGTTGGTGGATTGCCTGAGGACCTTAATTTCAAACTTGTTGAGCCTATTAAGTTGCTTTTCAAGGACGAAGTAAGAGTTGTTGGTGAAGCTTTAGGCTTGCCGCACGGTATGGTATACCGCCAGCCGTTCCCCGGCCCCGGCTTGGGTGTTCGTTGCTTGGGTGCTATTACCCGCGACCGCTTGGCCGCACTTCGCGAGGCTGATGCAATTCTTCGTGATGAGTTTGACAAAAACGGTCTTGCCGAAAAGGTTTGGCAGTATTTTGTCGTTATCCCTGATATCAAGAGTGTCGGTGTTCGTGACGAAAGTCGTTACGAGGGTTGGCCGGCAATTATCCGTGCAGTTAACACTACCGACGCTATGAGTGCTACAATTGAGGAAATTCCTTATGCAGTGCTTCATAAAATCACCGACCGTATTACTAAAGAGGTAGAGGGCATTAACCGTGTGCTTTACGACCTGACTCCGAAGCCGGTCGGCACAATCGAGTGGGAATAATCGGGAAAACACTGAAAACCCGCATAAACACTGGGTTTTTGAGGTTTGAAAAAGCCTCGTGACAACGTTTTGACAACAATTTCAGATTATTTATAAATAAAGAGCTAACAGATTTTTTCGTAAAGTCTGTTAGTTCTTTTTTATTTTGGAAGCTCATTTTTTAATTTGTTTGATAGGAGTAACTAGTGATAGCTTTGTAGTAGTTATTTTTGAATTCGGGATAAAGTTGGTTACGCGAAAAGATAGCAAATCAGGTATGGGATCGTTATTTAAACCAATTTTTTCTTATATCCAACGGCAGAGTATCCAAATAAGGAAGCATACTTTCATAAATACTATACCGATGTGGATATATCTTATGTGGCTTCAAGAACACATCCGAAGTCTGTTATACAAATTCGCAATCGTGAAATGGTGGATAGAGCTGATTTGATTATCTGCTATATTTAACATGAAAAGGGCGGTGCTTGGCAGACGGTAGGATATGCAATTAAACAAGGCAAAAGCATTGTTAATATCCACGATTATACGGAAAAATCAAGCGCCGCAATGAAGTGACATAGTTATGTGGTATTTTAGGACATAAAATGTATTGCGTATGGCGATAGTTTTATCGAAATCTCTTGTATATTTATATATTATGTGGTAAAATATATTAAATTAGTAGTTGTTTTTTTGTCCTTTTCGATCAAACGACTCTGCGAAATATTTTTCCTCTACAAACCAAGCGAGCGCTTGACAACGAAAGCGGCGTACAAGTAAAAAAACGATGCGGCAATACGGTTGAAAGCAGCTTTGATTGCGGTAGCTATGAAGGATATTCACAATCCTGATATTATGCTGAAGAATTTACGCACTCGTGCAGATGAATTGCCTTCTACTATGAGATTTTTTGTTTCTGTGTGTGTAAGCAATGCCTATAAAGACCAAATGCAACATGTTTTAGATAGGCTAACCGATAGATATGGTTTGTATGCTGAAAAATTTGCAAAGAAACTGAATTGCGAAACTACAGAGATTGAACCTCTGGTTTATATGGGTATATCAGCGGTTGCAAACTATATGATATTCAAGGAAGATGCCGTTGTATATCCGCAAATTCAAATCATTAAACGACATTTGGATATGCTGCTAACGGCATAAATCTATAATTGTGAGGTTTAAGGAGTTGATGCAATGTTGAAAAAATCAAGATATATGCGTGCTGTTTGCCTATCTCTTGTTTTATTGTTGCTCACTGCACTATGTTTCAGCGGATGTAGCGCTAAGCAAAACCAAAATATCTATTCACAGTTTGAAAACTGGGCATATCTTGAAACAGACGTGAGCAATAAGGCTGCAGATGTGTTCTTTATATGTCCTACCGTATATGGTGGTGATAGTGAAACTTTTAATATGGCATTGGATGACGTGGAAACCAAAGAGAGCTTTCTTGGCGCGACCAATATGGAAAAAGGAATATACGATGCAGATTGTAGGTTCTTTGCGCCGTATTACAGGCAGGCCGCTCTTAATGTGTATGAAATGGAGAGTTCGGATAGAGAGCAATACTTGAAAATTGCTTACGAAGATGTAAAACAGGCTTTTGAATACTATATGGAGCATTACAACAATGGCCGCCCTATTGTGTTAGCCGGTTTTTCACAGGGAGCCGATTTAAGTATTCGGTTGTTGAAGGATTATTTTTCGGATGATAAGACAAACGATTTACTTGTCGCCTGTTATGCAATCGGTTGGAGCATTACCGAAGATGAATTGCAGGAGCATAAACATCTGAAATTTGCTCAAGGCGAAACGGATGTGGGAGTAATTATCTCTTTCAACAGTGAAGCAGAAAACGTAACCGATTCATTGATGATACCGGAAGGCACAAAAACTCTTGCAATCAATCCTTTGAATTGGAAAACAGATGGAACGGTTGCAAATAAAGCACTGAATGAAGGTGCTTGTTTCACGGACTACGATGGCAACATTGTCAACGAACTTCCGCAATTAACCGGAGCATATATTGATGAAACACGCGGGGCTTTGAAGGTCACTGATATAATAAGCGAGGAATATCCGCCTGTGTTGTCGATTTTTGACAGTGGTGTTTATCATTTATATGATTATCAGTTCTTCTATCGTAATCTGCAGAAAAATGTATCTGTCAGAGTTGAAAAATATATAGAAATAAATAATTAATTAAATTCAAACGGAGGTAATGAAAATGACTATCAGCAAAAACTTGGAAGGAACAAAACTCGAAATCTTATTGGAAGGCAGACTTGATACAACAACTTCACCTTCTTTAGAGGCAGAATTGAAGCAGTCGGTTGACGGCATCACGGAGTTGGTGTTTAATTTTGAGAAATTGGAGTACATATCTTCTGCAGGTCTACGCATTTTGCTTGCAGCACAAAAGGTTATGAACAAGCAAGGAAGTATGGTCGTAAAGAATGTAAACGAAGTAATTGCCGAAGTGTTTGAAGTGACTGGTTTCTCCGATATTTTGACTATTATGTAGAGGTAAAAATGTGTTTATTGCTGCATAATTAGGTGTATATATGTACAGTTAATAAAAGCAGCAGAAGTTTAGACCCTGCTGCTTTTTGCTTATTTTTGGTGTTAATCAGACAATATATGAAATTTTTGTTGGGGTAGATGCAAGATGAATGAAGGATTATTTAGAAAAAAGAGCATAGAAAAAATTTCATCGCCGGAACTGCTTGATGATTATATCAGGGTTTCTAACCCCGGTGTATGGATGCTTTTGTCCTGCATTATTCTTCTTTTGATCGGAATGTGTGTGTGGGGATTTTTTGGGAAACTGGACACAACCGTATCCGCACCGGCAATTTGCAACGATGGAAAGACGGTTTGCTATGTTAGGCAGGATGTCCTATCTGATGTTGAAAACGGAACAACTGTTGTAATCAATGAAAAGGAATACACTGTAATGGCTGTTGG
>JAZRQE010000016.1:0-56548 GCA_045649545.1 Acutalibacteraceae bacterium
CTCGGTTATGTATGTTACGGCTCAAAAGTTGGTTGAGTATTCCGAAAGCAAGGGCTATTTGGTTGGCTCGCGTGGTTCGGTTGGTTCGTCTTTTGCCGCTACAATGGCAGGCATTTCGGAGGTTAACCCGTTAGTTCCGCATTATGTTTGTCCGAAGTGTAAGCACAGTGAGTTTATACTTGACGGTTCGGTCGGTTCGGGATTTGATTTACCGCCAAAAAAATGTCCCAAGTGTGGTGAAGAATATAATCGCGACGGACACGATATTCCGTTTGAAACCTTCTTGGGCTTTGACGGAGATAAAGTTCCTGATATTGACCAAAACTTCTCGGGTGAAGTTCAGCCGTTTGTTCATAAATATACTGAAGAACTTTTCGGCTCTGAAAACGTTTTTAAGGCAGGTACTATTGCTACTGTTGCCGAAAAAACGGCGTTTGGATACGTTAAGCACTATGCCGAGGATTACGGTAAGGTTATGAATAAAGCTGAGGAAGCACGATTGGCCTCGGCTATCGACAGTGCGGCTATAAAACGTACTACCGGTCAGCATCCGGGAGGTATGGTTGTTGTTCCGAGGGATATGGAAATTTATGATTTCTGCCCCGTTCAGCACCCTGCCGACAAGGTTGATTCGGATATGGTTACCACCCATTTCGATTTCCATAAAATTCACGATAACATTCTAAAACTTGACGAACTCGGACACGATGTGCCGTCAATTTACAAGTATTTAGAGGAATATACAGGTATTCCTGTTTTGTCGGTTTCGATGAGTGACCCCGATGTTATGAGTCTTTTCGGCTCACCCAAAGCGTTGGGCGTTACGGAGGGTGATATATTCTCAAAAACCGGAACATACGCTTTGCCGGAGTTGGGAACTAAATTCGTTCGTGATATGTTGGTTGAGTCTAAACCCAAGACCTTTTCTGACTTGTTGCAGATTTCGGGTCTTTCCCACGGTACTGACGTTTGGATTGGCAACGCTCAGGAATTGATTCAAAACGGAACCTGTACTATTTCCGAGGTTATCGGTACCCGTGATAACATTATGACCTATCTTATCTACAAGGGCGTTCCCAAGAAAATGGCGTATAAAATTATGGAAATTGTCCGTAAAGGTAAGGCTAAAAAAGGTCTTACAGAGGAACATATTCAAACCATGAAGGACAACAATGTACCGCAGTGGTATATTGATTCCTGCTACAAGATTAAGTATATGTTCCCGAAGGCTCACGCTGCGGCTTATATGATTGCAGCACTTCGTCTGGCTTGGTATAAGGTGCACCGTCCGGTTGAGTTCTACTGTGCATATTTTACCGTTCGTGCCGACGATATTGAGGTTGATACATTACTTAAAGGCAAAGAGGCAGTTATAAAACGCATTAACGATATTAAGCTTTTGGGTAACGCCGCCAGTGTTAAGGATAAGGGCGTTTTGGATAACCTTTTAATTTTTAACGAAATGCTTTGCCGTGGAATTGAGATTTTACCGATTGATTTAAGAAAATCACATTCACGTAAATTCTTGGTTGAAGACGGCAAAATGCGTTTGCCTATAGGTGTTTTGCCGGGTGTTGGTGAAAAGGCGGCAGCCGATATTCAAAAAGCGGTTGATGAGGGTAATTTCTTGTCAGTTGACGATTTACAGATTGAGTCGGGTGTTTCAAAATCGGTTATTGAAAGTCTTAAATCGGTTGGAGCTTTAAGCTTCTTGCCTGACACTAACCAAATGACACTGTTTTAAATTTTAAAAATAAAATCAAGGGGGTGAAGCTTTGTATAATGAATATTTTGTACCGTATCCGGTCATTGAAACCGAGCGTTTGAAATTAAGAATGGTACGAAAGACTGACGCAGAGGATTTATACGAGCTTTGCCGCCGTCCCGAAACGTCAAGGTTTTCGCTTTGGAGTCCGCACGAGGATTTGAAAGAAACCAAAGAGTTTATTGCTTACCAGATTTCACTTTACCGCAGACGTAAATGTATGTTTTTCGTGGTAGAGGAAAAGGAAAGTATGAAAGTAATCGGCACCTGCAGTTATGTTTCAATGGACAGTGACTACAAAATGGCAGAAATCGGTTACAGTATTTTAAGTGACCTTTGGAATCACGGTTTTGCTACCGAGGTTGCCGAGGCACTTACGGGTTATGCTTTTGACCGTATTGGAGTGCAAAGAGTTTTTGCAAGACTTTTACCGCAAAACACCGCTTCGGCAAGAGTTTTACTCAAATTAGGGTTCGAATTTGAGGGACGTGCAAAGAACGGTTTTTACTATAACGGCCGTGTCGATGATGTTGACGTTTACGGAATAACCGATGATATGTATTTTGAAAGCAGAGGATAATATGGACAGAATAGCAAGTTTTGAGGTTGACCACAACAAATTGCAGAGAGGTATTTACACCTCGCGTGTTGATGGCGATATTGTGACCTATGATATAAGAATGAAGTTGCCCAACAGTGGGAATTATCTTAATAATCCTGCAATGCACACGATTGAGCATATTGTGGCAACCTTTGTTCGAAACAGTGAGTTTCGTGACAGAATTATTTACTTTGGACCTATGGGTTGCCGTACCGGTTTTTATTTATTGGTAAGAGATATAGAGCCTTACGCCGTTATAAATTTAGTGCGTGACGCATTCCAGTTTTTAAAGGAGTTCCAAGGGGATGTGCCGGGTGTTTCAAAAATTGAGTGCGGAAACTATTTGGAACATGATTTGGCTGATGCTAAACGTGAGGCAGTTGAATATTTGCCGGTATTAGACGGCTATACTGTCGAGATGTTAAAATATTAGTTTACATAATTTGGACTATTGAAATTACTTTTAAAATATTGTATTTTTATACATGGGTGATAATTTGTTTAAATTTAAAGGAATTTTAAAGTTTTTTGGCACTAAAAAAGGTCGCGTTGTGGCGGCTTTGGTTGCTGTTTTAATAAGTTTAGGTGTGACGTCTATTGCTTTTTTACTGAACAGTGGAAAGTCGGAAGAAAAAGTATTGACCGTATCCGCGGTTGAGGTTAAATTCAACGGCAAGTCGGTTGGGTTTGTTGAGGAAACAACCACCGCCCAAAGCATTACCGATTTAGTAAAACGTGATGTTTACGGTGAAGTGGACTGCTCTTCATTCGAGTTTGTTGAGGCTTCGGTTACACCCGAAAGCATTACTGATAGTGAAACTATTGTTTCGGCAGTGGCAGATGAAGAAATCGGCGTAATTAATGCTTGCGGTGTTTATGTTGACAAAAACCTTGTTGCTGTTGCTAAAACAAAAGCTGAGGTAGACGCTTTATTGACTGAACTTACTCAAAAGTTTACCGCCAATGGTGCAGAGTTGGTTGAGGTTACCAATAATGCAGAATTTTTAGATATTCGTACTACTAAAGACTTTTTTGAGCAAAATAAAATCAATTCAGAAGCGCTGGTTAACGGTGACTACGGAGTACAGATTGTAACCAAAAAAACTGTGACGTACGAGGCAAAGATTTCATATAAGACCGAGAAAAAATACAATAACGAAAAAACTACCGATTACAGTAAGGTGCTTCAAGCGGGTGAAAACGGGTTGAAAAAGGTGACAGATGAGGTTACCTATGTAAACGGCGAAAAGTCGGAAACTAAAACTTTAAACAGTACCGTTATTACCGAAGCGGTTAATAAAATTGTAGAATACGGCAACAAGCGTGACTATGTTTACTATAAGGGTTATAAGTTGGCTAGTTCAATTTATCACGCCGATTTAGCAGAAATGCATTTTCCGGTTGACTTTGCAAGTAACGTTTACATAACCTCGTTCTGGGGTGACGGAAGAGGTCATAAGGGACTTGATATTTCAGCATCTAAAGGAAAGAATGTCTATGCCGCACTTGATGGTACCGTTACCTATTCAGGTACTAACGGTGGCTACGGTAAATTAGTTGTCATAAAGCATGACGATAAAACCTCAACAGCATACGCTCATAACAGTGTACTTAATGTCAAGGTCGGAGATAAGGTGACCAAAGGGCAGGTAATTGCCAAGGTTGGCTCGACCGGAAATTCTACCGGACCTCACGTTCATTTTGAGGTAAGAATCAATGGCAACCGAGTAGACGCCGCACCGTATTTAGGTTTAAGATAAAATCGAAAAAAGATTGAGTGAATTTCTGCTCAATCTTTTTTTGTTATATTTTTACATTTTAAGTTTTGGAATAATTATTGGAAAACTTCAAAAAATATCTCTACAAAAATAATCAGGAGATGTTTTTATGAAAAAAATCAAAAGTTTAATTTGCATTGCTTTGGCTGTGATGTTGATGCTTTCGTTTACCGCTTGTAAGAAGAAAGATAAAAATGATGACAATCTTATTTCCGACCACAATGGCTCTGCTTCGGTTAAGTATAAAGACGGTGAATACAAGGCTTCGGAAAGCAAGTTTGATGACCAAGGGTACAAGCCTACCGTAAAGGTAGTTGTTAAAGACGGTAAGCTGTATTCGGTTGACTGTGACGATGAATTTCAGGATGACGGCACAAAAAAGGCTCATTCCGAAAGCGGAAAGTATAATATGAAAGCCGGCGGTTCGCAGTATCAATGGCACGAGGAAATCGCATTTTTTGAAAAGTATGTTGTGGAAAACGGATTGGAAAATATAAATCTTAACGGTGAGGGTAAAACCGATACAATTGCAGGATGTACCATTGCAGTTGACCACTATGTAAAGCTTATCAAAAAGGCTTTGGAAAAAGCAAAGGAATAATATTTATAAAATAAAAGCCGACCAATTGGTCGGCTTTTATTATTTTAAGGTAATATGCGGTTGACCATCTATAACCGTTTGAGTTAGTCCGTCGGTTAAGATTAGGTTGCCGTCAGTATCAATAAATATCAATTCCGCGTTGTACTGTTTTGCGAGTTTAGTACCTTTGTCAACTCCTAAATTAAGGCAGGCGGTGGAAAGTCCGTCAGCAACGGTTGACGAGTCGGTTATTACTGTGACTGAGGTGATTTCGTTGTCTGAAGGGTAGCCGGTTTTAGGGTCGATAATATGATGGTAGATTTTGTTCTGGAATTCAAAATACCGTTGGTAAATACCCGAAGTGACGACAGTTTTGTCGGTTAAATTCAAAACGGCTGAAAGTTCACCGCTTTTACCGAACGGTTTTTGCAGACCAACAGAAAAGAGTTGTCCTTGCTTGCTACCGATTAACAGAGTGTTACCGCCCAAATTTATAACGGCACTTGTAACGCCATTCGACTTAAGATATTGTTTGACTTTATCTGCAATAAAGCCTTTGGCAATTCCGCCTAAATCAATTTTGGCGTTTTCCTTTGCGGTTACGGTTATGCCGTTGATTATAACATTATTATGGTTTACATAATCCAAATTTTCTTTTATTTCCGTTTCCTCGGGTGGGACGGTGCGGTTTCTGACATCCCAAATCTCAACCAACGGCAAAACGGTTGGGTCAAAAGCACCGTTTGATGTTTTTGCAATGTTTAGTGCCGTTTTCAAAAGTTCGGCAGTGTCGGGCGAAACACTGACAGGCGTGCCGTTTGAGTGGTTTATTTTATATACATCACTCGATTGAACCGTTTTGCTCAAAAGGTTTTCATAATTTTTGCAAAGAGTTATCGCACCGCCTAAAGCGTCGGGGTCACCGTCATAAATAGTGATTGATATTACGGTGTCTAACATAAATTCGGTTTTTGTTAAGGGGTAAATATTTTCCTTGCACCCGACAGAATATATACTCAACAGTAAGCACAGTAAAATTAAAATTGTTTTCTTCACTTTGACCTCGTTTAATTTTTTATATGATTCTTGGCTGAAGTTGTCAATAATAATCATTGCTGTAAAGAAGAGCAAGTTGCATTATAATGAAAAATATGGTAAAATAAATTTTAAAGTATTTTAGGTGAGGTGACGTCAAAATGGTAAAAAAGGGTGATATAATTTTGTCGGTCGGCATTATTGTTTTGGCGATTGCTTTTGTTTTGGGATTTTTTCTTTTTAAAACCGAGGGCAAGCAGGTTGTAATTACTGTTGACGGTGAGGTTTTCGGCAGATACTCAATTTCTACTGACCAAGAGATAGAGGTTAAAACCGAGCGAGGGGTAAATATTGTGGCAATATATGACGGCAAGGTGTCGGTAACGGCGGCTGACTGTCCTGATAAATACTGTGTCAGTCACGTTGCGGTTAATGAAACGGGTGAAACCGTGGTTTGCCTCCCGCACCGAATGATTGTGGAGGTGGTTGAATGAAAGCAACTTTTAAAACCGCCTTTTACGGTGCAATGTTGAGTATGGCAATTATCTGCGGATATGTTGAAATGTTGATTCCGTTTGATTTTGGCATTCCCGGAATAAAATTGGGATTGGCAAACATTGTGGCATTGGTATTGCTTTATAAAAAAGGTTTTTTACCGGCTTTGGCGGTCAATATTGCAAGGGTATTGTTAGTTGGTATCTTATTCGGCAACACAATGAGCATTTTTTATGCATTGTCAGGCGGTATATTAAGCCTTATCGTTATGTGGCTCGTAAAAAAGGCACCGGTGTTTTCCACAGTAGGTGTCAGCGTTGCGGGTGCGGCGGCACACAACATAGGTCAGCTTTTGGCGGCACTTATTGTAATAGGTTTTAGAGCCGTTATGTTCTATCTTCCGTTTTTGCTGGTTTCGGGTGTTATTACGGGGTTTTTAGTTGGGCTTGGTGCTTCGCTTATAATAAAACGTGTAAAGCTACTCTAAACTTAACTTGTGTTGACTTTTTTGTCGAAATTTTATATAATATTCAAAAATGATTGTAATTTAAAGGAAGTGGAATTTTGAAAAAAACCACATTGAGATTGCAGACAATTCTTTATTATAATGAAATTGAAAATTTGGAGAAATCGTTGGCAAGCATAGCAAAAGCTGTTGAGGTTTCGAAATTGAAAGACGGTACTATTGAGTTTATCGATATTTGCTATGGCGACGCTTCTGCCGAGCCGATTTTTACCGAAGAAAAAATCGCTGAATACAATAAAAAATACGGCAAGTTTTTTAATTTAGAGTATATGTTTTTCGGGTTTAACTCGGGTACATCAAAGGGACAGAACGTAATGTTTGAAACGTGCAAGTCTGAATATTTACTTGCAATGAACCCGGATGTTATTGTTTGCCCTGAATTTTTTCTTGAAATGATGAAACCGTATGAGATAATGGAAAATGTCGGTATGGTCGAGGCAAGACAGTGTCCTTTAGAGCATCCGAAGATTTTTGACCTCAAAACCGGTGAAGAGCCGTGGGGTGCTATGGCTTGCGTTATTATTCCGTCGGCTGTTTTCAAAAAGTTGGGCGGACTTGATGAGAAAAACTTTTTCCTTTACTGTGACGATGTTGATTTTTCGTGGCGTTTGCGTTTAAACGGATACAAGGTTATTTACCGTCCACGTGCATTTGTTTATCACGCAAAGCGGATTGATGATAAAGGCGGTGTTCAACCGACCAACGCAGAACTTTATTATTCTGCCGAAGCAGCATTGCTTATGGCGTATAAGTATTCCGATGATGCAAGGTTAAAACGCTTTTTGGAGCTTTTTGAAAAGGGTAGTGAGCAACAAAAGAAGGCTGCTGCTGAGTTTTACCGCCGTAAAGAAAACGGTTTACTTACCGAGCGTCTTGACAAAGACCACAAAATTGCCTCGTTTACTGAATGGGGTTATTCCTTAAACCGCTATTGATTATAAAAGAGGTGTGTTATGAATAAGATACAAGATAATACCGCCTCCAGTTTAGTCCGTCAGTATTTTGACGGGTTGGCTGAGGAAGTTGGTCGCGAAAACCTTGAGAAGTTTTTAAACGGCAAAATAAAGTATTCTAAAAATGCACCGTTTTTGTCGGTCATAATGAGGACAAGGGGTGACCGTCCCGAAGCCTTGAGCGAGGCTTTACTTTGCCTTTCAGGTCAGTCGGACTTGGACTTTGAAGTACTTATTATGGGTCACAATTTGAGTGACGAGGGTAGAGAGTCGGTTAATTCCATTATCGGCAATCTGCCCGATTATATGGACGGCAAAGTACGTCTTTGTGAGGTTACCGGAGGTAACCGTACAACACCGTTAAGCCGCGGTTTTGAAGCGGCAATGGGTCGCTATATTTCGATTTTAGATGATGACGATTTGGTTTTTGATAACTGGGTTGAATCGTTCCACTCTTTAGAAAATGACAATGCGGGTAAGATTTTCCATTCGTACTGTGCCGCACAGGATTGGAAGGTTACCGAAAACAACGAGGGTCAAAAGATTTTAACCTCGATTTCGGGTTTTAGAACGGTTTACTGTTCACCTTTTGAAATGGTTGAGCAACTGTCGGTTAACCATTGTCCTACATTTAGTCTTGCTTTCCCGTCTTTTGTTTATAATGTGCTAAATATCCGTTTTGATGAGAGTCTTACTACTACTGAAGACTGGGATTTCTTAATGAAATGTGCATTTATCTGCGGTGTCGCAGATGTGCCGGAGGTTACGGGTGTTTACCGTATATGGATAAATGCTGAAAGCTCGGCAACTTTACATTCAAATAAGGAATGGAAGAAAAACCACGCTTACATTCAAAGCAAATTTGCCGAAAAAGATTTGCTTATACCAAAAGCAGAGGTTGGCGGATTTTTATATAATGCCGACTCGCCTAACCGCGATAACGCTAAAATCCGCGAGGTTATGGTGCTTATTGATGACGGCTCGGGCTTTGGTACACACAAGCCGTTGAAGTTGGAGTTTTCGTGTGAAAACGGAAGTTGGATTGTTAACTGTATTAACATTTCGAAGTATAAGGGTATTAAGGCTATCCGTCTTGACCCGGTTGCAAGCGGTACTGTAACTTTGACCGATTTTAAGGCAAAGTTTATTGACACCGACGGCAATGAGATAGGGTATAAAATCCACAAGCCCCGTACAAACGGTGTTTTCCTTAAAAACAAAATCGTCTTTATGGGTGATGACCCGCAGGTCAGGGTTGACCTTGAAAGACCGAGCGACTTGGCTAACGCTCAGTTGCAGTTTGAAATACTTTATGATGTTCCTGAAAACTTTTTCCGTTGCGGTATTATGAAATATATATCCAAACGTTGGATAACCGCCGCTTACCGAAAGTTCAGGACACTTATTTGGAAAATTACACATTTAGGTAAATAAAAAAATAGCAAGGGAGTTCGCTCCCTTGCTATTTTTTTGTTTTATAGATTATAAAATGGTTCCTCCGCCTAACACTGTGTCACCGTCATAAAAAACGGCATACTGTCCGAAAGTGGCGGCACGTTGCGGGGTTTCAAATTTTACTGTAGCAACGCCGTTTTGTACTGTTACGGTTGCGGGTTGCTCGGTATGGCGATATCTTATACGGACGGCACTCTTAAAACTTTCAGGCGGGGTGGAAAACGCTATCCAGTTAAGGTCGGTTACCTTTATGGTATCAGAGTATAGTTCACTGTCCTCGCAAAGAGTGACTTCGTTTCTTTCAGCACATTTTGATTTTACATACATCGGCTTGCCGAAAGCTATACCTAAACCTTTGCGTTGACCGACGGTGTAACGGATAAGTCCTTGATGCTGACCTAATACGTTGCCGTTGGTATCTATAAAGTTTCCTTTTTTATAGGTTTTATTTGCGTATTCTTCGATTACCTTGATATAATCGCCGTCAGGTACAAAGCATATGTCCTGACTGTCCTTTTTCTTGGCAGTTACAAGGTTTAAATCTTCGGCGATTTTACGAATGTCATCCTTGTTATAACTGCCCAAAGGGAATATAATCCTGCTTAATTGCTCTTGAGAAAGCAGATTTAAAAAATAAGATTGGTCTTTTTCCCGGGTTTCGGCTTTTTTTAAAATATATCTGCCGTTAATTTGCTCGACCTTGGCGTAATGCCCCGTTGCAATAAAATCGCAACCTAATTCGGTTGCCTTTTCGAGCAACAGTCCGAACTTCATTTCGCGATTGCATAAAACACAAGGGTTGGGTGTTCCGCCTTTTTCATAACTTTCGATAAATGCGTCAATAATTTTCTTGCGAAACTCTTTTCGCATATCAAATGCATAAAAGGGTATTTTTAATCGGTCGGCAACCGATTTTGCGTCGGCTATTTGACTGTCAACGTTGTCCAATAGTTGCATGGTAACGCCGATACATTCATAGCCTTTTTCGAGCATTAAGTGTGCCGCGACCGACGAATCGACACCGCCGCTTAACGCTATCAGTACTTTTTTACTCATCCTAACCTCAACATTTCGTCAATAGAATGTTTTGCTTTGACTCTAATATCTTCATCTAAAATAATTTCTTCACCGGCAGTTCCCTTTAAACAGTTGTAAACTTCGGGCAGGGTGGTAAGCTTCATATCACGGCAGATGAGTGAGGGGGAAACAGGGTAGAACAGTTTGTCAGGACACTCATACTGCATATATTCTACGATACTGTTTTCGGTGCCGATGATAAATTCTTTTTTATCGCTTTCCTTGGCGTATTTTATAATGGCAGTTGTACTGCCTACAAAATCAGCTTTTGCTACAACCTCGGCTTTACATTCGGGGTGAACCAAAACACAAGCGTCGGGGTGGGCTGTCTTTGCGTTTTTAACATCATTGACTGTAACGCTTGCGTGATAGGGGCAACCGCCGTTTACTGTGATGATATTTTTATCGGGACATTTTGAGGCTATGTATGAACCTAAATTAATGTCAGGGATAAAAATAATATCCTTTTGAGGAAGGCTTTTAACAATCTTTAAAGCAGAAGCCGAGGTGACACAAACATCGCACACCGTCTTTAACTCTGCGGTGGTATTTATGTAAGCAACAACGGCGGCATCGGGGTATTGCTTTTTAAGTTCCTTAATAGAATCAACCGTCATTTGTTCTGCCATAGGGCAACCTGCTTTTGGTGCGGAAAGAATAACCTTTTTTTCTGGAGAGAGGATTTTAACCGTCTCTGCCATAAAACGCACACCGCACATTATGATGGTTTGTTGAGGTGCCTTGGCGGCTTGTTCACTTAACCCAAACGAGTCACCCATAAAATCGGCGATTTCAATTACATCTCGCGATTGATAAGCGTGGGCTAAAATGCACACGTCAAGTTCTTTTTTTAGTTTCAGGATTTCGTCCTGCATTTCTCGTACAGTCATAGTTCAACATCCTTTTTAATGTTAACAACAATATATTATCTTTAGTATATCAAAAAAACGGTGAGGTGTAAAGTGGTAAATAGTTTTTGCTGTTTTGCAGGTGTTTTTATTTTATAAAAAGCACAGAAAAATGTCGTTTTAGAATAATTTGAAAAATTTAACAATTTTTTTGAAAAATAGGGGTTGACATCTTGAAAAAACTGTTATATAATCTTATACTGCTTAAATAGTGGGTTAATGTGCGATATAATACCCTCGGGTACAGAATTTTATGCACAAAACACACGTTAAATTATGCGGTTTGACGGCATTTTTGCTTATTGTCGCCACGCGTTTTATTATGATAAGGAGTGAACAAAGCCTATGGCTCAAACGGTGAATGTTAAACCCGTTAAACTCGGAAAGAACGAAAGAATGACTTTCTCGAAAATCAATGAAGTTATAGACATGCCTAACCTCATTGAAATTCAGAAGGATTCTTACGCATGGTTCCTGGAACAAGGCCTTAAGGAAGTTTTTGAAGATATGTCTTCAATCACCGATTACACCGGCAATTTGGTGCTTGATTTTATCGACTACCGTTTAGACGATAAACCCAAGTATACTGTTGCAGAGTGCAAGGAGAGAGATGCAACCTATGCTGCACCTTTACGTGTCCTTGCCCGTTTGCAGAATATGGAAACCGGTGAGATTAAGGAGAATGAGGTCTTTATGGGAGATTTCCCCTTAATGACCGATAGCGGCACCTTTGTTATCAACGGTGCTGAACGTGTTGTTGTTTCACAGCTCGTTCGTTCTCCCGGTGTTTATTTTGACTGTGCTATTGATAAGTCCGGCCGTAAGTTGTTCTCTTCAACCGTTATCCCTAACCGCGGTGCATGGTTGGAGTATGAAACTGCTCAAGACGGTGCACTTTATGTACGTATAGATAAGAACAGAAAGCTTCCGCTTTCTACCTTTGTACGTTCTTTGGGTATTGAGACTAATTTCCAAATGAGTGAGCTTCTCGGTGAGGACGAGCGTATGACCGCTACCTTCGAGAAGGACACCACAACCAATACAGACGATGCTTTGATTGAAGTTTATAAGAAACTTCGTCCCGGTGAGCCTGCTACCGTTGAAGGTGCTCAAACTCATTTAGAGCAGTTGTTCTTTGATGACCGCCGTTATGATTTGTCAAGAGTCGGTCGCTTTAAATACAATAAGAAGTTAGCTATCGGTGCCCGTATTGTCGGCAAAGTTTTGTCGCGTCCTGTAGTTGACCCCATGACCGGTGAAATTATGGCTGAAGTCGGTGAGACTGTTAGCCGTGAAAAAGCAATGGAAATGGAGAAGAAGGGTGTTTCAGAGGTTTACCTTGATGTTCTTGAGAACGAGGGTGACCGCGTTGAGGTTAAGGTTATCTCCAACGGTATGGTCGACATTCGCGATTTCGTAGACTTTGATGTTACCGATTTGAAAATCAAGGAAAAGGTTGTTTTCAGCGTATTGAAGGATATTCTTGAAAACAACGAGGGCGATGCTATAAAAGAGGCTATTATTGATAACCTTGACGCACTTTGCCCGAAGCACATTACCTTGGACGATATTTTCGCTTCTGTTAACTATTTCCTCGGACTTCCTCACGGTGTGGGCAATATTGACGATATTGACCACCTTGGAAACCGTCGTATCCGTTGCGTTGGTGAGTTGTTACAGAATCAGTTCCGTATCGGTTTCTCCCGTATGGAGCGTGTAATTCGCGAAAAGATGACCTTGCAGGCTCAGGATATGGATATTATCACTCCGCAGAGCCTTATCAATATCCGTCCGGTTGTAGCTGCTATTAAAGAGTTCTTCGGCTCTTCGCCGTTGTCTCAGTTTATGGACCAGACCAACCCGTTGTCTGAGCTTACTCATAAGCGTCGTCTTTCTGCTTTAGGTCCCGGCGGTTTGTCGCGTGACCGTGCAGGTTTCGAAGTTCGTGACGTTCACTATAGCCACTACGGTCGTATGTGCCCGATTGAAACTCCGGAAGGTCCTAACATCGGACTTATTTCTTACCTTGCAACTTTTGCAAAAATTAACGAATACGGCTTTATCGAAACTCCTTTCAGAAAGGTTGACAAGGCCACCGGCCGTGTACTTGATGAAGTAGTTTATATGACAGCCGACCAAGAGGACGAGTTTATCGTTGCTCAGGCTAATGAGCCGTTGGATGCAGAGGGTCACTTTGTTAACGAGCGTGTAAATGGCCGTTTCCGTGACCAGTTTGTTGAAACCAAGGGTTCGGATATTGACTTTATGGACGTTTCTCCGAAGATGGTTGTTTCGGTAGCTACCGCTATGATTCCGTTCTTGGAGAACGATGATACCAACCGTGCTTTGATGGGTTCGAACATGCAGAAGCAGGCAGTGCCGCTTCTCAAAACCGAGAATCCGTTTGTCGGTACCGGTATGGAATATAAGGCAGCTGTTGACTCGGGCGTTGTAGTATTGGCTAAAAATGCCGGTACTGTTGTTGCCGCTTCGGCTGATTTAATTAAAATCAAGACCGCTACCGGTGAAATTGACGAGTATGAGCTTATCAAGTTCTTGCGTTCTAACCACGGCACCTGTATTAACCAGAAGCCCATCGTAAATGTTGGTCAAGAGGTAGTTAAGGGTGAAGTTATTGCCGACGGTCCCGCTACCGCCACAGGTGAAGTTTCCTTAGGTAAAAATGCCCTTATCGGCTTTATGACCTGGGAAGGCTATAACTACGAAGACGCTGTCCTTATTAACCAGAAGTTAGTAAGAGAAGATATGTATACTTCTATTCACATTGAGGAATACGATATTGAGGCAAGGGACACAAAATTAGGACCTGAAGAGATTACCCGTGACATCCCGAACGTTGGTGAGGATGCATTAAAAGACCTCGACGAGCGTGGTATCATCCGTATCGGTGCAGAGGTTCGTGCCGGTGATATTCTTGTCGGTAAGGTTACACCTAAGGGTGAAACCGAGCTTACTGCCGAGGAAAGATTGCTCCGTGCAATTTTCGGCGAAAAGGCAAGAGAAGTTAGAGATACTTCACTTCGTGTACCTCACGGTGAATACGGCACCATCGTAGATGTCAAGGTATTCGACCGTTCTAACTGTTCCGAGCTTAACCCCGGTGTTAACCTTGTTGTTCGTTGCTACATCGCACAGAAGCGTAAGATTTCTGTCGGTGATAAAATGGCCGGACGTCACGGTAACAAGGGTGTTGTTTCCCGTATTTTGCCGAGTGAAGATATGCCGTTCTTACCTGACGGTACTCCGCTTGATATAGTTTTAAATCCGTTGGGCGTTCCTTCCCGTATGAACATCGGTCAGGTACTTGAAGTTCATTTGGGCTACGCCGCAAAGGCTTTAGGTTGGAAGGTTTGCACCCCTGTATTTGACGGTGCACACGAGTCTGACATTAAAGATATGTTCCGCAAGGCTGAAGAATTTACCAAGAGTGACGAGTATCAGGATAAGGGAAGTGCTAAACTTGACTTCTCCAAGATTCCGTTCACTGAGGATGCTAAAACTCAGCTTTATGACGGACGTACCGGTGAGCCGTTTGATAATAAGGTAACCGTAGGTTATATGTATTACCTCAAACTGCATCACCTTGTTGACGATAAGATTCACGCACGTTCTACCGGTCCGTACTCACTTGTTACTCAGCAGCCGTTGGGTGGTAAGGCACAGTTCGGCGGTCAGCGTTTCGGTGAAATGGAAGTTTGGGCTTTGGAAGCATACGGTGCAGCTTACACCTTGCAGGAAATCTTAACCGTTAAGTCCGATGACGTTGTCGGTCGTGTTAAGACCTATGAGGCTATTGTTAAGGGTCAAAATGTTCCGAAGGCAGGCGTTCCCGAATCGTTTAAGGTTCTTATTAAAGAATTGCAGTCCTTGGGTCTTGATATTAAGGTTTTGGATAAGGAAAACAATGAGATTGACTTAAAACAGACCTTTGATGACGATGAGGATATGGGCTTTACCTCTGCAATGTCGGATGTTCCTGAATTCCAGGAAGAAACCGTTGCAGACAGTTTTGAAGGCTTCGGTCTTGAAGATGAAAACGGTGAAGCTATTGTAGAAGATGCCGGTGACGAAGATTACGGCTTCGGCGACGAAGAATAATTGAAAGGAGACGAAACTAATGGAAAATATTGATTTTGAATCTATAAAAATTGGTCTTGCTTCTCCTGAACAGATAAGAAGCTGGTCTCACGGTGAGGTTAAAAAGCCGGAGACTATTAACTACCGCACCTTAAAACCCGAGCGTGACGGTCTTTTCTGCGAGCGTATTTTCGGACCTCAAAAGGACTGGGAATGCCATTGCGGTAAGTATAAGAGAATTCGTTACAAGGGTAAGGTTTGTGACCGTTGCGGTGTTGAAGTAACCAGAGCAAAGGTTCGCCGTGAGCGTATGGGTTCTATTGAACTCGCCGCTCCGGTATCCCACATTTGGTACTATAAAACCATTCCTTCAAGAATGGGTCTTGTACTTGACGTTTCACCGAGACTGTTAGAGCAGGTTTTGTACTTCTCACAGTACATCGTTACCGACCCCGGTAATACTCCCTTGCAGAAGAAACAGCTTTTGACTGAAGCTCAATACAATGACATGCGTGAGAAGTATGAGGATGACTTTGAGGCAGGAATGGGTGCCGAAGCCATTAAAAAGCTTCTTTCGGAAATTGATGTTGAAGAGACCTGCAAAGAACTGATTGCAGAGCTTGGGGATGCAACCAGCCAAAAGAGAGTTAGACTTTTAAAGCGTCTTGAGGTTATGGAGGCTTTCCGTCAGTCAGGTAACCGTCCTGAGTGGATGATTTTGGATGTTATTCCGGTAATTCCGCCCGATTTACGTCCGATGGTACAGCTTGACGGCGGTCGTTTCGCTACAAGTGACTTGAACGACCTTTACCGTAGAGTTATCAACCGTAACAACCGTTTGAAGAGACTTCTTGAGCTTGGTGCACCTGACATTATCGTTCGTAACGAAAAGAGAATGTTGCAGGAAGCTGTTGACGCCTTGATTGATAACGGTCGTCGCGGTAAGGCTGTAACCGGTCCTAACAACCGTGCGTTGAAGTCGTTGTCTGATATGCTCAAAGGTAAGCAGGGACGTTTCCGTCAGAACTTGCTCGGTAAGCGTGTTGACTACTCCGGTCGTTCGGTTATCGTTGTAGGACCTGAACTTAAGATGTATCAGTGCGGTTTGCCGAAGGAAATGGCTATCGAACTCTTTAAGCCCTTCATTATGAAGAGACTTGCTGAGACCGGTATCGTTTCCAACGTAAAAACTGCAAGAAAAATGGTTGAAAGAGCAGGTACCGAGGTTTGGGATGCTCTCGAAATCGTAATTAAAGACCATCCGGTACTTTTGAACCGTGCACCTACACTTCACAGACTCGGTATTCAGGCTTTTGAGCCGGTACTTGTTGAGGGTCGTGCATTGAAATTGCACCCGTTGGTATGTACCGCTTATAACGCTGACTTCGACGGTGACCAGATGGCTGTTCACGTACCGTTGTCAGCAGAAGCACAGGCAGAGGCCCGTTTCCTTATGCTTGCTGCTAATAACCTGCTTAAACCGTCAGACGGTAAGCCGGTTGCCGTTCCTACACAGGATATGGTTCTCGGTTCTTACTATTTGACCGTTGTTAAGCCCGACGAACCGGGCGCAAACAAGGTTTTCCGCGACACTAATGAGGCTATTATGGCTTATCAGGACGGTGTTGTCGGACTCCATGCACCGATTCGTGTAAGAATGGAAAAAGACGGCGAAAAGGGTCTTACCTGGTGTACTGTTGGTTTCATTATTTTCAATGAATCCATTCCGCAGAACTTGGGCTTTGTTGACCGTTCTAACCCCGCTAATAAATTCAAACTTGAAGTTTGCTTCACACCCAAGGATGAGAATACTCTCCGCATTACCTCGGGTGATGAGATTAATAACTTTAAGGTAGGCAAGAAGCAGTTAGGTCAGATTATTGACCGTTGCATTAAGAATTATGGCACTTCAGAAACTGCTATTGTTCTCGATAAAATTAAGTCTACCGGCTTTAAATATTCTACTCGTGGTGCTATTACCGTTGCTGTTTCGGATGCTATTATTCCGCCGCAGAAAAAGGAAATCATCGCTAAAGCAGAAAAACAGATTGACGAAGTTAAGAAAATGTATCGCCGCGGTTTCTTGACCAATACCGAGCGTTTGTCTATGGTTATTAAGACCTGGAACGATGCTACTGATGAAATCGCAGATGCATTGAAGGGCAACCTTGATGAGTTTAACCCGATTTTCATGATGGCTGATTCCGGTGCTCGTGGTTCTATGAGCCAGATTAAGCAGCTTGCCGGTATGCGTGGACTTATTTCCAACACTTCCGGTGCCGTTATTGAAATTCCGATTCGTGCTAACTACCGTGAAGGCTTGAACGTACTTGAATACTTCATTTCTTCCCGTGGTGCTCGTAAAGGTCTTGCCGATACCGCTCTTCGTACCGCTGACTCCGGTTACTTGACCCGCCGAATGGTTGACGTTTCGCAGGATGTTATCATCCGTGACGACGATTGCGGCACAGTCGAAGGTCTTAAGGTCAGCGCTATTATGGAAGGCAATCAGGTTATTGAGCAGTTCCCCGAGCGTTTGTATGGACGTTATCTTTTAGACCCGGTTGTTGATAAAGAGACCGGCGAAATCATTGTTAATAACGACCATATGATGACCGATGCCGATGCAAAGAAAATTGTTGAAGCAGGTTATGATTCGGTTTATATCCGTTCAATTCTCTGCTGCCGTTCTAAACACGGTGTATGTAAGAAGTGCTACGGTAATAACCTTGCTACCGGCTTGCCGGTAACAGTAGGTGAGGCTGTTGGTATTATCGCTGCTCAGTCTATCGGTGAACCCGGTACACAGCTTACCATGCGTACTTTCCATACCGGTGGTATCGCATCAACCGAAGATATTACCCAGGGTCTTCCCCGTGTTGAAGAACTTTTCGAAGCTCGCAGACCTAAACACTGTGCAATTCTTTCCGAGATTAACGGTACTGTTACTCTCACAGAGGATAAGAAAACCAGAGTTGTTGTTGTTACTGACAGTGAAAATGCAGACGAGCGTCGCTATTCTATCCCGTTTGGCTACCGCTTGAGTGTTGCTAACGGTGACGAAATAGTAAAGGGTCAGCAGTTGACCGAAGGCTCTATTGCTCCCAGTGATATTCTTGCAACCAGCGGCCCCGGTGCTGTTGAAGAGTATATCATTAAGGAAATTCAGAATGCTTACCGCTCACAGGGTGTTGAAATCAATGATAAACACATTGAGGTTATCATCCGTCAGATGATGCGTAAGTTCCGTATCGTTGATGCAGGTAGCACAAGCTTTATTCCTAATACCATGGTTGACCGTGGTGAGGTTTATGAGGCTAACGATGCTATTCAGGCACGTATCGATGCAGGTGAAGAAGGCTTGAGCCTTGCTACCTACGAGTACACCTTGCTTGGTATTACCAAGGCTTCCTTGGCAACCGAGTCGTTCTTGTCGGCAGCATCCTTCCAGGAAACAACACGTGTTCTTACCGATGCCGCAATTAAGGGCAAGGTTGACCCGTTGTTCGGTCTTAAAGAAAACGTTATCATCGGTAAGCTTGTTCCTGCCGGTACCGGTATGAAGTGCTATCATGAAGATGATGATTTGGAAGTAGCCGAATTCACTGCCCAAGATGTAGAAACACCTGTGTTTGAAGAAGCAGAGGCAGTTGTAGCAGAAGTTGAATAATAAACTTCTCAAAATTTCAGGTATTTTTCAGAAAATACTTGACAAATATATGTAATAGGTGATAAAATCATCTAACGTGTGGGACTTTGTCCACATCATTACAATTTATATTACGCAGGCAGGAGAAATTCTGCCTGCGTCGTATACATTATTTTTTGAGGAGGTGTAATATGCCAACCTTTAACCAGTTAGTCCGTTCCGGTCGTGAGACCCTCGAGAAGAAGGCTAAGGCTCCTGCACTTTTAAAGGGTTATAACTCTATGAAGCGTAGCCTTACAGACAATGACTCTCCGCAAAAGAGAGGTGTTTGTACTGCCGTTAAAACCTCGACTCCTAAAAAGCCGAACTCAGCTCTTCGTAAAATTGCCAGAGTACGTCTTTCCAACGGTATCGAAGTTTCAGCCTACATTCCCGGTATCGGCCACAACCTGCAGGAACACTCGGTCGTCCTTATCAGAGGCGGACGTGTCAAGGACCTCCCTGGTGTGCGTTATCACATCATTAGAGGTACACTCGATGCTCAGGGTGTTGCTAACAGATTGCAGAGCCGTTCAAAGTACGGCGCAAAGCGTCCCAAGGCAGCCGCTAAATAAAACGCCTTAAACTATTAACGACGAATCTTTCAGTCGCTGTTTTCATAAGCGGCGTTTATATATAATGTATAACGCCTCTAATGGGACTAACGGGATTTGTCACTCGAGTACCTATGATATCATTATGTGAAGGAGGGAAGTTAAAGTGCCAAGAAGAGGTATTATCGCAAAACGTGATGTATTGCCCGATCCGCTTTACAATTCCAAAATCGTAACCCGTCTTATCAACAACGTTATGTTAGACGGTAAGAAGGGTGTTGCTCAGAAAATCGTTTACGGTGCATTTGACATCATCGCAGAAAAGACCGGCAAGGAAGCTATTGAAGTTTTCGAGCAGGCTTTAGAGAATGTAATGCCCCAGTTAGAGTGTAAGGCTGTCCGTAAGGGCGGTGCAACCTATCAGGTTCCTTTCGAGGTTCGCCCCGAAAGAAAGCAGACTCTTGCTTTAAGATGGTTGACAACTTACAGTCGTGCACGTTCGGAGGCTACCATGAAAGAGCGTCTCGCTAACGAGATTCTCGATGCCACCAACGGTATGGGCGGTGCAGTTAAGAAGCGTGAAGAAATGCACAGAACTGCAGAAGCTAACAAGGCTTTTGCTCACTACAGATGGTAATTTGCTGATATTTTTGTTTGAACCCGAATTTCGGGTCAGGAGGTTTATATGCCAAGAAAGGTAACACTTGAAAAAACAAGAAATATTGGTATTATGGCTCACATTGACGCAGGTAAAACTACGACTACCGAGCGTATCTTGTTCTATACCGGTAAAACCCATAAGATAGGCGAAACCCACGACGGCGACGCTACTATGGACTGGATGGAGCAGGAGCAGGAGAGAGGTATTACCATTACCTCTGCTGCTACCACCTGTTTCTGGAAAGAGCACCGTATCAATATTATCGACACTCCCGGACACGTTGACTTTACTGTTGAAGTTCAGCGTTCACTCCGCGTACTTGACGGTTCTGTTACCGTTTTGTGTGCAAAGGGTGGTGTTGAGCCTCAGTCGGAAACTGTTTGGAGACAGGCCGACGAGTATCAGGTACCCCGTATGATTTACGTCAATAAGATGGACATTATGGGTGCCGATTTCTATAACGTTCTCAACATGGTTAAGGAGCGTTTCCAGTGTAATGCTGTTCCTATTCAGTTGCCTATCGGCTCTGAAGACACATTCAAGGGAATTATCGACCTTGTTGAAAACGACGCTGAAATTTATTATGATGACCTCGGTAAGGATGTCCGCCGTGAGGAAATCCCCGAGGATATGAAGGAACTCGCAGAAAAGTACCGTCAGGAACTCATCGAGCATATCGTTGAGCAGGACGAGGAACTTATGGAGAAATACTTTGAGGGTGAGGAGCCGACTGTTGAACAGATGAAGGCTATCATCCGCAAGTCTACCATCGCTAACGAGATGGTTCCTATCTGCTGTGGTACTTCTTATCGCAACAAGGGTGTTCAGCCGTTGCTCGACGCTATCGTTGACTATATGCCGGCACCTACCGACGTTGCTGATATTAAGGGTGTTAACCCTGATACTGAAGAAGAAGACGTACGTCATACCGGTGACGAAGGTCCGTTTGCTGCTCTTGCATTTAAGATTGCAACCGACCCGTTTGTTGGTAAGATTTGCTTCTTCCGTGTTTATTCCGGTACTGTTGAAGCCGGTTCAACCGTTTATAACTCGGTTAAGAGAAATAGAGAAAGACTTGGCCGTATCTTACAGATGCACGCCAACCACAGAGAAGATATTGAGGTTTGCTACTCCGGTGATATCGCCGCTGCAGTAGGTCTTAAGAATACCACCACCGGTGATACTCTTTGTGACGAAAAGAACCCGATTATTCTCGAATCTATGAACTTCCCCGAGCCTGTTATCCGTGTTGCTATTGAGCCTAAAACCAAGGCAGGCCAGGAGAAAATGGGTATTGCCCTTTCTAAGTTGGCTGAAGAGGACCCGACATTTAAGTTCTACACCGATGAAGAAACCGGTCAGACCATTATTGCCGGTATGGGTGAATTACACCTCGAAATCATCGTTGACCGTATGCTCCGTGAGTTTAAGGTTGAAGCTAATGTTGGTAAGCCTCAGGTTGCTTATAAAGAAACCGTTCGCAAGAGTTCCGATGTTGACTGCAAGTACGCTCGTCAGTCCGGTGGTAAAGGTCAGTACGGTCATGTTAAAATCAGACTGTCGCCTAACGAAACCGGTAAGGGTTACGAGTTTATTAACGCAGTTGTCGGTGGTTCTATTCCGAAGGAATACATTCCTGCTGTTGACGCCGGTATTAAGGGTGCAATGCAGAACGGTGTTCTCGCCGGATACAACGTTGTTGACGTTAAGGTAGAACTTTATGACGGTTCTTACCATGAGGTTGACTCTTCTGAAATGGCATTTAAGATTGCCGGTTCTATGGCATTCAAAGAGGCCTGCAAGAAAGCTGACCCTGTTTTGATGGAGCCCATTATGAAGGTTGTTGTTATCGTTCCCGAGGATTATATGGGTGACGTTATCGGTGACCTTAACTCTCGCCGTGGTGAGATTCAGGGCTTTGAAGACAGAATGGGTGGCGTTAAGCAGATTAACGCACACGTTCCGCTCGGTGATATGTTTGGTTACGCTACCGACCTTCGTTCTAAGACACAGGGTCGTGGACAGTACACTATGGAGCCGGATGGCTACAAGGAAGTACCGAAGTCTATCGCTGAAAAGATTATTTCTGCAAGAACCAAGAGCGAATAATATTTTTAATATTTACTCTTGCTTTTTGTAACGCTTTTTGTTAAAATAGCGTTAGCACATCTAAATTTTTAAATTATTTACCTATTTTAAGGAGGAAATTACAATGGCAAAGGCAAAATTTGAACGTTCCAAGCCGCACGTAAACATTGGTACCATTGGTCACGTTGACCATGGTAAGACCACTCTTACTGCAGCAATCACAAAGTACCTTTCTCTTAAGGGTCAGGCTTCTTTCGAGGATTATGCAAACATCGATAAGGCTCCCGAAGAGAGAGAGCGTGGTATCACAATTAACACCGCTCACGTTGAGTACGAAACTGACAACCGTCACTATGCTCACGTTGACTGCCCCGGACATGCTGACTATGTTAAGAACATGATTACCGGTGCTGCTCAGATGGACGGTGCTATCCTTGTTATCGCTTCTACTGATGGTCCTATGGCTCAGACTAAGGAACATCTCCTTCTCGCTCGTCAGGTTGGCGTTCCCTACATCGTTGTTTTCATGAACAAGACTGACCTTGTTGATGACGCTGAACTTCTCGACCTCGTTGAGATGGAAATCCGTGAGACTCTTGACAAGTATGAGTTCCCCGGCGACGATACCCCCATTATCAAGGGTTCTGCATTCCAGGCTCTTGATTCTGCAGCTACTGACCCTGCAGACCCCATTTATGCACCTATCCAGGAGCTTATGGATGCAGTTGACAGCTACATTCCTACTCCTGAGCGTAAGGCAGACCTCCCCTTCATTATGCCTATCGAAGACGTTATGACCATCTCCGGCCGTGGTACTGTTGTTACCGGTCGTGTAGAGCGTGGTCAGCTCAACGCAGGTGATGAAGTTGAAATTATCGGTCTTACCGAGGAGCGTCGTAAAGTTGTTGTTACTTCTATGGAAATGTTCCGTAAGACTCTTGACTACTGTGAGGCTGGTGACAACGTTGGTGCTCTTCTCCGTGGCGTAGGCCGTGAAGAAGTTGAGCGTGGTCAGGTTCTTTGCAAACCCGGCTCTATCAACCCCCACACCAAGTTCCATGGTCAGGTTTACGTTTTGAAGAAAGAAGAAGGCGGCCGTCATACTCCGTTTATGAACAACTACCGTCCTCAGTTCTACTTCAGAACTACTGACGTTACCGGTGTTATTACTCTTCCTGCAGGCACTGAGATGTGCATGCCTGGCGATAACATTGAGATGGACGTAGAGCTCATCACTCCTATCGCTATTGAAGAGGGTCTCCGTTTCGCTATCCGTGAAGGTGGCCGTACTGTTGGTTCGGGCGTTGTTACCGCTATCAACTAATTTAAAGTTTATACTTTAAACTGTAATTAAAAGTTCCTCCGTTGTGTTCGCACGACGGAGGATTTTTTATTTATTTCAGTATATTTTTTGATGTTACACTTGACTTTCACGATTTAGTATGTTAAAATTTTAAAGTACGAAAGGATGTGTACAGTAATGAACAAATTGCATAACGAAAGCACAGATTTACTGTTTAAATCAATTTTAACTTTGGAAACCATTGACGAATGTTACGCATTTTTTGAGGACATTTGCACAGTTAAGGAAATTTTGTCCATTGCACAGCGTGTTACGGTTGCTCAAATGCTTAGAGAGGGAAAGGTTTATAGCGATATTGTTGCTGAAACCGGCGCCTCGACCGCTACAATCAGCCGTGTAAACCGTTCTCTTAATTACGGTAACGACGGTTACAGTATTGTTTTTGACCGCATCGAGAAATGAGTTACGAAAATTTTGCTTCACTTTATGATAGTTTGCAGACCGATGTCGATTATGACGGTCGGGCAGAGTATTTGCTGAAGTTGTTTAAAGAATATGACCGCCTGCCCACACTGATGCTTGATGTTGCGTGCGGTACCGGCGGTTTTACTTTGCCTTTTTTGAAAAAAGGGATAGATGTAATCGGTGCTGACCCGTCGCCTGAAATGCTTAATGTGGCAAGAGGAAAACTGCTTGACAGCGGTTATAATGCCTTGCTGTTGTGTCAATCGGCTGAGGATTTAGATTTATACGGCACGGTTGACGGTGCAGTTTGTTGTTTGGATAGTTTAAACCATATAACTGACGCTGATGAGTTGAAACGCTCAATAGCCCGCATTGCTCTGTTTTTGGAAAAGGATAGACTGTTTATATTCGACGTTAATACCGAGTATAAGCACCGTAATGTACTGTCAGGGGCTGTATTTACCGCCGAGACAGAGGATTGCTTGTGTGTTTGGCGTAATTCAGAGTGTGATTCTGACGGTGTTGTGGATATTTCGCTTGACTTTTTTAAGGAAAACGATGACGGCACTTATACCCGTAGTTTCGAGGACTTTTCCGAAAGAGCTTACAGCGTTGACTATTTAAAAGAATGTATTACTGCTGCAGGACTTGAAACTGTTGAAATTTTGGGAGATTTGAGTTTTGACGCTCCGAAATTAGAGGAGCAACGTATTATTTTTGTTACAAGAAGGATTTAAAATGGGCAAGCTTATAAGATGTATTACAAGTGAGGGTGCTGTAATGGCAACCGCAGTTGACACAACAGATATTGTAGCACAAGCTGAACAGTATCACAAAACCTCGGCGGTGGTTACTGCCGCTTTGGGAAGGCTTTTGACAGCCACCTCAATGATGGGTAATATGCTGAAAGCCGAGGATAACAGTATTACCTTGAAAATCACCGGTGAGGGCCCTATCGGAACTTTGGTTGCCGCAAGTGATTTTGACGGTAATGTCAGGGGATATGTTACTAATCCGGTGGTTGAAATTCCGCTTAATAATAAGGGTAAATTGGATGTTGGCGGTGCTGTCGGTGCAGGAACACTGTATGTTATTAAGGACCTTGGAATGAAAGACCCGTATATTGGTCAAATTCCGCTGACTTCGGGCGAAATTGCAGAGGATATTACCTCATATTATGCGATAAGTGAGCAGATACCGACTATTTGTGCGTTGGGAGTATTGGTAAATCCCGATTTAACGGTTAATGTTGCAGGCGGATTTATAATACAGTTGTTGCCGGGGTATACTGATGCCGATATCGACAAGTTAGAAGACTCGGTTAAGGATTTGGAATCGGTCACAAAGATGTTAGCGGACGGCAAAACACCCGAAGAGATTTTGAGAATTGCACTCAAAAACTTCGAGGTTGAGGTACTTTATGAGCAGGAAATCGCATATAAATGTAAATGCAGCCGTCAGCGTACCGAAAAGGCGTTGATGAGCATCGGTATCGAGGATTTAGAGGAAATGGCTGCCGATACCAAGGATACAGAGGTTAGTTGTCACTTCTGTAATAAGCGTTATAGTTTTACACCTGACGGTATAAATAAAATAATTTCAAAAAAGAATAAAAAAAATTTAAAATAAGTGTTGACAAACGGCGACGAGTGTGGTAATATATCATTCGTCGCCGGTGGTACGGTCCCCGCGAGATGGGAGCATAGCTCAGCTGGGAGAGCATCTGCCTTACAAGCAGAGGGTCACAGGTTCGAGCCCTGTTGTTCCCACCATTAGGTGGCCTGGTAGTTCAGTTGGTTAGAACGCTAGCCTGTCACGCTAGAGGTCGTGGGTGCGAGCCCCATCCAGGCCGCCACCTTACGCCTGTGTAGCTCAGTAGGTAGAGCAGGGGACTGAAAATCCCCGTGTCATTGGTTCGATTCCGATCGGAGGCACCATTTTAATGCGGATTTAGCTCATCTGGTAGAGCGCCACCTTGCCAAAGTGGTGGTAGCGAGTTCGGGCCTCGTAATCCGC
Organism: Acutalibacteraceae bacterium; assembly: GCA_045649545.1. Classification (GTDB taxonomy): domain Bacteria; phylum Bacillota; class Clostridia; order Oscillospirales; family Acutalibacteraceae; genus UMGS172. Next base: position 26,047 of record JAZRQE010000016.1, read on the forward strand.
TCCAAAAAGGCGCTTAAACGCTTTTTAAGCGTCCTTATTTTTTAAAAAATAATACGGCGCCATGGCCAAGCGGTAAGGCACGGGTCTGCAACACCCTTATCCCCAGTTCGATTCTGGGTGGCGCCTCCAGAAAAAAGAAGGTTTCTTTCGACACCGTCTTTTTTCAACTAAATCCGTCCTTGCGGACGGGATAAATCCTTCTACGATGGGTGAAATCGCTTCGTGATGAAATCCGACTTCGTCGGGATATGGACGGATTTAATTTCATCTGCGTAGCAGATTTCATCCAAGCAACGCTTGGATTTAACCGTGAGCAGAGCGAACGATTTCATTCCCCCTTGCGGCTCCGCCACTTTTATGCTATACTAAACCCAAGGCGGTGATTGTGTGGAACTTATATTTGAGATTATATTTGAAGTTTATGTTGAGTTAATGATGTATATCGTGCCCGAAGAAAAAGTAACATCCACGAAATATAGAATTATAACAGTTTTCTTTGCTTTATTTGTTTTATTAGGTGTTTTTGCCTTATTTATTTGGGGGTGTGTGTTAATAAGTGATTACAATAATAAATTAGGTATAATCCCAATTGTTATTGCAATTGTGATTTCAATTGTCCAAATCATTGCAGGGTTTATATTGCACGATAGAAAAACTAAAAAATAAAGAAAATTATTGGTTTTCGTCCAGTTCTTTTTTGGACACGAGAGACAAAAATCCCGAATGCGAAAGCGTTCGGGATTTTACTTTTTCACTATTCACTTTTCACTCTTCACTAATTCCGCGTTCGGGATTTTTGGAAAGTAAGAAGTAATAGTGAATAGTGAAGAGGTGTTGCGACTTCACCGCTTTTATGCTATAATACACCTAAGGCGGTGATTATATGTACGAAGGATCTATGATGTTGATTTTTGGTTTAATAATTAAAGCAGTTGCACTTTTTGTGGTTATACATATATTAGTCGTATGCAAAAAGAAAAAGTTTGAGTTTCAAAGCGATGATAAACTTCCAAAATTAACAAAAAAACTTTCAATAATACCATTGGTTGTTAATATTAGCATATTAACGGTATTCTTTGTTTCGGTAATTGCATCAAACAATTCTTTGAATTGGTTTGTAGGATTGGGTGTTTTTTTCTCTTTGATTTTTAGCGGGGTTTCCGCAATAATAGGTCCAGCCATAAGTTTCTTGGGAATTGTATTTTCTGTTGTTTTTACACGAAGGCAAACTGAAAAGCGAAAGGGAGCAGTTTGTATAATAGCTTCTTGTTTATCTTTTTTGATATCTTTTGGAATCTTATGTGTGTATCTTCTGGCATTGACGCCGATTGCGTTTAGTTACTTTGGCTTCACTTGAACTTTTTAATTTTATAATGAATGTGTAAAGAAAATCAGGTTTTTCACCCAGTTCTTTTTCGGACACGAATGACAAAAAAGAACGAAGTGAAAACTTCGTTCTTTTTTTATTGGTGTAACCATATAATCCCCCAGTTTTACTGGGGGAGCAAGAAAAGAGCGGAGCTACAATAGAGAGGGCGAGCTTAAAGCAAGCCCGAAAAAAGACTGAAATAAAAGAAGAACCTCGTGTATAATAGTAGTGGTTTGGCAGCCGCATTACTAAAATACAGGAGGTTTTTCAAATGAAAGAAAATAATAATGAAATAAGAAGTAGTTCGCATTCAAAGTATAGATGTCAGTACCATATAGTTTTTGCACCAAAATACAGAAGAAAAGAAATATATGGACAAATAAAAAGAGATATCGGTGAAATACTGAGAAAATTATGTGAACAAAAAGATGTAGTAATCATAGAAGCAGAAGCATGTCCCGACCATATACATATGTTGGTAAGTATCCCACCGCATATAAGTATAGCACAGTTTATGGGATTTCTCAAGGGAAAAAGCACGCTGATGATTTTCGACCGACATGCCCACTTGAAGTATAAGTATGGTTCAAGAAGTTTTTGGTGTAGAGGATATTATGTGGATACGGTCGGTCGAAACAAAAAAGCAATTGCCGAATATATCAGAAAACAATTGGAAGATGATTATATGGCAGAGCAGATAAGTATAAAAGAATACATAGACCCGTTTACGGGTAGCAAGAAGCAGTAGGCAAAAAAAGACAGCCGCACGTGAGCGGCTGCCCGAAAAAGTAATGCGTTGCTAAACATCAGAGGCCCCTTTTAGGGGCTTCGCCAGTAATCACCCCTTCTAGGGGTGGTGAAAACCACTAGTTGAACTAGTGGTTTTTATTGATGAATATTGAATAATGAAAAATGAATAATTGCGGTGTGCTTCGCACGGGTATAAAGATTATTTTGTAGGGACAGGCGTCCTCGACTGTCCGGTTGAATAACATAACCCATTTTAATCCCCAATTTTAACTTACTTCATCAATTGTTTTAACCATTGCCCAGTGAGTGTTGCAATAATAGTGCGAGCCGTATTTTAATTGTGCATCTTTTCCACATACGTAACACTCGTGACTTTGATAAGTTTTATTATATGTAGGAGTATTGTTATACGAATGACTATTTACACTTGTGAACGAGTAAACTGTTGAACCAATACCCGCTAATCCTATAATTAAAAACAAAATCATTCTACCATAATAATCAGTTTTATTTTCTGCTAGTTCTTTTCTTGAAAGCCATAAGCAAAAACTTATAAATAACATTATTACACCAATAATACCGCCTATTACACCTAAAACAATCATCTTTAATCTCCTTTATAATAATTCGGTCCATTTTGAATGCCGTTTACAACTCAAATGCTTTTTTCTTTCGGCATCACAAAAAGTACTGTGTGGGTGTTGACAAATTCCAATTTCATCAATGATGTCAACTTTGGGAATGCCTTTACCATTAAAAACAGGATTTCTAACACCGGTCCAATATTCACAAGTACCACAAATAACTCTATCCGTTTTGCTTCGCATTCTTTCCCTCCTTTAACTATAAATGTATGTGCAATCGAGGATGTGAGTGAAAAAACAATACCTCAATTAGCCAATACGCTAATGTGACGTAATTATAGCGAAAAATTATGTTATTGTCAATACGTTAATATAACGTATTTGGAGGCATAATTGTTTTATGAAGAAAATTTGTTATTACAATAATAAAAACATTATTTCGGAAAAATTAAAAGCCTTAAGAGAAGAAAAGGGTTTGTCGCAAAGTAATTTAGCCGCGAAATTGCAAACAATGAACGTTAATATTGACCAACAAATGATTAGTAAAATTGAAAAAAATAATCGTCAGGTAACTGATTATGAATTGGCGTGTATATGTAAGTGTTTAGCAGTAACACCAAATGATTTGTTAAACTATGATGAGATGTAGATTAGACAAAAAGACGGCGTCAGCCGTCTTTTATCGTAGGGCGGGGGCTTGCTCCCGCCGTTTTTTGTGTTTGGCGGCGGCACCAAGGCACCGCCCTACATACAATAAAATTGTCAAACGGTCAGTCGAGGACGCCTGTCCCTACAGCTGCATATAATTTTTTGTTTAGGGTTGAAAATTTATAAAAATTGTGTAATAATCATTATAATGATATTAACATTTTAAGTTAAGGGGAGGGTGGTTTATGAATTCGCCGCTTGCTGACCGTATAAGACCGCAATCGTTGGACGATGTTGTCGGACAAAAGCATATTTTGGGTGAGGGTAAGCCACTTCGCCGTATTTTAGAGTCGGGCACTATTCCGAACCTTATTTTTTACGGTCCGTCAGGCGTTGGTAAAACCACCGTTGCCAGCATTATTGCGAAAAAAAGCAACAAACGGCTTTACAAACTTAACGCTACTACCGCCTCGACTGCTGATATCCGCGAAATGTTGTCCTCTGCCGAAATGATTGGCGGAGAAAACGGCATTCTGCTTTATTTGGACGAAATTCAGTACTTCAATAAAAAGCAACAGCAGACCTTACTTGAAAGCATTGAAAACGGCAACATTACGTTGATTGCCTCGACTACCGAAAACCCTTATTTTTACGTTTATAATGCTATTTTGAGCCGTTCGACTGTTTTTGAATTTAAGAGTTTAAGTTTTCAGGATATTCGTCCTGCGGTGCTTCGTGCGGCTAAGATTATGGGCGATGAGCAGGATGTTGAGGTTGAATTTGAAAGCGATGAAACGGTTGACATAATCTGTCGCGGTTGTGGTGGCGACGTCAGAAAAGCACTGAACTCGGTTGAACTTTGTGTCCTTTCAAGCGAGCGAAACGACGGCAAAATGACTATACTTTCCGAAACCGCACGCGAATTAACCCAAAAAAGTGCAATGCGTTACGACCGCGAGGGTGACGAACATTACGACATTGTCTCGGCATACCAAAAATCTATGCGAGGAAGTGACCCTAACGCTGCTATACATTATTTAGCAAGGTTATTAGAGTCGGGCGATTTACCCTCTGCCTGCAGGCGTTTGCTTGTTTGTGCCAATGAGGATGTGGGACTTGCAAATCCTCAAATAATTCCCATCGTCAAAGCCGCGGTTGATACTGCTCTTGCAGTAGGACTTCCCGAAGCAAGGCTACCGCTTGCCAATGCGGTTATTTTGGTGGCAATTTCACCGAAATCCAACTCGGCTCACGATGCTATAAACGCGGCTATGGAGGACGTTAGAAAAGGTAACACCGGTCCTGTTCCGCGTCAGCTTCAAAACAAGCATTTTGACGGCGCGGATGCCGAAGTTAAGGGTCAGCATTACCTCTATCCTCACGAGTTCCCTAATCATTATGTTGAACAACAGTATTTGCCTGATGCCATAAAAAATAATATTTATTACGAATTCGGTGATAATAAAACCGAAGCCGCATATAAAGAATATTGGAAGAAAATTAAAGGCAAATAGTTTTGGTGATTGTGTGATTTTTGAACTAGACAGTAAGATTTTAAAATACAGGGAAGTTACGGCGGCAATTATTTTTGCCGCCGTTTTTTCGACGCTTTGTTTAAGTTTAATAGGTTTTTTGAAAATAAAAATCATTGTGTTTTGTGTGCTTTTAGCGGTATTTTGTTTGCTTAAACTCTGGTATTTTCCAAAGGCTTTAAAGATGACATCGCTGTCAGTCAAAAACGGACACATTTTTTGCAAAAAAGGTGTATTTTTCAGCCGTGAGTATATTTACCCTAATTTAGAGGTGGTGTATATTCAGCGACTGAAGTTGCCGGTAGCAACAGTTTTCGGATTGGAATGGGCGGTTTTACGCGGGTCGGGCAACAGCCTTTTGTTGCCACCGCTGACGGCAAATCAGGTCCGGATGCTTATTTTGAGAGTGACACAAAATGAACAGGGCTAAAATCATAGTAAAACCTCATTTTTTATATCTTGCAAGGCTTTTGTATCCGTATCTTACATTATTAATAATTCCCGTCGCACGTGGGTTGTTTTTGCATTTGTTTTACGGGAAAAGCACACTGTCGGGAGTTCTTGTTGCCGAGGGAATATTATTGGCTTTGGCTATTACAACGGCGATATTGAAATTAAAACGCACAAGGCTTTGTTTTTCTGACGGTAAAATAACTGTGGAAAAGGGTTTGTTTTTAAGGGTAAAATACTCAATTTTTAATGCTGAAAGCAGGGTCACTGTGCTGGAAAGTAATCCTGTTTTGAGCATTTTTGGGGCAGTAAGGTTTAAAATTTATACCGAAGCGGGCAAGAACAAAAAAGCAGATGAAAATATATTAATAAGCCGAAAAACTGCCGGTGAAATTTACAAAATTTACGGTTCAAACGGGCAGGCGGTAAAAAGCAACACTTTTGGAGAGGTTGTAATGTCGGCGGCACTGTCGTCGGTTACTGCGGGACTGTTGCTGACTGTTCCTATAGTCAAGGTGGTAATGAGCCTTTTGGGCAAAAATCTTCCGTCGATGTTGCCGACCGCTAAAAGCATATATTTGAATACTGCTGATGTACGCGTGTTAGGTCGGTGGGTAACCGCACTTTTGCTTTTGGGGTATGCAGTATCTTTTTTGGTGCTGTTTTTGAGAAATTTCGGGTTTTTGTCGGTAAAATCCGATAAAAAAATAATGATTAGTTCAGGAAGGTTGCCGCACCGAACAGTGATGCTGCCGACACGGTCGGTCAAAGCGGTCAGAACGGTCACGGCACCGCTGATGTTGTTGGCAAAAAAGTGTGCAGTTAAGTTTTCCGCCTGCGGATACGGACGGCTTAAGGGTGAAATAGGGCTTTTACTTCCCTTGGTTAAGCCTACGATTGCAAAGGGGCTTGTGCAGTGGCTTTTGCCGAGGTTTGAGCCGACCGAGTTTAAGTTAAAACCTGAAAGAAAGGCTTATCGGCGTATCATTTGGTTGCCGTTAATATTAGTGTCGGTTGCGGTGGCAATTTTGGTTGTTGTTAAAATTTATATTCAAAAACTGTGGGATTTTGCCGTATTGGTGGCTTTTTTAATGATTTTGTGTGCAGGGGTTTTACTGTTAATGCGATGTTATGCGGTCAAAAATGGTGGAATTTCGGAAGCTTTTGGGCAAATTACTGCTTACGGAATAAAGGGTTTTTCTTTAGATAAACTGCAATTAAAAAAAGAGTCTGTTCAGTGGGTACGAATATCAAGAACACCTTTTGATAAAAGGCACGGGCATTGTACGGTAAAATTTCATGCAACCGGTAAAAACCGCGACACTGTCAAGGTAAAGTATTTAAATTATTTGGATTGCGTGTCATTTTTTGAAGATTTGTGTAGACAATAGATTAGAAGTGTGATAATATAAGAAAAAATCAAAACAGAGTAGAAACCGATGCGTGAAGTGTTGACAGAACGGGGAGTTGTCTGTCAAACGAAGGGGTGGTTTAGAATCACCCTGCGGTAACGGTTTCGCATCCCGCTGTTATAGTAAGAAGAAAACAACCTCCTTATTATTTCAACGAAGATGTAATAGGAGGTTATTTTTATGCAAATTAATAAAAGTCAAAGCACTGCCCGAAGTGTTGCAGTACTGGGTATTTTTTCAGCCTTGGCGGTTGTTTCGTCAATGTGGTTGACTGTACGAATAGGTGAATTTATAAAAATTTCACCCGTATTTTTGGTTGTGGCATTGGCAGGCAATTTGTACGGTGTTTTGGGTGCTGTTATAGTTGCATTTATAAGTGACTTGTTGCAAGCCTTAATGGCAGGGTTAGGTTTTTCACCGCTTATTTCGGCAGTAAATGTTTTTTGTGCCGTAGTATTCGGTTTGGCTTTAAACAACTCAAAGAGTTTTTCGCGAATTGTAGTTTCGGTTTTGGTTACTCAAATTGTTGGCGGACTGTTGCTTAATACATTAGCGTTACATCTTTATTTCGGGATGCCGTTAGTACCGATGGTCTATTGGAGGGCATTGCAGTGCGGAATTTTGATTATTGCACAAATTTTTGTGCTGTGGCTCGTGCTTTCGGTATTGAATGTTCCGTTAAAGCTTAAAAGCTTGGGGAGAAAATGATGGCTGACGGTAAATTTTCAGGTTTTCTTATTCTTTCCGATTTGGACGGAACGTTTTATAACGGTGAAACGTTGGAACTTAACGTAAAAGCGGTAGAACGTTTTATTTCAATGGGCGGACGTTTTGCGTTTGCTACCGGCAGAAGTGCTCAATTTTTGAAGGAAAAGGATTTTTTCTCGGTTATCAATGCACCGGCTTGTCTTGTGAACGGCGGTATCGTGTATGATTTTTCTACCGAACAAATACTTTATGAACGCCATCTTGAATTTACTGTCGGTGAGTTTTTAAATGCGGTGTCGGGTGCGGTTGAGAATTTGGAAAAGATATGTATTTTTCTTGACTCAACCGGTAAAGAGGCTGTTTTGAACGGCATTATCTGCCATGACAGTGAGATTTTAAATGTAAAGCCTATTAAAATTATTTGTGTATTTAAACAAGAGGAAAATGCCTTGAAATTTAAGGGTTGGGCTTTGAAAAAAGACTTTTTTAAAGACTCATACATTTCCCGTTCTTGGAGTATCGGGGTTGAGTTTAATGCAAGCAACGGTACAAAAGGTCATGCTTTGGATTTCATTAAACAAAAGCTTGGCATACATACGGCGATTGGTGTCGGCGATTTTGAAAACGATTTGGAGCTTATCAAACACGCTGATATCGGTGTGGCAGTAGGAAATGCGGTAGATGAGTTGAAAATGTCGGCAGATTGGGTTGTCAAACCCTGCTGTGAGGCATCTATAAATGATTTGATAGAAAAGTTGGAAGCTGAGATTGATGAAACTAATGAAAAAAGAGATTTTTCATAAAATTTTAAGAATAATATTGCTGACAGTCGGTGCGGTTATAACGGTTAACGGCATTGGTATTTCGTTTGTTTCGGGTGCGGTTTTGGGAATTGTATCCACGCTTATTGCAGGTTTGAGTTTTCTTTTAATCGGCGTGTTTTATCAGTTTGTCCGTTTTCGTGTGCATTGGATTTTTAAAGCGTTGTTTGTGAGTTTGGTCGTGATGGTCGGTTCGGTTGTTATTTTTGTTTATTCTTTCGGCTTTACCGATACCGTCACATATAAAGAAGATGCGGTTATCGTTTTGGGAGCAGGCTTACGCGGTGAAAATTTAAGTCTTATTCTGCGTAACCGACTTGATGCGACGGTTGAATATTACAATCAGAACCCTGACGTCGTGATTGTTGTTTCGGGTGGGCAGGGACCTGATGAGGACATTCCCGAAGCCGAGGCGATGGAGCGTTATTTATACGAGCAGGGTGTACCGTTAAGCAAAATTATAAAAGAGGATAAATCGACCAGTACCGAAGAAAATTTCAGGTTTTCCAAAGAGCTTTTGGAAAATCATTTCGGTGAGGATTATACTGTCGGCTTTGTGACGGACGATTTTCATATTTACCGAGCAGGTAAAACTGCCGAAAGAGTGGGTTTTAAAGGGATAACACATACTCACTCAAGCGGGGCGGTCAGCACTTTTTTGCCTAACGGTTTCCGCGAATTTTGCGCTGTTATGAATATGTGGGTGTTTGGGTGATTTAAGGTTTGGCTATTGACAAATTTGGGTTTCGATGATATTATGTTAAAAAACAAACTGTTGATGCGGAGATAACGGCGACAATGCCTTTACAGAGAGCTTGGGGTAGCTGAAACCTAAGCAAGAAACAACTCGTCAAATGGACCGCTGAGGGTGCAGTGAAATGTGAAAAGTAGCATGCAACGTTACGATATGCGTTAATTATCAAAGGTATTTTTAAGTACCTTAAAGTGCACGGTTTTTCCGTGAATCAAGGTGGCACCGCGGATAAAGTTTATTCGTCCTTGACAGTGTTTCTGTCGAGGACTTTTTGATTTTTTGTTGAAGGTGTTATTATGATAATCTTGAAAGAACGATGGCGTGGCTGAAATTTGATTTTGAACTCTACAATATAAATTTATCTCAAATTTGGAGGAAATCAGAATGAAATTAAACGGTGTAGATTTTGATACTTATTTTAACAATTATCCCGATAAGGACGGCTTTTTCGGTAAATACGGCGGTGCTTATATTGACGAGAAGTTGAAAAATGCCATGGCTGAAATTACCGAGGCTTATTTTTCGATTGCACAGTCGCGTAAATTTATCGCAGAGCTTCGCAGAATTCGTAAGGAATTTCAGGGCAGACCGACTCCGGTTACCCATCTTGAAAGGCTTTCGGATGCTTTGGGCGGCAAGGTTCAGCTTTATGCAAAACGTGAGGATTTAAACCATTCAGGTGCACATAAGCTTAATCACTGTATGGGCGAGGCTTTGCTTGCGAAATACATGGGCAAGAAAAAGATCATCGCCGAGACCGGTGCCGGTCAACACGGTGTGGCACTTGCTACCGCTGCCGCTTATTTCGGCTTGGAATGTGACATTTATATGGGCTCGGTTGATATAAAAAAGCAGGCTCCCAACGTTGCTAGAATGAAGATTTTGGGCGCTAATGTTATTGAGGTTACCCACGGTCTTGCAACCTTGAAAGAGGCAGTTGACGCCGCTTTTGATGCTTACAGCAAGGAATATAATGACTGTATTTACTGCATTGGTTCTGTTTTGGGACCTCACCCGTTCCCCATGATGGTACGCGATTTTCAGAGTGTTGTCGGTATTGAAGCAAGGGAGCAGTTTATTGATATGACCGGTCATTTGCCGAGTGCTATCGTTGCCTGTGTTGGTGGCGGAAGTAACGCGGCAGGCTTGTTCGCCGGCTTCCTCAATGACCCGGTTGACATTTATGGTGTTGAGCCTTTGGGCAGAGGTCCGAAGCTTGGCGACCACGCCGCAAGTCTTAAATACGGCACCGAGGGTATTATGCATGGTTTTAACAGCATAATGCTTAAAGACGCTAACGGTGAGCCGGCTCCCGTTTACTCGGTTGCAAGCGGACTTGATTATCCGTCTTCAGGACCCGAGCACGCATTTTTACACGACCTCGGTCGAGTAAAGTATGATGTTATTGATGACGAGGAGACCATTGACGCATTCTTCAAACTTTCACGTATGGAGGGTATAATTCCGGCGATTGAAAGCTCGCATGCTGTGGCCTTCGGTATGAAACTTGCAAAACAGATGGAGCATGGCTCTATTCTCATTAACCTTTCAGGTCGCGGTGACAAGGATATGGATTACGTCATTGAAAACTACGGCATTAGATAACTTGAATTTAGTGTTTTTGACACTTTAAACAAAAAGTTATATTAAATTTGTTGGAAAATTTATTTCAAAAACAACCATTATTTGTGGTTTAGGTATTGACATAACACAATATATTGTGTATAATATGGGTAGTTTAGTAGTGTAACTGTCTGTTTACACTGCTCGTTCACACAACTGACGGAAAATGCGGGTTACCGCAGGGGAGTGTGAATGTTCATCGAACTTTGGTTCGATAATGGTTATGGTTAGTCGAAACACATCTGTTTCGACACAAAATCTTTGATTTTGTAACAAATTTTCACAGAAAATTTGTCCATATCCATTGCAATGATTGTCGTACAAAATCAAATTGTGTAATTTGATTTTGTTAGAGTCACTTAGAAGTGGCTCGTCGAGGCGCTTGTTAGCGTTTCGACAAACTACAATCATTATAAACGCCGACCGTCTGGGCAAATTGGTTTAAATTAAAACTGATTTGCCCCTTTTTTTAACGGTAGAGGCAAACAGTCTGTATGGAGGTAAAGTTATGGAACACAAGAATTGGAACGGATTTAAAACACATCTTTGGCAGGATGAAATCAATGTTCGTGATTTTATTCAGTCAAACTATAAGGAATATACCGGTGACAGTTCGTTTTTGGCTGGCGCTACAGAGCGTACTGACAATATGATGAAAAAGGTTAATGACCTTTTTAAGTTAGAGCGTCAGCAGGGCGGTGTACTTGATATTGATACTGCTACTGTATCTTCATTGACTAGTTATTCACCGGGTTATATTGATAAGGAAAACGAGCTTATTGTCGGTTTGCAGACCAACCGCCCGTTAAAGCGAGGGGTTAACCCGTTTGGCGGTATGCGTATGGTTCGTCAGGCTTGTGAGGCTTACGGTTATAAGTTGAGCGAGCAGGTTGAACAGGAGTTTAAATACAGAACAACCCATAATGACGGCGTTTTCAGAGCCTATACCGATGAAATGCGTTTGGCACGCAGATGCCATGTTATTACCGGTTTGCCCGACGCTTACGGCAGAGGTCGTATTATCGGTGACTATCGTCGTGTGGCACTTTACGGCGTGGACAGGCTTATTGAGGAAAAGAAAAAAGATAAGAAAGCGTTGGAAGAAAAGGCTTTTACCGCTGATGTTATCCGTGCTGACGAGGAACTTTTCAAGCAGATTACATTTTTGGGTTATTTGAAAGAAATGGCTCAAATGTACGGATATGATATCGGTGAGCCGGCTAAAGATGCTAAAGAGGCTGTTCAGTGGACCTATTTTGCGTATCTTGCTGCCATTAAAGAGCAGAATGGTGCCGCCATGTCTTTGGGTAGAGTCAGTTCGTTCTTTGATATTTATTTTGAGCGTGACATTGAAAACGGTGTTCTTACCGAAGCCGACGCCCAGGAAATTATGGACGACTTCGTTATGAAGCTCCGTATGGCTCGTCATTTAAGAACTCCCGAATACAACGAGTTATTCGGCGGTGACCCGATGTGGATTACCGAGGCTGTCGGCGGTATGGGTGAGGATGGAAGAACCTTAGTCACCAAATCGAGCTTCCGTATGCTTAATACTCTTTACACCTTGGGTCCTTCACCTGAACCGAACTTAACTATTCTTTGGTCGACCGCACTCCCTAAAGGTTTCAAGGATTTCTGTGCTAAGGTTTCTTGCGATACCGATTCTATTCAGTACGAGAACGATGATGTTATGCGTCCGATTTACGGTGACGATTATGCTATCGCCTGCTGTGTTTCGGCAATGCGTGTCGGTAAGCAGATGCAGTTCTTCGGTGCTCGTTGCAATTTGGCAAAACTTTTGCTTATTGCGATTAACGGCGGTTATGACACAACAAGCGGTATTCACATTGGTCCTCAAATGCCGGTTTTAACCGGGGATAAATTGGATTACGATACCGTTAAAGAGCGTTACGATATTTATATTGAATGGTTGTCTAAACTGTATGTTAACACCATGAATATCATCCATTATATGCACGACAAGTATGCCTATGAGAAAATTCAGATGGCTTTGCACGATACCGATGTTGAACGTTTGATGGCTTTTGGTATTGCAGGTCTTTCGGTTGTTGCTGACTCTTTGAGTGCTATTAAATATGCCGACGTTAAGCCTATAGTAGACGAAAACGGCTATGTGGTTGATTTTGATACCAAGGGCAGTTTCCCGAAATTCGGCAATGATGATGACCGCGTTGATTTGATTGCTAAAGAAACAACCCATAAAGTTATTACTGAGCTTCGCAAGACCCCGACCTACCGTGATTCTATTCACACCTTGTCGGTGCTTACCATTACTTCTAATGTTATGTACGGAAAAAACACCGGTGCAACTCCTGACGGACGTGAGGCTTTTGCTCCTTTTGCTCCAGGTGCTAACCCGATGCACAATCGTGAAGAAAACGGTGCTTTAGCATCCCTCAATTCGGTTGCAAAGTTAAGCTATGACGACTGCCGTGACGGTATTTCCAACACCTTCTCGATTACTCCTGAAGCTTTAGGAAAGAGTGACGATGAGCGTGTAGAAAACCTTGTTTCGATTTTAGACGGATACTTCAAGAAAAAAGCACACCACATAAATATCAATGTTCTCAACCGCGAGACGTTGCAAAAGGCTTACGAAGACCCCGAAGCATTCCCCAACCTTACAATTCGTGTTTCGGGTTATGCGGTTAACTTCCACAAGTTGTCAAAAGAGCAACAGCGTGAGGTTATCAGCCGTACCTTCCATTGTGCTTTATGATAGGCAAAATACATTCAATCCAATCCCTCGGCACGGTTGACGGGCCGGGGGTTAGATTTGTAACATTCCTAAAAGGCTGTCCCTTAAGGTGCGGTTGCTGTCATAACCCTGATACTTGGGAATTCACAGGCGGTGAGGAATATACACCCGAAGAACTTATAAATAAGTGCGTTCGGTATCGTGAATATTTCGGCGAAACTGGCGGTATAACCCTTTCGGGTGGAGAGCCTTTAATGCAGGCTCAATTTTGTGAGGAGGTTTTTAGACTAGCTCACGAAAACGGTATAAACACCTGTCTTGATACTTCGGGTTGTGTTATTAACGAAGAGGTAAAATCACTTTTAAAGGTTACAGACCTTGTTTTACTTGATATAAAATATATCGATGAAGCACTTTACCGTGAGCATGTCGGGTGTGAATTGGCTTCGGTTTTAGAGTTTCTTGATTTGTTGGAGGAAATGGGGATTCCAACTGTTTTAAGACAGGTTATTATACCTACATTAAATGATAATGAGGATAATATTTTAAAATTAAACAAAATTGCAAAGTTACATAAAAATGTTATAAAAACAGAACTTTTGCCGTTTAGAAAAATATGTCAGCAGAAGTATGATGCTATGGGGTTGAAGTTTAAATTTGATTATATCCCTGAAGCTAATGCAGAATTAATGGAAAGGCTCAACGATTTATTGACAAAAGAATAATGTTTTGTTAAAATTACAAAAGTTTGTAATTTGGGGGAAGTCGTTATGAATAGAATGGCACTGATTTGTGCAGCTTTGTTTGTTACGGCTTGCACTTTTTTAAGTTTGTTCGGCGTTTGGTCGGTTTTAATTTTAGGATTGGTATTATGTTTAGGCTTGGCGGTTTTAGTTATTGTTTGTAAACGCTGTGGCTTAAAATATGGAATTTCGGCGGTACTGCTTGTCGGTGCCGCTTTTTGTCTTTATTTGAATATTTATAACGTTTTAAACGTCAACCGCATTGAAGCTCTTGACGGTAAAGACTATACCGTCACCTGCCGTGCTGTTGAGGAGCCTGAAAATTATTCTTCGGGTGTTCGTATTTTGGTTGAAACCAACGGTAAAAACGGATTCGATAAAGGACTTTTCGGTAAGGTCAGATTTTACCTGTTTATCCCGAGCGATGAGTCGGCAGCAAAGGTTAAAGAGGGCGACATACTGGTTGCTGCGGTTGGGTTTTATAAAATTGACCAGTCTTACAGAAACCGTAATTTTGCCAACAGAGTGTTTATTGAGGCAAAATGTACGGAATCTAAAATCATCGGTCACAGTGAATCACTTTACACACGTTGCATAGCCATTCGGCGTGCAGTAAGGGATTGTATCGGTGACTATACAAAAGGTGATAATGCCGCATTCTTAGAGGGTATTCTTTTGGGCGGTACAGCTAAATTAAGCCCAAAACTTTACTCGGCATTCAAGTCTTGCGGAGTTACGCATATTACAGCTGTGTCAGGTATGCACATAAGTGCGTTTTGTATGATGTTGGCGTATCTTCTGCGGTATATAATGAGCCATCGATTAGCCTCTTTTATTGCAATTTTTCCGCTTCTGTTAGAGGTTATGTTGGCAGGGTTTACACCGTCAGCGGTGCGGTCGGCAATTATGTGTTCGATTTTACTGCTGGCTGATTGTTTTATAAAACGGGCGGACGCTTTAAACTCTTTAGGTGTTGCAGTAGCGTCAATGCTTATATTTAACCCTTATTATATATGCAATTTAGGTTTTCAATTGTCGTGTGCCGCGGCGGCAGGGGTTATTATAATTTCGCCGTATGCGGTAACGCTTGCCGACAAAATTGTGCGGTTTGAAGTAAAAAATATAACAAAATTTTTAAAAGGTATTGTTTTAGCTACAATGCAAACAATTTTTGCAGTGCTTTTCACTTTACCGTTTCAAATTATCACGTTTGGATTTGTTTCAACGGTGTTTTTGCCTGCGAACCTTTTAATCTGCTCGGTATCGGTTATTGCGATGTCACTTACGGTAGTAGGTGCTGTGTTGCATTTTCTGCCGTTTTTAGGATTTTTGGCAATAATTCCGTTTAAGTTGGCGGATTGGCTTGCCGATTATATGATTGAGGTTGTAACGCTTTTAGCCGACGTACCGTTTTCGTATATTCCTTTCGGAAGCAGAGCGGTGGTGCTTTGGTGCGGAGTTTCATTAAGCATTATTGCAGTGTGGATGATGTTCAACCGTATTGGCGGTGTTAAACTTGTATCTTTGGTTGTAACGGGTCTGCTTTTGGTGACGTTTTGGGCAGATTACATGTTTTCACGTGAACTTTCAACCGTTGCGGTAATAAATTATGAAAATGGTTTTACGGCGGTAGTGACATATGAGAAAACTTGTGTTATAATAGGTTGCGGAAGCCGTACAAATTACAATTTAACTGATTATATGTGTGAAAACGGCATAGCAAAGGCAGATATGCTATTGTTATTGACAGATAATCGCAAGTGCTTTGGCGGTTATGAATTTGTTAAAAACAATACTGAGCCTGAAGTTACTGTAGTGCCTGAAAACTTTGGTAATTCCGCTATAATTTTCGGAAAAAGCAAAATAATCGGTGACAAAGAAACACTTTCTACAGAGGATGGAAAGATTAAAGTTATATCACATATTTTTGACGGTGGCTGTGCTTATGAATTAAATCTTTCGGGCAAAAAAGTTTTAATCGGTTTTGGAAAGTACACTGCCGAGGATGTGGGACTTTCAAAGGTTGATATATTAGTTAGCAATAATCAATTGCCAAAAGGAATGAAATCGGTTGTTACTTTGGTTTCGGGAGAGGGCAGTAATTCTGAAAGTTCTGTTTTACATAGAAAAATAATTTATACCGAAAATACTGTGTCGGTTAAATTTAAAAAAGGAAAAGGGATGAGGGTATATGCAGGATAGGTCAAAACAAACATTTTCCGGTGAAGCCGAAATTAAAAACGCTATAAAATCGGGTTGCTTTGCACCTTGCTATCTCATTTTCGGTGAAGAGCATTACCTCATTAAAAATTACATTAATCAGATTGAAAATGCAGTAGAGAGTTTTTCGGAATTTAATGTCAATCGTTTTAATTCGGGCGTTAAAGTGCAGGAGGTTTACGACGCGGTAAGCAGTTTCCCGATGATGAGTTCACGACGTGTCGTAACACTTTGCGATTATCCCTTTGACAAGGCGGCGGCAAGTGAAACCGAAAAACTTATTGATATGTTTAGTGATATGCCGTCTACTACTGTTTTTGTGATGTGGTACGAAACGGTTGAAATTAACCCTAAAAAGCCGGGCGAAAAGTTTAACAAGTTAATAAAAGCAGTTAAGGCTGCCGGCGGTGAAGTGTGTTATTTGGGCAGAAAAACCGAGGCTGAGATTATTAAAATTCTGCAAAAAGGTGCGGCAAAACGCAAATGTCAGTTGGATAGTTACACTGCACGATACATTATTGAAACCTGCTCGGATGACCTGAATACCTTGGTTAACGAACTTGATAAGTTGTGCTTATATTTGGGTGAAAACGGTGTCATTACAAAAGAAACCGTTGACAAGGTATGTTCACGCTCGGTGGAAGCGGTTGTTTATAACGTTTCAAAGACCGTGTTAAGAGGCGACCTTCAGGGTGCTTTGAAACTTTTGGATGACTTGTTTTATATGAACACTGACCCGGTGTTGATATTAACATTTTTGGCTTCGGCATATATTGATATTTACCGTGTTTTTGCCGGCAGAACCAAGGGAATGCGACCCGGTGAGGTTGCAACAGAGCTTAATTACGGCAGTTTGGCGTTCCGCTTGAACGATGCCGAGAAAAATTCAAGAAAATTCAATGAAAAACAGTTGATTGACTCTTTGAATGTTTTGCAGGAATGTGACAAACAGATAAAAGGTTCGCGTGTTGATTCACGCACGGCACTTGAAAAGGTGTTGGTCGAGCTATATATGATTGCCGAGGGTAAACGATGATACACTTAAAAGAAGCGGTGATTGTCGAGGGTAAATATGACAAAATAAAGCTCAAAAACTTCATTGATGCCGAAATAATTACAACCGACGGGTTCAGGATTTTCAAAAATAAAGAAAAGGTTAATATGCTTCGTCGGATTGCTGAAAAAAGAGGTATTATCATTCTGACTGACAGTGACTCGGCAGGGTTTGTCATCAGAGGGCATTTAACAAGCGTTATTGACCCGAAGTTTATAAAAAATGTTTTTGTTCCTGAGGTTGAGGGTAAGGAACGCCGAAAGGAAAAAGCTTCTGCTCAAGGTTTACTTGGTGTTGAGGGCTTGAGTGAGGAAATCATAATTGAATCGCTAAAAAAAGCAGGCATCGGTCTTTGCAGTAAAGCCGAAGAAAAACAAAAAATCACAAGTACAGATTTATTTAGGTTGGGTCTTTCAGGCGCTGATAACAGCCGCGAGATGCGTGAAAGGTTGCTGAAAAGTCTTGATTTGCCCGTCGGTATGTCAACAAAACAGATGTTGACGGCGTTAAATTCACTGTACAGTTTGACGGAACTTGAAAAAATATTGGAGGAAAACATTAATGAAAACCGATAATATCCGCGGGCGACTGTTAACGGTTTTAGAGTTGCTGAAACTCAATAGCGATAGCGACCATCCAATGTCATCGGCAGAAATTTTAGAACAACTTGAAAGAAACGGAATTGAGGCTGAACGCAAGTCAATATATCGAGATATAGAGGCGTTGAGAGATTTCGGCTTTGATATAATACTGACCGGTACGCCCAAACGCGGATTTTATCTTGCGACAAGGGATTTTGATTTGCCGGAGGTCAGTCTTTTGATTGATGCGGTGCAGTCGGCAGGGTTTATACCTAAAAAAAGCACCGAAAAGTTGGTTAAGAAACTTCAGGCACTTACAAGCTGTCATCAGGCAAAGGAGTTAAAGGACCGCGTTTGTATAGACAACCGTTCAAAAAGTGCCAACGAGTCGGTTTATGATATTATTGAGGTGCTGAGTGAGGCAATAAAAAGTCAGCACAAGGTAAGAATAAAATATGCTAAAAACCGCTTGAACGGAACAACCCTTGTATCCTCGGTTAAGGAAATGGTGGTCAGTCCGTATGCGTTACTTTGGGAGTCGGACAGATATTACCTCATAGGAAATAACAAGAAGTATGACAACCTCACACATTTGAGGATTGACCGTATGGCAGAAGTTTCGGTTTGCCGTGAAAAATGGCGTCATTTTTCAGAGGTTAGCGAGTACAAACAGAGGTTTGACACTGCTGATTATGCTAAAAAGACCTTTAATATGTTCGGTGGTGAGATGCAAAAAATTGACCTTGAGTGTAATATCGAACTGCTTGACCAGATTACCGACCGATTTACCGACGGTATTTTTATCCGTCACAGCGGAAATGAGCCCACCTTCAGGTTTTCAACCGATGCATTGGTAAGTGACGGTCTTGTCGGCTGGCTGATGCAGTTTGGCGGTGACATAAAGGTGCTTTCGCCCGAAACCTTAAAGCAACGCGTTTTAGCCGACGCCGAAAAGTTGATTGAGGTTTATAACAAGTAATTATTTATCACTAAGAGAGGGAATTATCCCTCTCTTATATTTTTAATTGAAAAATTTCAAAAAACTCTTGCAAATGGGAAATACTTGTGGTATAATGCTTCAGCTTAGAGTGTGCCATACTCTAAAGCTAAAAATTCACACGTATCCGTGTAGTGACGAAACGGTGCCGAAATTTTTCGGAAAGCCGTCAATTAAAACGGATGCGGCGGTATAACCGAAGGAGGAAAAATCATGGCAGTAGTATCAATGAAACAGCTGCTTGAGGCCGGTGTTCATTTCGGACATCAGACTCGCCGCTGGAACCCGAAAATGGCTGAGTACATTTTCACAGAGCGTAACGGCATCTACATTATCGACTTGCAGAAGACCGTTAAGAAGCTCAACGAGGCTTATCTTTTTGCTCGCGACATCGCAGCAGAGGGTAAGGACATTCTTTTCGTAGGCACCAAGAAGCAGGCTCAGGATTCCGTTAAGGAAGAGGCTATTAACTGCGGTATGCCTTACGTAAACGCACGTTGGTTGGGCGGTATGCTCACTAACTTCCGTACCATCCGCACCAGAATTGCTCGTTTAGAGCAGCTCCGCAAGATGCAGGAGGACGGCACTTTCGATTTGCTTCCCAAGAAGGAAGTTATCGGTCTTGAGCTTGAGATTGAAAAGCTCGAGAAGTTCTTAGGCGGTATCAAGGATATGCAGAAAGCACCCGGTGCTTTGTTTATCGTTGACCCCAGAAAAGAAAGAATTGCAGTTCAGGAAGCTAAAAAGTTGGGTATTCCCATCATTGCTATTGTTGACACCAACTGCGACCCCGATGAAATCGATGCAGTTATCCCCGGTAACGACGATGCTATCCGTGCAGTAAAGCTTATCGCTTCTACTATCGCAGCAGCAGTTATCGAGGCAAGACAGGGTGAGGCTGCAGCTCCTGCCGCTGAAGAAGCAGATGTTGAAGCAGAGGCTACTGACGCTGAATAATTGAAATTAAACGCCGGTGAGAGCCAAGTCTTTTACCGGCATTTTTAAAATAATATATTTGGAGGAATTTAAAATGGCATTTACAGCTAAAGACGTACAGGCTCTTCGCGAGAAGACCGGTTGCGGTATGATGGATTGTAAAAAGGCTTTGACCGAGTGCGACGGCAATATGGATGCTGCTGTTGACTATTTGAGAGAAAAGGGCTTGGCTTCACAGGCTAAAAAGGCTAGCCGTATCGCTGCTGAAGGTACTGTTGCAGTTGCTACTGCTAACGGTGCAAGTGCAGTTGTTGAAGTTAACTCCGAGACTGACTTCGTTGCATCTAACGACGAGTTTAAGGCTTTTGCAGCTAAGGTTGCAGAGGTTTGTGCCAAAACTAACCCCGCAGATGTTGATGCTCTCCTCGCTGCTAAAGACGAAGAGACCGGCAAGACTGTTGACGAATTAAAGCAGGATATCTTCTTGAAATTCCGCGAGAATATGCAGATTCGCCGTTTTGAGCGTTATGAAGGCACTGTTGCTACCTATGTTCACATGGGTGGTAAAATCGGTGTTATGGTTAAGTTCGATACCGATTTGGCAGGCAATGCTGATTTTGCAGTAATGGGCAAGAACGTTGCTATGCAGGTTGCCGCTATGAGCCCCTCTTTCCTTGATGAGGCTTCTGTTCCGGCAGAGGTTTTGGAGAAGGAAAAGGCTATCATGGTTGCTCAGATGAAGGAAGACCCCAAGATGGCAGGCAAGCCTGAGCAGGTTTTGGCTAAAATCGTTGAGGGTAAAATGGGCAAGTTCTTCAAGGAGAACTGCCTTGTTGAGCAGACCTTCATTATGGACGATATCGCAGTTGGCAAGTACATCGCTAACACCGCTAAAGAGCTTGGCGGTAGCATCAAGACTCTTGGCTTTGTTCGTTTCGAAAAGGGCGAAGGCATTGAGAAGCGTGTAGACGACTTTGCGGCTGAAGTTGCAGGTATGGTTAAATAATTTATACGTTTAAAAAATTAAACCTCACAGAGTTTTGGCTCTGTGAGGTTTTTTATAAGGTTCTTTGCTTCGTGCATAAGGCAAACTGTAGGGAATGCATTTATGCATTCCAAAATATTTTCAAGGATTTAGGAACTCGGAATGGATAAATCCATTCCCTACAAACAAAAACGACCATGGTTTATTAACCGTGGTCGTTGTCATTTGTGAAAATCCTTTTTATCTGTTCTGTTTAAAATATAATCGACCGAAACGTTGTGAAAATCGGCTAATTTTATCAGTATTTCGGTTGGGATGTCTAGGTCTCCGCGTTCATAGTTACTGTAAACACGCTGACTGCATGAGAGTATTTCGCCCATTTTAGTTTGAGTTAAATCCTTGTCTTCGCGAAGTTCTCTTATCCGACAGTAGCGCATTTTTTCACCATCCCGAAAAATTTTATATAAGTATTATACGCCAGCGGAAAATACACTATTGACATTTAGCGGAAAATCCGCTAAAATAAATATAATAAATTACGGAGGTAAGATAAAATGGTTGCTGTGGTATTAATTATTTTTGCGGTTCTGCTTCTTCTGGGGATGTTTTTTGCACCCTTAGTAGTTGCTTGGGTTGCTGGAATAATAGCACTTGTTTTTGTAGGCTTGGGTTGTTGGTTTGTTGCGAACTACAAAAGAGGTGGCGATGAGAAATGTGATGGTCAAACGTACAAAAGGGCATCAATAGCGGTTTTTGTGTTATCGATTGCTTTTGTTATTTACTCTGGAGTTTCCATATATATATTTGGAACTACTAATACAGAACGTGAATACTATTCGCCGAGTAATACATACTCATATAACAACAATTCGTATAATTACAATAAAAATAGCAGTTATGGGTTTAGTGATTATTTAAAGGACACCGACCCTGACTTATATAACGCAATTAAGGATAGGTATAATTCCTTAAAATAATTTAAAAAGTTATATTACATTAATTGTTAAACAAAAGCACTCATTTTCGAGTGCTTTTGTTTTGCAAATTTTCTTTTGGTTGGCTTATAGTTCTAATTGACTTTATAAGTATTTTATAGTAAAATATAAAAGTAAATATAAACTGCCTAAATGGCGTTGAACGGATGTGTTAAAATGGAACCCAAGTTTAAGAGAATTTTACTTAAATTATCCGGCGAGGTGCTTGCCGGTGAACAGAAAACCGGAATTGATTTCAATATGGTTGAAACGGTTTGCCAACGCATCAAAAAATGTGTTGAGTTGGGCGTTCAGGTTGGCATCGTAATCGGTGGCGGTAACTTCTGGAGAGGTCGTTCTTCAGGCTCGATGGACCGTAACCGTGCCGACAGTATGGGTATGCTTGCTACCGTTATTAACTGCTTGGCACTTTGTGATACTTTAGAGCAGATGGGTGTTAAATCAACCGTTATGACTGCGGTTGAAATGAATAAAATCGCCGAATTCTTTACTGCAAGAGACGCTATAAAGCATTTGGAAGACGGTGAGGTTGTGATTTTCGGCGCAGGTACGGGCAGTCCGTTCTTCTCGACCGATACCGGCGCCGCACTTCGTGCCGCTGAAATCAAAGCAGATGTTATTTTCAAGGCAACAAACGTTGAAGGTGTTTATGACAAAGACCCCAACAAGTATGCCGATGCAGTCAAGTATGACACTCTTTCACATTCCGAAGTTTTGGCAAAGGACTTGCACGTTATGGATGCCGCAGCAGCTTCTCTTTGCCGTGACCAAGACATAAATATTTTAGTGTTCAACCTTAACGATCCCGATAATATTGTGAGAGCTGTTTCGGGCGAGAAAATTGGAACACTTGTAAAATAAATTTTTAAGGAGCTTTTTATGAAAACAGTTATCAATACAACCGAAGAAAAAATGAATAAGACCATGGATGCAATGGCACGTGAATTCGGTGCAATCCGTGCCGGTCGTGCTAATCCGTCGGTATTAGACCGTCTTACAATTGACTATTACGGAGCACCTACCCCTGTTAACCAGATGGCAGCAGTTTCAGTAACCGAGGCAAGAGTTTTACAGATTCAGCCGTATGATGCAAGCGTTTTGAAGTTGATTGAAAAGGCTATTCAGACTTCCGATATCGGTATTAACCCGCAGAATGACGGACGTGTTATCCGCCTTATTTTCCCGCCTCTTACCGAGGAAAGACGTAAGGAAATCGTTAAGGATGCAAAAAAGATTGCTGAAGATTCCAAGGTTGCAGTTCGTTCAATTCGCCGCGATTCGATTGAAAAGTTAAAGGCAATGAAGAAGAGCAACGAAATCACCGAGGACGACCAGACTAACGGCGAAAAGAAAATTCAAACCTTGACCGATAAGTTCTGCAAGGACATTGATGATGCTTGTGCAGCTAAAGAAAAGGAAATAATGGAAATCTGATTTATTTTATGGCGAGAATCCTTTTCGGACTCTCGCCAAATTACACTTAAAAGAGGTTGCTATGGGTTTATTTAAGAAAAAAGTGAAAATATCACTTAAAGATTGTGTAATCCCCCAACATATCGGTATTATTATGGACGGCAACGGTCGTTGGGCCAAAAAGAGAATGTTACCCAGGTCGGCAGGTCATGCTGCGGGCTCTGAAAATTTCAAAACAATTGCCCGTCACTGTAATAAAATCGGTGTAAAGTACTTAACTGTATATGCTTTTTCAACCGAAAACTGGAAGCGTCCTAAAGCGGAAGTTGACGGTATTATGGATTTATTGAGAAAGTATTTGAAGGATTCGACAAATTTCAAGGCAGAGAATATAAAGCTTCGTTTTATCGGTGAACTTTCGGTGTTGTCAGAAGACATTCAGGAGCTTATCAAAAAGGCCGAGTTTGAGTCAAGTGAGGCAACAGGTTTGACGGTTTATATGGCGGTTAATTACGGCGGTAGGGATGAAATTGTTCACGCTGTCAAGAAAATTACCGAGTCCGTCAAAAACGGTACACTCGATGCGGACAGTATAACCGAAGAAACTTTGAGTGACAATATGTATTTCACTGTGCCTGACCCTGATTTTATTATAAGACCGAGCGGCGAATTCAGGCTTTCAAACTTCCTTGTTTGGCAGTCGGCTTATGCTGAATTCTGGTATTCAGATGTGCTTTGGCCGGACTTTTCGACCGATGATTTGGAAAAGGCAATTATTGATTTTAACAAAAGAAACCGTCGTTTTGGCGGAGTTGAGGAAGAGGATAAATGAAAACTCGTATAATCAGTGGTGTGGTCGGCATAATTATATTTGTGGCCGCGATTTTTGCCGCGTTAAAGGTTGATACCTTGATTTTGAACGTGTTGTTAGCTATTATCGGTGCAATCGGTGTATACGAAATGCTTAAAACAACGGGCTATGTTAAATCAAAATTTTTACTGTACAGTTCTCTTGTTTATGCTGTTATCACCCCGTTCTTTTACAGTTCGGGCGAAATTTTCGGCAAATTAGGTTTACAATTTGCTATTGGCGGTGAAGTCCCAACAGTAATCTTTGCGGCAGTTATTTTCGCTGTTTCTATGTTTAAACACAAGGAAATCAAACCGCTTGAGGTATCGTTTGCTTTCGCGATGACTGTAGCAATTACCTTTGCGTTTTGGTCATTAGCAGCAATTTTCGGCTCGGCTGACGGCAACGGCTTGTTCTACCTCATTATTGTTGTCATTGCCGCCTGGGGTTGTGACACCGGAGCATATTTTTCGGGTTACTTCTTCGGCAAGCACAAAATGGCTCCCGAAATCAGTCCCAAGAAAACGATAGAGGGTGCAGTTGGCGGAATTATTATTGACGTACTGCTTATGTTAGTTGCTTGTTTAGTATTCAACAAGGTAAGCGATGTTTCGGCTAATATTCCTGTTATTTTGGGAATAACCCCCGTTTTAGCATTGTCGGGTATGATTGGCGACCTCATTTTTTCTTATGTTAAGAGAGATTGCGGCATTAAGGATTACGGCAAGTTGATGCCGGGCCATGGCGGCGTTTTAGACCGCTTTGACAGCGTGGCTTTGGTTGCACCACTGTTGTATATTGCTATGAGTAATTTGCCGTTGGTGGGATAAAGTATGAAAAAAATAGCTATTTTAGGCTCAACCGGTTCAATCGGTACACAAAGTTTAGATGTTGCAAGAAAGCACGGGTATGAAGTTTCGTCGCTCGTCGCAGGCAGGAATATTGAACTTTTAGAGGCACAAATTCGCGAATTTAAGCCAAAAACAGTTGCTGTTTTTGATAAAACGGCAGGTGAAAAACTAAAAATTGCGGTTGCCGATACCGATACAAAGGTAACTTTCGGTAAAGAGGCGGTCGTTACATTGGCAGCTGAAACCGAGGCAGATACCGTTATAAATGCAATTGTCGGTATAGCAGGTCTTGAACCTACCTTGGCGGCGGTAAACGAAAAAAAGGATATTGCACTTGCCAACAAGGAAACATTGGTTACCGGCGGTGAGTTGGTTAAAAAGGCAATTTCTAAAAACGGTGTGAAGTTATTGCCGGTTGACAGTGAACATTCGGCAATTTTCCAGTGTTTGCAGGGTGTACCGAAGGGTGCATTGAAGTCGATTTTATTAACCGCTTCGGGCGGTCCGTTTTTCGGTAAAACCCGTGCGGAATTAGAAAATGTTACGGCGGCTGATGCTTTAAAGCACCCGAACTGGGATATGGGTGCTAAAATAACTATTGACTCGGCTTCTTTAATGAACAAAGGTCTTGAGGTTATTGAGGCTGTGCATTTGTTTGATGTAAAGCCCTCTGATATAACTGTCGTTGTGCATAGGCAGAGTATTATCCATTCGGCAGTAGAGCTTAATGACAGTGCGGTGATAGCACAGTTGGGCACACCCGATATGCGTTTGCCGATACAGTATGCTTTAACGTATCCCGAAAGATATGAGTGTCCTGCACCTCGTCTTGATTTGTTTAAAACCGGTGCATTGACGTTTGATACGCCGGATTATGATACATTTAAGTGCTTGCCCTGTTGTATAAAGGCGATAACTGAGGGTGGACTTAAGCCTACCGCCGTAAACGGTGCTAATGAAATGGCGGTTAAACTTTTCTTAGAGGGTAAAATCGGCTTTTTACAGATTGGTGAAATCGTTGAAGCGGCTTTGGAAAGTCAACCCGACGTTGAAGATTTTACTTTAGAGGATGTATTAGAGGCTGACCGTAAGGCACGTCAGTTGGCGGAAAGCTTTATAAGATAATATTTACAGGTGGTATTTCGGTGCGATTAATCAGTGTGTTTTCTGTTGTGGGGGAAGTTCTAGGTGCAGTTTGGCCGTATTTGGTGGCAATACTTGCTTTCCTCTTTATGATATTTATTCACGAATTCGGTCATTTCATTGCCGCCAAGCTTATGGGTGTCAGGGTTAATGAATTTGCAATAGGCTTTGGTCCGACGCTTTTTAAAAAGCAGGGGAAAGAGACGCTTTACTCAATCAGATTATTGCCTTTCGGCGGTTACTGTGCTATGGAGGGCGAGGATGAGGAAAGCGGTGACAGCAAGGCGTTTTGTAATAAAAAACCTTGGCGTAGGCTAATCATTATTGTTGCCGGTGCATTTATGAACTTGGTGTTTGGACTAGTCCTCGTTATGTGCACCTTGGCTCCGGCTGACCGATATATAACCACAACTGTACACAGTTTTCGTAGTGAGACGGCTATCAGTCAACAAAGCGGACTTCAAGCCGGTGACAAAATAACCGAAATTAACGGACGAAATATATATTCGATTAACGATTTAAGTTATTGCCTTTCGAATGTCGAGGGTGATACCTTGGCAATGACGGTTAAACGTAACGGCAAGGATATCCCGCTTGATGTAAAGTTTGAAACCGAAACAGAGAAAGGCATTAATTACGTTAATGTTGACTTTTATTTGGACTCTGAAGCAAAGACGTTCGGTTCATTTTTAAGGCAGTCGTTTACCCGTACCGTATCATACGGACGCGTGGTTTGGTTTTCGCTTATTGATTTGATTACCGGTAAGTACGGTATCAGTGCAATGTCCGGTCCTGTCGGTGTTACTGATGCGATTGCTACTGTTGCAAAGTCAAGTATTCTTGATTTGTTGCCGATGATTGCGTTGATTACCATTAATTTAGGTATTTTTAATTTGTTGCCTGTACCGGCACTTGATGGCGGAAGAGCGTTTTTCTTGATTGTTGAGATGATAATAAGAAAACCTATCCCTAAAAAAGCAGAGGGTATGGTGCATGGCATTGGCTTGGTATTGTTGCTATTGTTTATGGCGTTTATTACGGTTAAGGATATTGTGGGATTTTTCTAAAGAGGTGTAAAATATGTATACACGAAATGACACAAAGGCGGTTAAGGTCGGCGGTCTTGTTATTGGTGGCGGGAATGCCGTTACCGTTCAGTCGATGCTTAATACACCCTCATATGATATAGAAAAGAGTGTAGAGCAGGCTGTGGCTTTGGAAAAGGCAGGATGTGAAATCATTCGTGCCGCCATTCCCGATATGGATGCGGTGAAATTAATTCCTGCATTGAAAAACGCAGTTAAAACGCCTATTGTCGCTGATATTCATTTTGATTATAGATTGGCTTTAGAGGCAGTTGCTGCAGGGATCGATAAAATTCGCATAAACCCCGGCAACATCGGTGACGACTCAAGAGTTAAGGCGGTTGCCGATGCTTGTAAATTGCACAACATTCCTATCAGAATTGGCGTGAATTCCGGCTCGGTTGAAAAGGAAATTTTGGCCAAATTCGGTGGACCTACAGCCGATGCGTTGGTTGAAAGTGCGTTGTATCACGCATCGTTACTTGAAAAGTTTGATTTCGATGATATTGTGCTGTCGATGAAATCGTCTACAGTGCCGACTATGTATGAGGCTTATACTAAAGCGGCGGAAAAATGCCGCTATCCGTTGCATGTCGGCGTTACCGAGGCAGGCACCGAACGTATGGGAAGTATCAGCTCGGCGGCAGGTATTGGAGGACTTTTGCTTCGTGGAATAGGTGATACCATTCGCGTATCATTAACCGATGAGCCGATAAAAGAGGTTGCCGCCGCTAAAGACATTTTAAAGGCAGTTGGACTTCGTAATGACGGGGTTAAAATTGTTTCCTGTCCGACCTGTGGAAGAACAAGAATTAACCTTATTGAATTGGCTAAAAAAGCAGAAGAGCTACTTAAAAATTGTGATAAAAACATAACAGTTGCCATTATGGGCTGTGTTGTAAACGGTCCGGGAGAGGCAAAAGAGGCCGACATTGGCGTTGCAGGCGGTGATGGCTGCGGTATTATATTTAAAAAAGGCGAGATTTTAAGAAAAGTGCCGGAGGACAGTCTTTTGACTGAACTTATGGCAGAAATTGATAAGTTATAAAGGATGTTAAAAATGGAATTGCAACGGTTAGATAAAGTATTCGGCAGTATTTTGGACGGCTTTGACGATAACGTCAAGGGCGGTCTTATTGAGCGTTGTACTGTTGATACCGATAAAAGAGAAATATTTTGTCGTTGCAGTTTTTTAAAGTACATAAAAAGAGCAGAAATTATAAAGCTTTCCGACCATATTGCTGCTGCTTTAAAACTTAACGGTATGAAGTTTCAAGTGAAGTATAAAGAAGACAGCTACAGTTCTTTAGCGGCAGAGGATATAGCACTGGAGCTTCGTGCTTCAAATGTTATGCTCAACGGCTATTTTAACGGTGCAGAGTTTAACGTATCAGATGGAGCTGAAAAAAATTCTATTACCGATATTAACCTAAAATTCGGTGGAATGGAAGTTATAAAAGAGTGTAATTTTGAACGTCAGTTTTGTAATATAGTTGCTGAACGCTTTGGTATTGAGGCTCAAGTTAGATTTTCGGGACAACTTGAAAATGTTGAGATTAAAGCCCCTGAATACAAGCAAGAGCCTATAAAGGTTTCGCAATCGGGCGGTAACGGCGGTGCTTCGCAAAACAAAACTGAAGGTCGCAAGGTTATAGGACTTCAAATACCCGAAAATGCCGATATTTTACCTGATACTATTATGCAGGTGTACGGTAAAAAATTGAGTGGTTCGCTAATTCCTTTATCACAGGTTAATCCCGAGGATGACGCATGTCTTGTATGGGGTGAAGTATTTTTCAGCGAACTTAATGCGACTAAAAAGGGTACGGGCTACCGCGTAAAGTTCCAGATTTTTGACGGTACTAATTCAATTACCGTCAAAACGCTTATAAATAACAATTTGTATGATAATTTTTCCGATGCACTCAAAAAGGGAAACTGTGTTATTGTGCATGGCATTTATCAAATGGATGACTGGGAAAAGGATTACTGCCTTGATATGGACGGTCTTGCCACGGTCAAGAAAAAACCTGCTAAAACTGACAATGCCGAGGAAACACGTGTTGAGTTGCATTTACACACAAGTATGTCGCAAATGGATGCCGTTTCACCCGTAAAGAGCATTGTTAAGCGTGCTTTTAAGTGGGGACACAAGGCAGTTGCAATTACCGACCACGGTGTTGTACAGGCGTTCCCTGACGCTATGAGTGCGTATGATGATATTATGAGTGATAATGAGGACGCCGATTTTAAAATTATCTACGGCGTTGAAGATTATTTCGTTAACGATATTGACAATCAGGAAATAGAAGGCGGTATTGACGGCGGGGTCGATTCGACCACGCTAACCCGTTATCACCAAATAATTTTGGTTAAAAATCAGGCAGGTTTGAAAAACCTTTACCGTTTGATTTCGTATTCTAATTTGAATTATTATTTGAAAACCTTTAATAAGGCTAATCCGTCTAAACCCCGTCCGGCTCGTCCGCTTATTCCGAAATCGGTACTTAATAAATACCGTGAGGGATTGATAGTCGGCTCGGCTTGTGAGCAGGGTGAAATTTTCCGTGCGATTTTGGATGGAAAATCGGATGAAGAAATCTTAAAATTGGCAGAGTTTTACGATTATCTTGAAATTCAGCCTCGTGGTAACAATATGTTTATGCTTCGCAACGGTACTGTTAACACCGAGGAAGAATTGCTCAGATTCAACCGCAAGATTATAGAAATTGCGGATAAATTGGGTAAGCCTGTTGTCGCAACCGGTGACGTTCACTTTCTTGACCCCGAAGACGCAAGACTTCGTACAATTTTAATGGCAGGTCAGGGCTTTACCGATGCCGAAGACCAAGCACCTCTTTATTTTAAGACCACCGACGAAATGCTCGAAGAATTTTCGTATTTAGGTGAACGAGCCAAAGAGGTTGTAGTAGATAATCCTCAAAAAATTGCCGAAATGATAGATAAAAATGTCCGCGCAGTGCCAAGCGGTAACTATCCGCCTAAAATTGAAGGTTCGGACGACATTTTGACCGAAAAAACCTATCGCAGAGCACACGAAATCTACGGCGACCCGTTGCCTGAGGTCGTAAAAGAACGCCTTGAGCGTGAATTGGATTCGATTATTCGTCATGGCTTCTCGGTTATGTATGTTACGGCTCAAAAGTTGGTTGAGTATTCCGAAAGCAAGGGCTATTTGGTTGGCTCGCGTGGTTCGGTTGGTTCGTCTTTTGCCGCTACAATGGCAGGCATTTCGGAGGTTAACCCGTTAGTTCCGCA